>NZ_JBITSN010000018.1:0-151497 GCF_044540975.1 Streptomyces sp. NPDC085927
TCAACCCAGATCCTCTGCCGTGCTACCGCTGCCCGCGGCCAGAGCTGGGGACGTTGGTCCGTACGCAACTGGGGAGAAAAGTCCGTACGCCGACACCAATGCGTCATGGGAGTCGGAGTGCGGCAACTGCGGCGGAATCACGGCACCCACGCTCAGCAGCGTCCGCAAGGCAATCAGGCATGGGCAGCCGAAGTGCTGCGACCTTTGCAGGAGGAACGGCCCGGTTACCGCGGCCGCCGCGGAAGACCTGCTGCGCCTGGCCGGAGCCGAGCCCTTCGTTGCCTTCCCCGGCATCAAGAGGCCCTGCGAGCAAGCTGCCTGAAATGCCACAGGGAGATCGCGCCCAGCCTGGGCAGCATCAAGCACGCCGGCACCGGCGCCTGCCGATTCTGCGGCGGATACGGCATCGGCACCGACGACGCCCTCATCTACCTGACCACACACCAGACTCTGGGTGCGGCGAAGATCGGAATCGCGAAGATGGGAAACAAACGGCTGGACCAGCACAGAGCGCGTGGCTGGACTGCGGTCAAGACGGTCAATCTCCCCGGCGGACGCGCCCGAGCCGTGGAGCACGCCGTCCTGACCATGTGAAAGGCCCTCGCGCTGCCCTACGGCGTTCGGCCCGCCGACATGCCAGAAGCGGGCTTCACAGAGACCGTCAGGAGCAATGCTCATGACTTGTGGATCGGTCTTCGGGACGGCATGCGAAGGGCGTACCTTCCCGAATGATCCTGTATCGGTCACCAAGTCAGGCCCGCGTTCGCAGCGCGGGTCGGGAAGGCACGCCCGTGCTCAGCGTAGTCAACGAAGAAGGCTCCACCGCTACCGGTTCCCTGATCGACGAGATCGTGCGGGAGGGCGCCAGGCGGATGCTCGCCGCCGCACTGGAAGCCGAAGTAGACCAGTACATAGCCGAGTTGGCGGCTGAGCGGGACGAACGGGGCCGCCGTCTGGTCGTGCGCAACGGCCACCACTGTCCCCGCAGCGTGACGACAGCGGCTGGCCCGGTCGAGGTCCGCGCCCCGCGGGTGAACGACCGCCGCGTCGACGAGGCGACCGGTGAACGGCAGCGGTTCTCGTCGAAGATCCTGCCGCCCTGGTGCCGGAAGTCCCCGAAGATCAGCGAGGCCCTCCCTCTGCTCTACCTGCACGGCCTGTCCAGCGGTGACTTCGTGCCCGTGCTCGAGCAGTTCCTCGGCTCCGCGGCGGGCCTGTCGGAGGCGACCGTGAACCGGCTGACCAAGCAGTGGCAGGACGACCACGCCGCCTTCCAGCGCCGCGACCTGTCGGAGACGGACTACGTCTATGTGTGGGCCGACGGTGTCCACCCCAAGGTCCGTCTCGGACAGGCCCACTCCTGCGTCCTGGTCCTGATGGGCGTCCGTCTGGACGGCACGAAGGAGCTGATCGTCCTGGCGGAGGGGCTGCGGGAGTCGACGGAGTCGTGGGCGGATCTGCTGCGGGACTGCCGCCGGCGCGGCATGCGCGATCCGGAGCTCGTCGTGGGCGACGGGGCGATGGGCCTGTGGCGGGCCCTGGCGGAGGTGTTTCCGCAGGCCAGGCACCAAAGGTGCTGGGTTCACAAGACCCGGAACGTGATCAACGCACTGCCGAAGTCCGTGCACGCGCGGGAGCGAAGAAGGCCCTGCAGGAGATCTACAACGCCGAAGACCGGGCCCACGCCGAACAGGCGGCGAAGCAGTTCGCGAAGGACTACGGGGCGAAGTGGCCCAAGGCCGCCGAGAAGATCACCAGCGACCTGGACGAGCTGCTGGCGTTCTACGACTTCCCGGCCGAGCACTGGATCCATCTGCGGACCACGAGCCCGCTCGAGTCCACGTTCGCCACCGTCCGGCTGCGGACCAAGGTCACCCGCGGTGCCGGCAGCCCGGCCGCCGCCCTGGCGATGGTGTTCAAGCTCCTCGAGTCCGCCCAGGAACGCTGGCGCGCGGTCACCGGAGCCCGCCTGGTCGCCCTGGTCCGCTCCGGCGCGAAGTTCGAGAACGGCGTCCTGGCCGAGCGTTCTGAGAGGATCGCAGCATGACCGGCCAACGCCACGCCTCCACCGAATCCCACTGGCCCTTTGCTGAACCAGTCCGGCTCGACCTGTCCGATCCCGGCACCCTGCGTCATCTGTGGGACCTTCAGCGGGCCTCCTACGCGGTCGAAGCCCGGCTCATCGGCTTCGACGGCATCCCGCCCCTGCACGAGTCCCTTGAGCAGTTGCGCGCATGTGACGAGACCTTCCTCGGGGTTCGCGACGAGTTGAGACTTGTCGGAGCGGTCGCCTGGACCCGCTTGCCGAATGGTGCTCTGGACATCTGCCGCCTCGTGGTCCATCCCGTCGCGCATCGCCGCGGCGTCGCAACGGCACTGCTCGACGCTCTGGACTCGATCGAGCCCGCGGAACTGACCGTCGTCTCCACCGGAACCGCCAACCTGCCTGCGGTCGCGCTCTATCGACAGCGCGGATTCGTACCAGTCGGCGAGCGCCAGGTCGCGCCCGGAGTCACGGTCACACTGCTGGAACGTAAGAACGCATCAGCATCTCAGTCAATCCACAACTCTTGACAATTGCTCGATCGTCAGCCTGCAGGACTACAGCCTTCAGCAAGTCCAGCAGGACTTTGCCCGGGCATTGGCGACGGTATCGGAGGCGCCGACTGCCCGCCGCTCCGGCTCCAGATGACAGCCGCGATTGCCGGACCGCCTGTCCGGCGATCGCTCGCGTATCCCGGCCTCGGGACTGGTGAGCTCGCATGTAGAGGTGTCGCGTATTCATTGCCAGACGGTCTCGGCGAGTTGCTTCATGAGAGTTTCCGTGCTCGGTGATCGTCGCTTCATTCGGGGTCGGACTGAGAGCTGATGAGGAGCAGGGCGATGTCGTCTACGGGGGTGGGGGCGTGTCGGATGAGGGCATCGGCCATGGCGTCGAGGTCGGTCGGATCCGCCTGTTCCACGAGTCCGGCCAGGGCGGCGGTGGCGTCGTCGAGGTCGACTCCGGGGGATTCGACGAGTCCGTCGGTGTAGAGAACGAGCACACAGCCGGGTGGCAGGGGGAATTCCAGTGTCGGGTACTGGGTGTCCGGGGCGATGCCGAGGAGGAGGCCGGGTGGGACGTTGAGGAGTTCGGTGCGTCCGTCCGCGTGGCGCAGCAGGGGTGGTGGGTGTCCGGCGGTGGCCAGGCAGGCGCGGTGGCGGGCGAGGTCCAGGTGGGCGTAGAGGCAGCTGGTGAACAGGCCGGGGTCGAGGTCGGTGAGGAGACGGTTGGTGCGGGCCAGGACGCGGTCCGGCGGTGCGCCGACGGTGGCGTGGGCGTGGACGGCGGTGCGGACCTGTCCCATCAGGGCGGCGGCGTCCTCGTTGTGGCCCTGGACGTCGCCGATGGCGGCGGCCGCGGTGTGTGCGTCGAGGCGGATGAGGTCGTAGAAGTCGCCGCCGATGCCCAGGCCGCGAGCAGCGGGCAGGTAGCGGGCGGCGGCCTTCAGGCCGGGAACGTGGGGCAGGCGGTGGGGCAGCAGGGCGGACTGCAGGCGGTGGGAGAGATTGTCTTTGCTGTCGTAGAGGCGGGCGCGGTCGAGGGCCTGGCCGACCAGGCCGGCCAGAGAGGTGAGGACGGCGCGTTCGCTGGGCGAGAAGGTATGGGGCCGGTTGTAGGCGAGGATGAGGGAGCCGATGGGGCGACCGGAGGAGATCAGCGGCAGGACGGCCCATGCGGCCATCCCGTCCTCATGCACGGTAATCGGGTAGGAACGCTTCAGGTCGGCAAAGGTGGGGAAGAAGCCCGGCTCGCCGGTGGTCAGGACTCTGACGGCGGGGTTGCCCAGGCTCAGGGGAATAGCGTCGAAGCGGTCCATCAGTTCGGTGCTGTAACCGCGATGGCCGTGGATCTTCAGGCGGCCGTCCTCGGCGGTCATCAGCACCATGCCCTGTGCGCCGAGAGCGGGCAGGAGCTGGTCGGCGGTCTGGTCGACCACGTCCCGCACGCCGACGGCCTCGGTAAGGGTGGTGGCCAGATGCATCAGGTGGTACAGCACAGCGGCACGGCCGGGGCCCGCAGCAGGCGCCGTCTTCGGTGCGGGAGTGTCCTGGGCCTCGCCAGCGGGGATGATGCGGACGCTGATGCCGGAGGAGTCCGGGTACAGCTCGAAGGACAGCCACGCGTCCGGTGGGCGCAGGACCGTGAAGGTCTGGGGTTTCTGGCTGATCAGTGCGGCCCGGTAGCGGTCTTCGACCTGGGGGACATCCATCCACGGCAACGCCTCCCAGGGCAGAGCGCCCAGCAGGTCGTCAGAATCGACACCGAGGAGGTCGGCGGCGGCTGGGGTGATGAAGGTGATCTGGCCCTTCAGGTCCAGCGCGCAAGCTCCTTCGGGCAGACGGTCGAGGAACGCTGCGATCGCCGGTGCCTCGGCGGGGGAGAGAGTCCGTCCCGGCGGCGGGGGCAGGGTTCGCGGCCGTCCCGCGGGTAGCAGCGGATCGCCGCGGTCCGCGGCCTGTTGCAGGAGAGCGCCCAGGCGGCGGCAGCCCGTCTCGATGGCGTCCCGCTCGTCACGGCTGAGCTGCGGCGGATGATCACCGGGCCACAAAAGCACCAGTCCGCCCCAGATCGTGGCCTTCGAAGCGACCGGAGCGGCCGCCAGCGCAAAGTCGTAGGGCAGCACGAGCGCCAGCCTCGGGTAACGGCGCGCCATCTCCTCCTGACCGCCGATCCATACCAGGCGCTGCTCGCGCACAGCGTCCGCCACCGGCATCGGGTCGGTCACTGCCACCCGCGTCCATGGGACGGCGATCTCATAGGGACTCCCCGTCATCACAGCCAGCCACAAAGCGTTCCCGTCCGGCGCCAGCACATACAGCAGCGCCCCGAAGGCATGACTCTCCCGCACCACTTCGGCCAGTGCGGTATCCATCAGCTGCCCGCCTGAACCCGCAGCGGCAGTGAGGCCGATCCGGTTCCGTCCCGCTCAGTGTTGCCGGGCGGCGGGTGCTGAGAACCACGCGTCCGCCCGAAGCGTGCCCTGGCCGCCTCCCCGCTGATGTCCAACGCAACCCCGATCTGCGCCCAGCTCGCCCCGGCCCGCCGGTCGGCCAGCACGGCCGAGCGCACCAGCCGCGCCGCCCGCTTCGGAACCTCGGCCACCGCAGCACAATGACACCCGCCAGCCGGCTCCGCGGAAGAAAGCCCGCTCATCTGCTGGGTGACGGCCTGCACCTGGGCCAGAAGATCGGCCCCTGCCAGGAACATCTCCTGCCGTGCACCGTCCGCGGCCTGCCAACGACGCCGCGCCCGCCAGGCCGCCTGCCGGTGCGCCGGGCGGCAATACCGGCGGCCATGTCCCGCCGGCTCCGGCAGGGCTGCACCACACCAGCCACACCGAGCATCGCCCATAGCCGGACAATACGCCCACTCTGGCGTGACAGCATCCAGGCGCCGGAACAGCACGCGCGACGAGTCACGTCCGCTGAGTCGGGGTACCGATAGGAACCGTGCCATCAACCGCAATCGGGCATAACCACGGGCCAGGCTGAGTGGAAGCCGCAGAGTGTGCAACATCCCGCGAGTTCGCCGTGCCCCTCGGTTCCTCGGTATGGAGTCTGACCAGGCACCTCGTGGCTCTCGGCCTGTGCATCTATGTAGAGATCATGATGGCTCTTCAGGAATTCCGAAGGCCTATCATGATCTATGCGGATCCATCTCCTGTCTGCCGGGCTGACCTGCGGCAACGGGAGATGAAAGCCAGGACGAACTCGCGAGATGTCGCATATATCTAAGGCCGTGTCCTATGTGGTGAGGTGGCATCCGGCCACGGAGCCTCCGCGAAAACCCGTTGGCGGACAACGGCGACCGTTGCTAATCTCCCGGAGGCCGTGCGAGAGAATGAGGAGGTGGTACCCGTGAACGCAGTATCGACATGGGTGCTCCCCTCCGGGGTCACGGTCGGACGATAGGTCGTCCGGGAGCGCTGTTCAAGAGCACTCCCGAAAGGCACGACCATGCAATTCAGTTCTGAAAAGCGCCTCGACGACGGAGTCCTCGAGCGCGAATTCACCCTCGGCGAAATCCCCGGCACCCTGTGGACGCCTGGATCCGCACCGGCCCCGCTGGTCCTGATGGCCCACAACAACGGCCTGCCCAAGGCGGAACCCCGGCTGGTGGCCCGGGCCCGGTACACCGCGGCGCGCGGCTACGCGGTGGCCACCATCGACGCCGCCGGGTGCGGTGACCGTCCCCGTTCCGCCGCCGACGAGCAGGCCCGTGCCGACCTCCGGCGGGCGATGCAGGCCGGCGAGCCGGTCGACGAGATCTTGGAGTCCTTCATCGGCCCGCTGGTCGAAAACGCGGTCCCGGAATGGCAGACCACTCTGGACGTCCTCCTTGAGCTGCCCGAGATCGGCGGCCCGGTCGGGTACTCCGGGGGGTGGGCCGCCCTCGGCATTCGGCTGGCGGTGGTCGAGCCGCGCATCGCGGCCGCAGGCTTCTTCGCCGGGGGGTACGTGCCCCGTGCCCAGCGCGAGGAGGCCCGGCAGGTCACCATTCCGCTGCTGTTCTTGCTGCAGTGGGACGACGAAGGGAATCCCCGGCAACGGGCCCTGGACCTGTTCGACGCCTTCGGCAGCAAGGAGAAGACGCTGCACGCCAATCTGGGAGGGCACACCGGCACCCCGTGGTTCGAACTGGAGGACGGGTGCCGGTTCTTGGACCGACACCTGAAGTGAGGCCGGGCCGTCTGGCGGGCAGCAGACGGTAGGCGGTGTCGGCCAGGATGCCGTCATCGAGGACAGGTCCCGGCCCTCCTCGATGGCGGTGGCCGGCAGATGCCCAACCGCCCAGACCGGCCGGTCGGGGCGGTGCTTGGCCACCAGCGCCGCCATCAGCTGGGACCATGCCGTGAGGCACTCGACCCGTACCTTGCGGATCGCCGGCCAGGCGACCGACTCGACCACCAGCGCCCGGGCCGGGGCTGGCGGCCAGCAGCCGGCAGTAGGTACGCATCGCGGCGTTCAGCATCCCGCGGGGGCCGTCGCTGGGCTCGGTGATCCGGCTGACCTCGGTGGACAGGACCTCGGTGGCGGCCCGGTACGCGGCGACGAAGAAGTCGTCCTTGACCTTGAGACCGTGCCCTATGTGGCGAGGCGGAGAAGCCGTTTGTAGCAGCAGAGGGTGGCGGCGAGACCGAGAAAGGCCAGATAGTTGCGGGGGTGGCGCTC
This sequence comes from Streptomyces sp. NPDC085927, assembly GCF_044540975.1. Taxonomy (NCBI): domain Bacteria; kingdom Bacillati; phylum Actinomycetota; class Actinomycetes; order Kitasatosporales; family Streptomycetaceae; genus Streptomyces; species Streptomyces sp. NPDC085927. The sequence continues at coordinate 7,216 of NZ_JBITSN010000018.1, forward strand.
GTAGCGGTGGTTAACTGACCGTTTCAGAATCAGATCCTTCGGGAGGGCCCTCGCAGGAGAGGGCTGCGGGCGTTGTAGGCCCGTCACGTGGTAGGCATGGGCAATGATTGGTCGCCTCCCGCTCGACGAGCAGCTTGCCGCCCTGAAGTCTGCGCTGGCCCGTAACGAGGTGCTGGTGGAGGTGCTGAACCGCACGGCAGGACTGGAGCTGCCCAACTGGTACATGACGGCGGGTTGCCTGTTCCAGACCGTCTGGAACGTGGTCACGGACAGGCATCCCACCAGTGGGATCAAGGACTACGACATCTTCTACTTTGACGACCGTGACTTGTCGTGGGAGGCGGAGGACGCAGTGATCAAGGCCGCCGGCGAAGCATTCACCGGGCTCCCGACGGAGGTCGAGGTCCGCAACGAGGCCCGCGTCCACCTCTGGTACGAGCAGAAGTTCGGCGTCGCGTGTGCTCCCCATGCCTCCACGGAGGCGGCCATCGACAGCTTCGCGGCGACCACCTGCTGCCTGGGCGTCCGCCTGGAGCCGGGCGGACGGTGGCGCGTCTATGCGCCGCACGGGCTCTCCGACGTGTTCAACCTCGTCGTGCGCCCCAACCCGGTGCTTGCCCCGCGCGAGGTGTACGAGACCAAGACGGCCCGCTGGCAACAACAGTGGCCCGAGCTGACCGTACTCGGCTGGCCGTCGGAGTCTGCCGTTCAGCAGACCACGGACCTGACGTCAGCACGATCGATGTGAACACCGAGCCCTGCCGCGATCCTCGACGCCTCACCGCCTACCGTGCACGAGCTCGTGAGTGCTACTCAGCCCGCCACCAGCCCTGTCCGACGTGCCAATCCCTCACCCAGTAAAGGAAACCGCTCCCAGACTGATCGGACGGAGAGTCGGCATAGGGTGCGGCACATCCGTCTCTGAGCCACCACACCCGACCACGTTGCGGCCCGGTCACCACCAGCGTCCAGTACTCACCAGGCCTGTCGCTGCCCAGCAGCACCGAGCCGTGCTGGTAGGTCTGGTGCAACAGGGACGCGTGGCGGGTGTCGTCGTAGTAGTCGTACTCCCACTGCCATTCTTCCTCAAGGGGAAAGGGCTGATCGAGCACGCGTGCGCCGGTGCCATCGAATGGCTCCGGGCTCATCCAACAGTCCGCTTCCCAGACAGCCCAGCTGTCCGGCTTCTCTCCCACGGGCAGCAAGCCACCCTCATCAGGCGGACCGTCGTCGGTGCCGTTCGCGATCTCAGCCACGAAGGTGCGATGCGGCTCAGGCAATACCACCCCGTGCCTCCGCTCCCACGCCCGAAGCTCTTCCCAGCCCAGAGGAGAGCGCAGGACTTCTGCCGGCAAGGCTTCGCACAGGTCGGCTATCGCTCCCGAAATCGCATCTTCCACGCCCTACAGGTACCACCGGTCACCGATACTCGGGCCTCGGTCCACAGAACGCAGCAGGTTAAAAGACAAGTTGAGAGCCTGTTTTCGAACTTAGCGGGTGGAGCCGGCACACCCGCTTCTGACCCGGCGTACGGGAACTGGCAAAGACCAACCGGTCGGCGCAGAAGCGAATCGATTCGTCGGGTGAATGGTGCCACTGAGGACCGAAACGACTGCTCTGAACTGCCACTCTCGGGTGTCGACAACGGATCGGCAGGCACTCTGCGGTTCGGACTCCCGTCCCTCTACTGTTTGGAGCTCCCCTTGCGTCTTCGTCGTATCGCGACCGGTGCCCTTGGTTCCGTCGCTCTCCTTCTCGCTTCCGCCGGCGCAGTCACCATGAGCGCCGGTCCGGCCGCAGCGAACCCCTGCGGCTTCTACGAGACCCACTCCGACGCCTACTACAACCACTGCACCTCGGACGGCTCACGCATCGTCATCGAGATCGATGACTGGGGTCCGAACAGCGAGCAGTGTGTGGGACCGGGTGTGACCTGGATCGGTTCCAGTTCCGATGTCGACGGTGCTTGGTACACCGGCCGTACGTGCTGATCTGGGTAGTGTGAAAGCACTCAGCGGATTCGTTCGGGGAACGGTCACCATGACCGTTCCCCGAACGCTTACGCAAAGCTCCCATTCCGGACTGACGGCCCTCGGCCTGCTGTTACGGGGTTCAGAAACAGGCACTGATCTTGTTGTTTAACGTCCGGCGGGTCCTGCGGGACGTGGCATCCTTCGGCAGTGCGACTTACTGATCGAGCAGGCGGCATCGGCCTGCGGCCGCTCCGTTACCAATTTCCAGTGGCCAGTGGTGACCGCTGGGACGACAACTGGCTCGTCATTGGGGCCGAGGTCACCACTCCGGCGGCCAACTGGTCCTTCACGGACTCGTGTCTGCTGGTCGACGAGGCTCGTGAGGTGTCCGCATGGTTGCGTGCTGTCGCAGACGGGCGTAGGCCGGACGCGAAGCCGGACCCGGAAGGGGACCTCGTCCCGGATCTTTCCTTCCTCGAACCGGTCCTCGCCTTTAGCCAGGTCCGGTGGCACGACGGCACGGGAGTGCTACGGGTCCACCTCTCGCTTGAGGCTGCGCCGCCCCGGCGGCAGGACGAGAACCTGGATCTCTATCCATACGTGATCGAAGTCGAGACAGACCAGGCCGAGCTGATGCGGGCAGCAGAGGAATGGGACCAGCACCTTGCACAATTCTCCCTGCGCTGAGGCTGCAGTTCATTCTGTGCGTCGAGGTTTGGTCCCGGTTTTGTGGTGGGTGGGGTGGCTGTAGGACTGGCCTGTGGCGAGGACCCGGCCGGGCGTTGTCACGTTGGTGGGGTGTTGATCGATTGAGGGCGTGTCAGGGCGTGTAGCGGTTGGGCGGGGGCCTGGGTCACGCCGCGGTAGGCCGGGCGGTGGCGCCGGTGACCTGGTCCCAGACGGCGAAGCGGACGGTCATCTCGGTGCGGTAGTCGGGGGCGGTCATCAGATGGCGACGGAGTCGGAAGTGCGGTGAGATCCCGCTGAACGCGGACAGGAATCTCTGGACTCCGCAGACCGAGCGAAAGCCTTTCATGGCGCGTTCGCGCTGCCTCGTTGGCTGGTGGGAGTTCTCGGCCCGGTTGTTCAGGCCTTTGTGGGAGCGGTGCTCGACCGAGGGCATCACCTCGCGGTGGGCCGCCCCGTAGGAACGCAGCTGGTCGGTGATGACCACCCGCGGCACCGCACCGGTCCTCTTCAGCAGCCTGCGGAAGAACCGCCTGGCCGCGGCCTTGTCCCGGCGGTTCTGCACGAGGATGTCCAGCACGTTGCCGTCCTGGTCCACCGCCCGCCACAGGTACTTCCGCTCTCCGTTGATCTTGATGAAGACCTCGTCCAGGTGCCACTTGTCGCCGGGGCGGGGACGTCGGCGGCGCAGCGCGTTGGCGTAGGCCTGCCCGAACTTGGCGCACCAGCGGCGGACCGTCTCGTGGGAGACGAGCACGCCGCGCTCGAGCATCAAATCCTCGACCTCGCGGTAGGACAGCGGGAAGCGGAAGTACAGCCACACGCAGTGCGAGATGATCTCGACTGGGTACCGGTGCCCTTTGTACGACAGTGGCACGGACGACATCAGTAACCCCCGACACGGCATGATCAACCCGAAGACCATCCCACACCGTCAGCCAACGTGACAGTACCCGGGCAGCGGCTATGCACTCCCGAGTTCTGACCTGGCACCAGGTCAGCCGCCTCGACACCGAGCACGTGCCGCGGACGCTGGGCCTGTTCCACTTGGTGTGGGAGGACGCCGACCCGGCCGATCTGGTGCGGGCGGATGAGCAGACCGCCCGCGGCAACTTCCGTACCTGGGTGAAGATCACCTCTCACGTCTGCGCAGCCCGGGACCGCGACTCCGGCACGAGGGTGGGACAGGAGGCGATCAACCGGGCCTGCGCCCGACTCGGCCCGTACCCGTGACGGCTTCTCTCACAGGCCCGGGTCGCACCAGGTCCGACGGCAGAGCACCCATCTCGAGTGATGAAGAGAAGGCACGATGGCGGACAGTCGACCGGAAAACACCGACGCCGGCCACAGAGTTGACGGTGCGTGCGGGCAGACGTTGCCACCGCCGGGGGATCCGGTCGGCGTGCTGGGGGATCAGCCCCTGGTCGCGTTGCGGGCGCCTGCGGTGCGACGCCTGCTGGCGCTGCGGGCCCAAGGCGGTCTCTCGCGCCGGCATGTACGGCTGGCGGGGGAGTGCCTGAGGGCATCGGAGCGCACGGTCTGGCGATGGCTGGCCGAGGCATCCCAGAACCCGGCGGCGGCCGCGCACCCCGGAGCCCGCCGCACGATGCGCCTCCTGCGACTGCGCGTCGTCACCGGTATCCACCTGACCCTGATCTGCCACCGCCCCCACCTTCCCGCCGCCCTGCACCAGGCCCTGCGGACAGTCGACTACGCCATCACACCGCCGACTTCCAGGCAGCCCGCCACCACTACTGCTCGATAAAGCCACCCAAGGTGGCCGACGGGGTGGACGTGCCGGTCGCGGTGTACCAGATCAGTGGTGAGTACGCGGTGATCGAGGCTGCCGCGGAGAAGGGCTGGATCGACCGGGACGCGGCGATCCTGGAGAGCCTGACGGGCATCCGGCGCGGGTGCCCGGATGATCCTGACGTACCGGGCGACGGAGGTCGCGCAGCTGCTCGGCCGCTGAGGCCCGTCAGGGGCCGTGGCCCGCTTCAGGACACCAGGCCTTGACGGTAGGCGTAGACGACTGCCTGGACGCGGTCGCGGAGGCCGAGCTTCGTGAGGATGCGGGAGACGAAGGTCTTGACTGTCTCCCGGCTGATCACGAGGGCCGCGGCGATCTCGTTGTTGGAGAGGCCGTCCGCGATGAGGCGCAGGACCTCCAATTCGCGGGGAGTCAGCGGGACGTCGGGCCCGTTGTCCTCGGCGGGGCGGATCCGGACGGCGTACCGACCGACGAGCTGGCGTGTCACCTCGGGGTCCAGCAGTGCGGCGCCCGCCGCCACGGTCCGGATTCCGTGCAACAGTTGAGCCGGTGGCGCGTCCTTGAGGAGGAAGCCGCTCGCGCCGGCGCGGAGCGCCTCGTAGACGTATTCGTCGAGGTTGAACGTCGTCACCACGAGCACCTTGACGGGGTGCGGTACGCCGGCGCCGGCCAGGATGCGGGTGGCCGATATGCCGTCGAGCACCGGCATGCGGATGTCCATCACCACGACGTCCGGGCGGAGCTGGCCGACGAGATCGACGGCGGTTTGCCCGTCCCCGCACTCGGCCGCGACCTCGAGATCGGGCTGGGCGTCGATGATCGTCGCCAGTCCGGTGCGGATCAGTACCTGGTCGTCGCAGATCAGGACGCGGATGGGCGCGGTCACGACGGGCTCCCGGCGGGTATGTGGGCGCGGACGACGAAGCCGCCGTCCTTCTGTTCCTCCGCGCTGAAGTCGCCGCCGAGGACGTCGACCCGTTCACGGAGACCGGCCAGGCCGCGCCCGCTCCCGGAGAGTCCGGGGGCCTCCGAGCCGGAACCGTCCGTGCCGACCTCCACGGTGATCTCTCCTGATCCGTAGCGCACCCGTACGGAAGTGCGGCTGCCGTGAGCGTACTTGAGGGCGTTCGTCAGGGACTCCTGCACCACCCGGTAGGCCACGAGGTCGGCGCTGCCGGTCGACTCGGCCGGTGTGCCCTCTTCGGTGAACTCCACGGGCTGACCGGCCCGTCGTGTCTGTTCGACGAGGGCGAGGAGCCGGCCGGCGGGTGGGGTCCCGGGCTCGGTGCTGTGGTCGGGGTTGAGCAGGTCGAGCAGGTGCCGCAGATCCGTGATCGCCCGGCGGCCGGTGTCGGTGACGGCTGTCAGACTCTGGTCGAGGCGATCGGGGACGGCGGTCAGATAGCGGGCCGCCTCGGCCTGTACGACCATCGCCGTCACGTGGTGGGTCACCACGTCGTGGAGTTCGCGGGCGATGCGGGCGCGTTCGGCGGCGCGAGTGTCCTCGGCGACGCGGCGGCTGCGCTCGGCCTCCAGGGCCCGGGTGTGACGAACCCATGACCCGACGCCCCAGGCGAGTGCCACGGCCAGGTAGAACGTCACGAACTCGCCGGGCGGTTCGCCGGGACCGAGCCGGTGGAGCGCGACCGCCAGCGGGACGTATGCCACGGAGGCGGCGATCGCGGTTGCCCGCCTGTGGTGTTCCAGGTGGGAGGCCACGCTCAACAGCGTGATGGGCAGCGCGATGCCGGCGAGTGAGTGGTAGCCGCGGAGCTGGTCGAGGGCGAAGCCGATCGACACCACGGCGAAGCAGAGGACGGGCCACTGCCGGCGTCCGGCGAGCGGGAGGCACTGGAGGGCGATCGCCGCGAGGGCCAGGGCGTCGAAGGGGCGGGTCGGCAGGCCGCCGAGCTCCGTGCCGTTGTCGTGGTAGACCAGCGAGGCGGCGAACAGGACCGCTGCGAGCGGGATATACCAGACTGCGGCGCCTGACCGGCGCCACAGTTCCTGGATCCGCGGAAGTCCGGTCACCGGGGCAGTGTAGTGGGGGTGGCGGCGATCCGGTCGGCGCGCCGACGGGGCACCAGGTTGCCGCGCTTGCGGGCCAGCCACATGAATCCGATCGTCACCAGTACGCCGAACAGCACCGCGTACACGCTGCCTTCCGGTCCGAAGTCACCGCCGGTGACCCACGTCGGGCCCGACGTCATGGTGTCCAGCAGTCCCTGCGGGGTGTCGTTGCCGGAGACCTCGGTGCTGAAGATGCCGGCCGCCGCGAAGTTCCAGCCGAAGTGGAGGCCGATCGGCACCCACAGGGTGCGGGTCGCGGCGTAGGCGGCGGCGAGCATGCCGCCGGCCTCGATCGCGATGGCGAGGGCGCCCCACAGGTCGGCGTCGGGGTTCAGCAGGTGCGAGAGGCCGAACAGCAGTCCGGTCAGCGTCAGTGCGATCCAGGTGCCGGTGCGCTCCTCGATGATCCTGAACAGGACCCCCCGGAAGATCAGTTCCTCCGTCACGGAGGCGGCCGCCATGAATCCGACCAGCCCCACGGCGCCGGACACCGAGCCCAGGCCGTTGATCTCGTAATGCGCGTTGACGTAGATGTTCGTGATCACGGCGCCGAACATCGCGACGCCGATCAGCATCCCCCGGCCGATCGCGGCCCCGGCACCCTTACGGGCCACTTCGGTGGCCGGGCGGTGCTCGGTCTTGCTGACCACCCATCCGTAGACGAGTACGGCGAGCACGGAGACCAGGAGTCCCAGGACGAGCTGGAGCCAGGGGTGGTTCTCCACTGCGGCGACGACCTGACTGCCGATCATGGCGACCACCACGACTGCCGACAGCTGCCAGACGAACCTCATGAACGCTCCTTCTCCGGGTCCGCGGCCGGGGTGCCGCGACGCCTCGAACGCTACGGATCCGGTGTCCGCGAATCGTCACCTCACGGTGGACACCTGCGCGTAGCTCGCGTGGGGGACAGGCGCTCCGACGGGCCGTTCGATTCGGGTGTCGGCGCACCTGGCTGCCGGGAAGACCGCCCGCATGTCCGCGCGTTCTCGCACAGGAGGCACCGTCCGACGCCCCCCGAACCGGTCACCGGCCTGGGAGTGCCTCGACGGGTATGACGTCCCCGGCGCGCTGACGTCCGGCGGGGCCCGGCGCCCGGTGAAGTGACCCCTCGGGGCCCGACACTTCCGTTTTATGCCGCGAGGTCCAGTCGTTCGTGGCAGCGAACCCTCGCCTGGTGCGGTGTGATGGGTGTTGTCACGTTGTCGGTCGTATGGGTGCCTGACGGTGTGCCGAGGCGTCGCGCGGCCGGGTACCGACCCGCTGCTCAGGCCGTGGTGGGCTGGCCGGCGGCGCCGGTGACGTGCTCCCAGATGGCGAAGCGGACGGTCATCTCGGCTCGGTAATTGAGGGCGGTCATCAGATGACGACGGGGCCGGAAGTGCGGGGAGATGCCGCTGAACGCCGACAGGAACCGCTGGGCCCCACCGGTACTCCGGAAGCCCTTCATCGCGCGTTCATGCTGCCTCGTCGGCTGATGACTGTTCTCCGCCCGGTTGTTCAGACCCTTGTGTGAGCGGTGCTCGACCGAGGGCATGACCTCGCGGTGGGCTGCGCTGTAGGAGCGGAGCTTGTCGGTGACGACCACCCGGGGCATCATGCGGGTCTTCTTCAGGAGCCTGCGGAAGAACCGCCTGGCCGCGGCGGTGTCCCGCCGGTTCTGCACGAGGATGTCCAGGACGTTGCCGTCGGCGTCCACCGCCCGCCACAGGTACTTCCGCTCTCCGTTGATCTTGATGAACACCTCGTCCAGGCGCCACTTGTCCCCGGGCCGAGGCTGCCGACGGCGCAGCGCGCTCGCGTAGGCCTGCCCGAACTTGGCGCACCAGCGGCGGACCGTCTCGTGGGAGACGAGCACGCCGCGCCCGAGCATCAGCTCCTCCCGGTCAGCGGCCCGGGCCGCCGTCTCGGTAAATCGCGTATTCACCGCGACGGCGGGCCGCTCCAGCAAGGGCGACGGCCTCGTTTTCGCAAGTGAGGTGTATGCGTTTACCGCGAATAAGCCCAGACGGTCAGTCACTCTCCGCTACATATCCGTCTGCCGTAGCTATACAAGAACCGGGCCGCGCCGACCGTATGTCGAGGGACGCACATACCGGCAGATAGGTCTACACCTGCGGGTAGGGTCCTTCGGCATGAGCACAACACCGCCCGACATACGCCGGGTCAGCCTCCGCGTCGCCGCCGGAATCGGGGCGGCCTTCACCGCCGCCGCGTTCGGCGCCGGATTCACCCTCGCCGCCGACCAGAGCGGCAGCGCGGACCCGGACAACATCGTCGTCGAGCACTCGGTCGGCCTCCGCCACAGCACCGGGAACCAGTCCATGACCCGGGACCCGTTGCCCGGTGTGTGCACCGGTGATTCCGCGACCATGGGGAATGAGGCCGCCATGCGGGAGGAGGCACTCTCGACCGCCTGCCGGTTCATCCGTGACAGCCGGGCCAAGGACGCCGAAGCCGCCGTCCAGGCGCTACGGGACGCCGCCCGTGTTCTGGAACGGGGCCGCCGGTGAACACCCCCCGCCGGGTCACCCCACGCCGCCTCGGCGCCGCCGCCGCGATCTACGGCGTGTTCGTTGCGGGCTGGTACCTGGGGCAGCCCGTCACCCCCGAATGCCACGTCGACCAGGCTGCCCTCGACCGGATCGCCGAGGAGTACGAAACCGAACCATCCCCCACACTCACACCCACACCCACGCCGACGGCGTCCCCGTCACGGCACGCCTCGAAGTCCCCCCTCCCACTCGACCCGACGCCGGACCCGGCCTACAAAACCCCCTACAACCCGCGTGGGGGCGCCGACGCCAGGCGGTCCCAGACGTTCACGATCACCACCTACGCCGTCGTCTGCACCAACGACACGAGCGAACGCCCCCGCATTCGAGCGTGGTTCGAGGGCCACTGGCGGTAGAGAGGTGGTGTGGCCCGGTGTGTCCGCCGACGCGGGCGCCGGCCTCGTGTCGTGCGACACTCCCCGGATGCCTGCCTGGATCACCCTGCGCCGCCTCGGCGCCGCCACCACTCTGTACGCCGTGTTCCTGGCCGGGTGGTGGCTGGGCCAGCCCGTGCGCTCCGACGGCTGCCTCGAAGACCGGCTCACCGCCGGGGCGGACGGTCGTCCCACACCGGTAGAACCGGCCGACCCCAACCGGTACCTCAAGAACCTCAACCTCGACTTCGGTCTCCTCGACTGGGCCGACGACATGGACGGCCACCGCGACGGCGAATACGGCCCCAGCGACTACGGGCACGACCTGCGGGGCGGGTCCGAAACGTACGTCACGTCCGGCGCTGTCTACACTCCTTGCTCCTACAAGAAGCGCGCCCGCCTGCTCGCGTGGATCAACGGCGACTGGGGCTGACTACAGCTGTGCTTGCCTCACAGGCACGGCCAGACCACGGGCCCCATCGCCCCCGACACACCGTCAGGTACTCCACAACGTGACAGCGCCGGCAAGCGCCCTGGCGACAGCGGGACCGGCGGACTCGTAACTCGATGACCACGGGGCGGCCGCCGACCGCGCTGTCGGCGAGCCGGCGTACGTACCGGCTGTGCACCCGGGCCGACGTCGTTCCGCAGGCAGGGCACACGGCCCGGTCCGCTGACGCGCGGACCTGAACGACCAGGAACCCACCGTCGGATACGACCGACGTCTTCGATCACAGCGCCTTCGACCTGGTGGGACCACAGGTCCTGGAGAAGTACATCAGCCACGGCCGTTCATGATCGCGGTTGTGGTGGCCCTCCGTGGCCTGAGCACGAAAAGTAATCCAGAACCAGCATTCGGCCGTCGTCGAGAAAAGTCCGCGCCGCCGCGGACCAGCGAAATGCGGGGCAGACCCGCTGGCCAACCGGACCTTCACGTGCCGAGGTCGGTTCTTCGCGGACGTGTGGTCGGTGGTGCGTTCGGCTGGCGGTTCGCAGGAAACCACTGGTCGCGCGTATGGCCTTGGCTGACCAGGTGTGACGTTCGGCGAGTTGATCACGCTGCTGAAGTGTGCCGGTTGGTCACCGGCGTTACGCCGCAGCTCAAGCACCCGTCGTGGACTGCAGGCGTAGGCTTCCCGCTTCCGACCTGTCCGGGAGCGGGTCCCACTCGTTGTGACCATGGTCCGGAATGCGGCCTGTCTCGCTCTCACAGGAAGGGGTCCCCCGAAGGCTCACTTCGTCAAGATTTACACCTTTGCCTTTCAGATCGCTCGCCGACCACCTTCGGTTCCACAGAAGAAGCACGTTCCCTTGATATCTACGAAAGTCCGGTCCACCGCGCCCCGGCATGCCCGCACCGTCACCCACAGTCGGGTCCGGGGTATTTATCTCCCCCGTCTCGCGGATGCAGTCGCGTCCTCCATGGCCACCTACGGCATCCCGTTGCTGGTGCTGGGCACGACGAACTCGTCCTCTCTGACCGGAATCTCCTTCGTGCTGGCGTGGGCGCCGCGGCTGTGCGTGTTCGGTCTGGCCGGCATGGCTGTCGACCGCTACGGGCCCGCACGGGTTTTCCGGCTGGCTGCCACAACCCGGGCCCTGCTCAGCGGACTTGCAGCCCCCGCCCTGGCCATGACCGCCGACAGTACGGCCTTGGGGCTGGTGATGCTCCTGTCGGCGTGCACGGGGTGCCTGACCCAGTTCAGCTACATCGCGGCCGAGAGCGTCGGCGCGGTCGCCAGCAGGGACGCGGGCAACGCAGCACACCGCGTCCAGTCGGTCCTCCTGGGCATCGACCAGGCAGCCGCTCTGGTCGGCCCCGCGGCAGGCGGCCTCCTTCTGCAATGGAACGGTTCCAGCGGCATGCTCGCCGTGATCGGCGGCTTGTCTCTGCTGTCGGCCGCCATCGCCCCGCGCCTGCGCCAAGCACCCCCACGGACGCCCGAGGCGAGCGCGCCCGCGGCAGGCGGATGGCGCACGGGCTGGTCCACCCTGCGCGCGTTGCCGGCGCTCGCGTGGCTGGTGGCCGGGCTGGCACTGTCCAACCTGGCCCTCGGTCTGCTGGAGGTGGCGACCCCCGTGCTTGTGGTGAAGCAACTCGGCCGCTCCAGCGCCTCAGTCGGCCTGGTGTGGTCCTGCGCGGCCGCCGCTTCTCTGCTGGCGGTCGCCGCCTGCCGCATCATGATCGACCGGTGGGGACTGACAATGGTGGGCCGCTGCGCCGCTCTCGTGACGAGCGTGCCCTGCTTCCTCATCCCGCACGCCGACTCCTATCCGGCCTACCTCATGCTGATCGCCGTCTTCATGGCCGGCGACAGCGTGCTGGCCGTGGTACTGCGGACCCTCCGGTCCCGGCTCATCCCCGCCGAGGTGTTCGGCAGCACACTGTCCGTAACCGTGCTGCTCCTGCTCCTGCCCTACCCCCTCGCCGGCATCCTCCTGGCCGTCATCGACCCGGCAGCCATACCCACACTGATCACCGTCTGCGCGATCCTGCAAAGCCTCGGCCTGGCCTGCGCCCTCACCTGGGGCACCCGCTCCCAGCCCCGCCGCGGCAAGCACCGCAAATGAGATCCACGCGGAGCGGCAGGCACCCTCCAACGGTGGCTCCAGGAGGTGACATCGGTCAGGAGCGAGCGCGGACGACGGCACCACACGGCCGTGCCGGTACGGTACGCGACCAGCCGGACCCGGCACAGCCCGGCAGGGCGCCGGCTCCGCCGCAGTCATGTTCATGGTCGGAGTGCCCCGGCGCACCGTGGCCCGTTTACGTGGTCAGGCCGTGCGACAGCTCAACACTCAACCCGTAGCGCTCCAGAACTGCTTCACCGAGGCTGACCTCGGGTGACGCCCGCGCTGAGCGATCCGGCACGATCGGGTCTCGTGCTCGTACGGATGATTTACCTGCTCGCCACGCGCGTCCTCGCGTGGCTCGTGCTGCTGTGCCGATCGTCAGCGGCGAAGAACGCGGAGATCCTGATTCTGCGGCACGAGGTCGCGGTGCTGCGCCGCCAGGTGGCCGCCCCGAAGCCCACCTGGCCGGACCGGGCGCTGCTTGCTGCCCTCGCGCGAGTGCTGTCCCGGATGCTTCGCGGCCACCGAATCGTCTCCCCGCGCACCCTGCTGGCCTGGCACCAGCGCCTGATCAGCAAGAAGTGGAACCAGCCGCCCCCGCCGGGGCGCCCGCCCCTGGCCGGCGAACTGCGCGACTTGATCATCCGGCTCGGCGTCGAGAACCCGTGCTGGGGCTTTCGCCGCGTCCACGGCGAACTGCGCCGACTCGGACACAGGATCAGCCCGGCCACCGTGCGCCGTCTCCTGCGCGAAGCCGGGCTCGGACCCGCGCCCCGCCGGCAGCCTGCCCGGCGTGAGTGGGCCGCCTTCCTCAAGGCCCAGGCCGAGGGGCTGCTCGCCACGGACTTCTTTCACGTTGATACGACCAACCTGCGGCGGCTGTACGCCCTGTTCGTGATGGAGGTCCGCACCCGCACCGTGCACATCCTGGGCGTCACCGCCCATCCCACAGCGGCGTGGGCCACGCACCAGGCCCGCCAACTGCTGTGGCATCTCGGCGGCCGGGCAGGCGAGTTCACTCACCTGATCCGTGACCGCGACACGAAGTTCACTGCCGCCTTCGACGCCGTCTTCTCCAGCGAGGGGATCACCGTGGCCAAGATCCATCCCAGGAGCCCCAACTGCAACCCGCACGCGGAGCGCTTCGTCCGCTCCGCCCGCGAGGAATGCACCGACCGCCTCCTGCTCTTCGACCGCGGCCACGCCGAGCAGGTCCTCCACGACTATGCCCGCCACTTCAACCATCACCGGCCTCATCAAGGCCGCCAGCAGCTCGCTCCGCTCGACGACCCGAACGTCCTTCCCCTACCGACGACCCGGATCCGGCGACGACGAGCCGTCGCCGGTCTCATCAACGAGTACCACCCGGCAAGCCGGCCACCCGACGAACCCCAAGCTCACAGCCAGTGAAGTCCTTTTGAAGCGGTACGCTTCGAGCAGGAGGCCCGGCTGCCTCGCATTCGAGCGGATCTCACCCCCCGGGTACCTGCCGTTGTTCGGCACAACCTGTCCGTCCGCAGGTGGTCGATGCGCCCCTCCTCGACGTCGGTGAGTTCTACCGCGTCTTGGCCAGGTCGGAACCGCACTCGCACGGTCTACGCACCCGAAGGTACGGGGAATGTGCCCCACTCAGATATGGTGCCGGTGAATATCGCATCGGTGAAGTTGACCCTGCCGCCATTGCGCGTTGCGCCGCTGAAATCGACCCTGCCACCGGCAAACCTCGCGTGAGTGAAATTGACTGTGCCGCCGTTGAATGTCGCGTCGCCGAAGTTGACCGTGCTGTCGCTGAAATTCGTATGGGTGAAATTGACTGTGCCGCCGTCGTTGAACGTCGCCTCGCGGAAGTTGACCGTGCTGTCGCCGGTGAACGTCGCGTCGCTGAAGACGACCGTGCCGTGGTCGAACACTGCGCGGTGGAAGTAGGCTCTGCTGGCGCCGGTGAACGTCGCCTCACGGAAGCTGACTGTGCTGCCGTCGGTGAACGTCGCGTCGCCGAAGTTGACGATGCTGTCATCGCTGAGGTCCACCCAGCTGAAGTAGACCGTGCCGCTACTGAACGTCGCGCCGCCGAAGTCGGCCATGCCTCGGAAGTGGCTGTGTGAGAAGTCGCCGCCGTCGAAGAGTGCGCCGGTGAAGTTGAAGGCGTAGGTGCACCAGGAGATGGGGGAGTCCGGCTGCTGCAGGTGGTCGCGGATGACGCGGATGACGGTGTGGCGGACTTCCCGCTCACCGGCTTTGTGGTCGGCCTGGTCGGGGTCGGGTTGGTAGGGCATGCGGAGGTAGGCGCACAGGACGTCGATGCAGACCTGGCGTTGTTCTTCCCAGTCGTCGGCGAGGCGGGCGAGGGCGTAGACACCGGCGAGGCGTACGGCGGCTTGTTCGTGGCCGAGTTGTTCGGCGGCGGTGGTGTAGCGGTGGGCTAACTGACTGGCGTCTGCGCGGTGGGCGTCGCCCTCGGACAGCAGTTGCTTGCGGTAGGCGTAGAGGCCGGCGAGGACGGCACCGACCAGGGTCAGTGCGGTGACGGTGGCTTTGAGAACGTCGTTGACGTTGACCGGCTTGACCGGTTTCTGGCTGGTGGCCACCTGCGCGAAGTAGTCGTAGGCATACTGGTAGATCGCCCAGCCGAGCAGGCCGGCGACGAGGAGGGCGACGGGGACGACGAGCGAGAGCGGCCAGAGGGCCGGGGTGTACCGGCCCCGTGGAGGCTCGCGCTTGCGCAGTGAGAGTGCCACGTTTAGAGCATGGAGCCGGGCGGGCGCCCGGGACAGCGACTTGACCAAAGACACTGCGGGCCCCGGCCGGATGGAGTCGGCCGGGGCCCGCAAGTATTGAGGTCCACAGCTGTAGGAATAGGTACAGCACCGCCTCACCTGGGTCTGGACGGCGGAGGAGGCCTCGGTCGATGCGTGGTCGGAGTGCGATCACAGGTCGGTTCGTGAAGCAGCCGACGGTGAGCAGGCATCCGTCGACGACGGTGAATGAGGGCGCGTCGCGCCGCTCGAAGAAGAGCAAGCAGGCGGGCTTCGAGCCCGCCTTTCACATATCCCGGCCCGCTGCGGCGGGCAGAGGAAGGGAGGTCGTCATGACGACCTCGGACACTCAGCACGAAGAGGTCGACGGCAAGAAGGTGACGGTCACGGTGGACGGCGAACCCGTAGAGGCGCCCAGGCACACCACGCCGAACACGGTCCGCGCTGGTGAACGTCACCTCGGCAAATCTTCGCCACAGGTATGCCCTACCCGGACAGCAGCACCATCTGCGCCTGCCGCCACTGACCCGCTGCCCTGGCGGATGATCCGCAGTAAGAAGTCATCTCATTTGGTGAGTCTGCGGTAGCAGATCAGGGTGCAGGCGATGCTGGTGAAGGCCAGGAAGTGGTCGGCCTTGCGCTCGTAGCGGCGGTGCAGACGGCGGCAGCCGGCGAGCCAGGCCATGGTGCGTTCGATGGTCCACCGGTGTCGGCCGAGCCGCTGCGAGGTCTCGACGCCCTTGCGGGCTATGCGGTGCCGGATGCCCCGGCGGGAGAGCCATTGCCGCAGGTGGCGGTAGTCGTAGCCCTTGTCGGCGTGGAGCTTGCCGGGCCTGCGGCGGCGTCGGCCGCGGCGGGAGCGGATCGGGGGTATGCCCTTCACCAGCGGGATCAGGGCCTGGCTGTCGTGGAGGTTGGCGCCGGAGATTCCGACGGAGATGGGCAGACCGGTCCGCTCGGTGATCAGGTGGATCTTCGACCCGTACTTGCCCCGGTCGACAGGATTCGGACCCGTCAGGTCCCCCTTTTCAGGGCCCGCATGTTCACCGAGTCGATCGCACAACGGGACCAGTCCAGCTCGCCCCGGGAGCCGAGTTCGTCGAGGATCAGGCGGTGCAGCTTGGCCCACACCCGGGCCTTGGTCCACTCGGTGAACCGGCGGTGGGCCGTGGCCCCGGAGGGCCCGAACGACGCGGCGGGCAGCTGCTGCCACGTGCACCCGGAGGTCGTCACGAACACGATCGCGGCCAGCACCTCACGGTCGCCGTGCCGGCGCCGGCCGCCGCCCTGGGGCCGCGAAGGCGCCTCCGGCACCACGCGCTGGAACAGTTCCCACAACTCATCCGGCACCAGCCGCTCAACGATCCCTGCCACGGCCGACAGCCTACCGAGCCAAATGAGATGCCCTCTTGGAAGCCGTTGCCATACCGATCATGGAGTCTGTCGATCGAACGGGAGTCTCGATCGGGTGATCGTGGGCACTGCCCGGCATGAGAGCCGGTCCTGGCGGTATACGGGCAAAATCCAAAGGAACGGAGGGCCGCGCGCTGCTACGGTCGGGCGCTATGAGCTGGCTCCCCGATAACTTCGTCCATCCTGTCCTGGTACCGCTGCCGGGCAGTGGTCATCACCTGCGGCCGATCCGGGAGGCGGACACCCCGCTCGACTATCCGGCCGTGATGGGTTCGCGCGAGCGGCTGTGGACCATCTTCGGCCCAGCCTGGGGCTGGCCTGCGGCCACCATGACCTACGAGGCCGACCGGGCCGACCTGTTGCGGCACGAGAAGGAGATCGCCGCACACCAGTCTTTCAACTACGCGCTGTTCGACGCGGCGGAGACAGCTCTGCTCGGCTGCGTCTACATCGACCCACCGGAGAGGGCCGGCGCGGACGGCGAGATCTCCTGGTGGGTGGTGGACGAGCTGGTGGACAGCAAGGTCGAGCAGGCCCTCGATGAGCTGGTGCCGCAGTGGATCGCCGCCGACTGGCCGTTCGAGCAGCCGCGCTTCCTCGGCCGAGAGATCTCCTGGTCGGACTGGCTCACCCTGCCGGAGCACCCCGACGCGTAAGTAGCTTTTGTCGTACCGAGAGGTTCGGTTGCGGGTCGAACTTGGGTGCTCGGCTGGGTGATCGGCTCGTGGCCGGTGAATGAAAGCAGGGCCTCCCGCACAGCTCATGGGTGTTGAAGTCCATTCGAGCGTCAGGAGGCCCTGTGCCTCAGTCTTCCGTGCCGGTGTCCGTGGAGTCCAACCCTGATATCCCGTCGTGTGACTGTCTCGCCCATGTGTACGGGAACGCGGCCGACCACGGTCTGTGAGGGCGTCATTACCCCTCGGACATGACGGACCGGGAGTGGGCCCAGGTCCGTGCCGCGATGCCGGTGCCCGGCTGGCTGGAGGGCCGTGGCGGGCAGCCGGAAAGCTATTGCCACCGGCAGATGATCGACGCGATCCGCTTCCTCGTGGACAACGGAATCAAGTGGCGGGCGATGCCAGTGGACTTTCCCGCCTGGCACCGGGGCTACGTGTTCTTCCGCCGCTGGCGGGACAAGGGCCTGGTCAAAGAGTTCCACGACCGGCTGCGTGGGAAGACCCGTGCCGCGGCCGGCCGGGGCCCGGAGCCGACCGCAGGCATCATCGACTCCCAGTCGGTCAAGGCCGCCGCGTCCGTGCCCGCCTCCTCACGCGGCTTCGACGGTGGGAAGAAGATCAACGGCCGCAAGCGGCACATCGTGGTCGACACGACAGGGCTGCTGTTGACGGTCATGGTCACCGCGGCGAACGTGACCGACCGGGAGGCGGCCCAGGTTCTACTCGCCCGGCTGACCAGGAGGTTCTTCCTGCTCAGGCTGGTCTGGGCCGACGGCGGCTACACCGGTCCTCTGGTCGACTTCGCCGTGAAGGCACTGCGTCTCGCACTCACGGTCGTCAAACGCGATGCGGACCTGTCGGGCTTCGTGGTGCTGCCCCGCAGGTGGGTGGTGGAGCGGACGTTCGGGTGACTGATGCGCTCGCGCCGGCTGGCACGCGACTACGAAAGGCGGACCGACACGTCCGAGGCGATGGTGCTGTGGTCGATGACCATGGTCATGAGCCGCCGCCTTGCGAAACAGCGACGCTGAAGGAGCCCGGGGTGTCCTCGACGAGCCAGCCTCGCGCGGCCGGACGCTTCGCCTTGGACCGCACCCCTTCGATCTTCGCCGGAACGAGCTCGAGGTCCAACAAGCTGGCGAGTTGCCGGCAGATCGCCGACCCTTCGCCGGCCCGCTCACGATCGGCCAGGACGTGCATGATCCGCTGGTAGTCCGGCGGCAGCACCGTCACGTTCAGCCCTTCCCGCCGCGCCGGCACCACGGAGCCGGGCACCGTCCGGGCCACCGCCGGTTCCGGCTCAACCGGCCGGGCATGGGAGACTCGCACGTCCTTGGGTTCGCCGGCCTCGGACAGCACCTCACTCACCGTTTCCTTCGCGATCACCAGGCGATCCCGCGCGGCCTCCGCCTCCTCCAGCTCGGCAACAAGCCGGTCCAGCTCGTTCCGCAGCGACTCCACCCGCTGCCGGGCAGCGACCTCCCTCTCCTCGATCAACCCCATCACCGACGGCATCTGGCACCTCCACCACCTCGGAGACCCTCAAGCCGTGCTGATCATCGATGACACCGGCTTCCTGAAGAAGGGCGTCCGTTCGGCCGGCGTGCAGCGGCAGTACTCCGGCACTGCCGGACGCACCGAGAACTGTCAGATCGGCGTGTTCCTCGCCTACGCCACCGGCCGCCGAGGCACGCTGATCGACCGACGGCTGTATCTGCCCACCTCCTGGACGGACGACCGGGACCGCTGCCGCCGGGCCGGCATCGACGACAGTGTCGCCTTCGAGACGAAGGTGGTGATGGCCAAGGCGATGGTCCGCCGGGCCGTCGCCGAGAAGATCCCGTTCCGGTGGGTGACCGCGGACGCCGGCTACGGCTACAGCAAGGGCTGGCGGTTCGAGCTGGAGCAGGCCGATGTCTTCCACGTCATGGCCACCACCCGGCACGACACCGTCGTCACCCGCTGGTCCATCGACCACCCCGTGCACGAGCTGTTCCCCGGGCTGCCGCGGCAGAAGTGGAAGCGCCGTTCCTGCGGGGACGGCGCCCGCGGTCGGCGGATCTATGACTGGGCCCGGGCCGAGGTGCGGCCCTGGCACCGGCCGGATCGTCGGCACTGGGTGCTGGCCCGCCGCAGTGTCAGCCGGCCCGAGGAGATCTCCTACTACATCGCCTACTGCCCCGTCGGCACGACCCTGGACGAGCTGATCCGCATCGCGGGCAGCCGCTGGGCGATCGAGGAGTGCTTCCAGAGCGCCAAGCAGGAGTGCGGCCTGGACGACTACCAGGTCCGCCGCTATCCGGGCTGGCACCGCCACATGGCGTTGGCCATGGCCGCCCACGCCTGCCTGACCGTCCTGCGCGCCCGCCAGTTGGATGCGGAGAAAGCAGAAACGGATCCTCCCCGCTCATCCGCCTCAGCCTCGCCGAGATCAGACGGCTGATCACCCGCCTCACCGACCGCCGCCCCACCCCGGTCGAGCACATCCTGCACTGGTCGACATGGCGTCGCAGACGACAACACCAGGCCCGCGTCAGTCACTGCAAGCGGCGCGGGCACAGTCCCTGAAACTGGTCAGCAATCAGTACAAACACCGTTGCAGTACTAACCGTTCCTTGAACCGCGAGTGGGTGGAGATCACCAACAACACCCGCCGTGCGGTGAACCTGGACGGCTGGACGCTGCGGGACGAGGACGGCCACCGCTACCGCTTCGACAACGTCCGCCTGGACGGGCCACGGTCCGCGTCCACACCGGCATCGGCCGCGACACCCGTACCGACCTGTTCCAGGACCGCCGCCACTACGTGTGGGACAACCGCTCCGACAGGGCGACCCTGCGCGATGACCGCGGCCGCACGGTCGACACCGAGTCCTGGGGCCGCCACCGCGGCGGCCGCCGCTGACACCAGACGGGCATCGCCGGCAGCCAGGGCCCGGCACCGGCACACCCTCACCCCGCCCCACCACCACAGCGCGCCGCCCCTTCGAAGGGGCGGCCGCCGCCGGTTCTATAAACGGTTCGGCCCTGTTCTCGTACAGCTACGGCCAGGTAGCGTGTAGCGCTGAGTAACAGTCCTGGAGTCAACGGAGTTGGCGTATCCGGCGTCCGCCCAGACCAGGCAGACACTGCGGAAGCCGACACCGAGCCGAGCCGGGCCAGGACCGCACGGCGGCCGGCACGGCCTTCCCGGACTCCGGAACAACTGGTCTCCGGGTCCAGGTGCCCGGTGCGGTCGTCGCCGGACAGGCCGGGCTGCCTCTGCGCGGACCCGGGTGACGAGGTGACGAGGCCGCCGGGGCTCACATGGAGTCGGTCAGGTTCCTCAGGGAACGCGGACGCAGTTCGTGCTGCCGTTGAGCGGCTCGTGCTTGATCGCCTTACGGGTGTTCGGGCCGTACTCCCCGTCCGCTGGCGTACCGGCCGCTTGCTGGGCCTTGATGAGCGCGTTCCGGGTGGCGGGGCCGAACGACTTGTCCACCGTCAGACCTGCTTTGTAGCACTTGTTGAGCGTCGTCTGCAGCTGCCGGACGGCTTCGCCGTACGTGCCCTGCACCAGGTTGCAGTTGACGTTGGTACCCGTCCGATAGACGGGAACCCAGGCTCCGCTGTACGAGGCCACCCAGTCGCACGTGGGGGTCGCGGCCGCGGCGGGACTCGCGGGCGCCAGCGCAATCATGCCTGCCGCGAACGTCGTGGCCGCGGCAACCGCAGCCTTCACCTTGCGCATGAACTCTCCTTCGAAGGGGGCAGGGTTCCGGAGATCCTGCCGTGCGCCCAGAGTGCCGGGAGGAGGAACCTTGGGCCACAACTTTCCCTCTAGTCGTAATAACCATGGTCAGTGCGGCGCACGGCATGCAAAATTCGGCCGGGCCGAGAGGAGACGGGACATTGCATGCTGAGAGTCCACTTCACCACTGAGGACCTGCTCCGTACGAAGGTGGCGCCGGGGCCAGACCCCCTCTGGGAGGTGGCGCTCAGCGCCAACCTGCTCGGCAACCGCGACGGGCAAACGGTTTTCGACCCCTGGCGCGCGCGGACCCGGGCTCAACTCCGCCACCTCGCCCCCGGGCACGCTCAGTTGATCCGCTGCCTCGCCCCGCCTCGCAGCGACTTCCCGGACTTCCTCACCCCGCCGGAAGGGATACACGGCCTGGAGGTAGGAGTCGACGCAGTCCTCGCCACCCCGGCCCAGCGATTACGCGCGGAGCTGGCGGTCCTTCCCGCTCTGCCAGCATGGATACGCCCCCTGGCCGCAGGCGACCTGGCCGCCGTCACCAACCTCGGCCACGCGCTGCTCGGCTACCACCGCGTGGCGATCGCCCCGTACTGGCCCCGGATTCGGGCTCTCGTCGAAGCGGACCGGGCGGTGCGCGCACGCTCCCTGCTCGACGGGGGAGCTGATGGCCTGCTGCACAGCATGCGACCGACCCTCCGCTGGAACCCGCCCGTGCTGGAAGCCGACTACCCGGTCGAGCGTGATGTCCACCTCGACGGCCGGGGCTTGCTCCTGATTCCGTCCGTCTTCTGCTGGCGCACTCCGGTCTCCCTCATCGATCCGATCCTCGACCCGACGCTCGTCTATCCCGTGTCCCGAGAGGCGGAATGGTGGACGGTCGCCCGCACCGGCCAGGGCGCGGACCGCGCCCTGGCCCGCGTGCTCGGCCCGGGTCGTGCGCTGACCCTCCGCATGGTCGAGGAGGGCTGCACGACGGGTGAACTGGCCCGGCGGACCGGCCTCGCCGCGCCCACGGCCAGCCGCAACGCGACGGCCCTCCGGGAAGCCGGACTGATCGAATCCCTGCGGACAGCGAACACGGTGAGCCATGTCCTCACCCCGCTGGGGGCGGCCCTGCTCAACGCCGACTCCTCGTACGGGCCCGGAGACCACCTCTCACCCGCAGGGCCGTCCACGGAGACCGCCGTACCCCGACGTGCCGCCCACCGTGTGCCGCTCAGGTGAGGTGCTGGCCGCGCGGGGTGGGCAGCAGTCTGGCAGCTGTGCAGGGCCTTATGGGGCGAGGGTGTAGGTGACGGTGGTGTCGCCGCAGTCGGCGGCGAGTTGGGTGAGCCGGTCGTGTTCGCTCTGGTCGGTGGTGAGGTTCCAGCGGAGTTTGGTGGCGGTCCACTCGGAGACATACCGGCACAGTGCGCTCGTGGCGGGCGGGAGCCATTGGGCCGGGTCCTGGTCGCTTTTGGACCTGTTGGAGCGTGCGGTGACGGCGACCAGGCTGGAGTCCTGTCCGAGGTCGTTGGCGTAGGCCTCGCGCCGTTCGGCAGTCCAGGCGAAGGCGCCGGAGTCCCAGGCCTCGGCCAGGGGGACCATATGGTCAATGTCCAGGCCCGACGCCGCGGTGACGGTCGTCTCGTCGTAATACGAGAACCAGGTGCCGCCGGTCAGTGCGCAGCGGGCGCCGACGGTGGGGGCGGTGACGGCTTCCGCGAGGAGGACCTCGGCGCGGGTGCTGCAGCCGTCGGCGGGGTCCTCGCCGGCGTTTCAGTGGCGGAAGCTGCTGCGGGTGCAGTCGTCCCGGGACTCGGCCGCGACCGGCAGGGGCCGCGACCGGCAGGGGCCGCTGGCGGCCGGGAGACGAGCCATACGGTCAGTGTGGCCCGGGCCCACCGTTCGGCCCGCCCTCAACGGGCCGAACGGTGGCTGCGGGTGTGCGGGGTACGGCTCAGCAGCCGCCGCAGTTGTAGTACGTGACGTCCCAGTGGTTGCCCTCTTCGGCGTAGATGTTGCCGGAACCGGAACGCCACTGCGGGGCGCCGTCGCCGCGCACTCCGATGTAGGCGAAATTGTTCTTGATGTAGTTCCCGAGACACGTGTACTTGCTGTAGTCGAGCTTGTAGCCGTTCCAGTGCGAGTACGTCCCGGAGGCATGGCCCGTCTCGGTGCCGCCGGTGATGTTCAGTGCGCAGCCGCTGGCCCGCTTGAGGGTCTGGGCGCCCTGGGCGCTGGCGAGGTTGAGCTGTTCGAACGACGTGCATGTCGAGGTGTTGCGGTTCGAGCAGTTGCCGGAGGACGACCAGGTGATGCCCACCTCGCGGAACATCGAGGTCGCGGTGGCGTGACTGATCTTCGTGGCGGCGGACGCCTCGCCCGCCGTGCCGATGACGGCGGCGCCGGGGGCGATGACCAGAGCGAGAGCGATCAGGACCGAGCGGATCCTCGGGAACCTCAGAGCCTTCACGTCCTTCATGTGCGAACCCTTCCTGCTGGGGGCCAGGTTTCCTTGGGGGGTGGCTGTGCAGGTGGTGCCCGCAGATCATGGCGGATATCTACGCGCGTCCGCCAGAGGGCGGACGGTATCCGTCCGCAGGCACACGAGGAAGGGGCGGTGTCATGTCGCGTGATGGCCGGTACGTTGCCGAGTGGATCGCAACGAAGCTCCGCTGGAGTCTGATGGCGGTGAAGCCGAGGTGGCAGCCCTGCGCGAGGTGGCGGCCGGCTGCCCGGACCAGACCGTGACGTACGAGCCAGCCGCATAACTGGCGTTGTCACGGGGGGTGGGGGTGTGACCAGATGGGGGCGTGTCAGGGTGTGGTGGGATCGGGTGGCAGTTTCGAGTCAGGCCGCAGTGGGCATGGCGGCAGCGCCGGTGATCTGGTCCCAAATCGCGAAACGGACGGTCAGCTCAGTGCGGTAGTTCGAGGCAGTCATCAGGTGGCGGTGGGGCCGGAAGTGGGGTGAGATGCCGCTGAACGCGGACAGAAACCGCTGTGCTCCTCCGACGCTGCGGAGGCCCTTCATCGCGCGTTCGCGCCGGCGGGTGGCTGGTGGGAGTTCTCGGCCCGGTTGTTCAGGCCCTTGTGCGAGCGGTGCTCGACCGAAAGCATCACCTCGCGGTGGGCCGCCCCGTAGGAGCGCAGCTTGTCCGTGACGACCACCCGCGGCACCGTACGGGTCTTCTTGAGCAGTGTGCGGAAGAAGCGCCGGGCCGCGGCCGTGTCCCTTCGGCCCCGGACCAGGATGTCGAACACGGTGCCGTCGGCGTCGACGGCCCGCCACAGGTACTTCCGCTCTCCGTTGACCTCGTCCAGGTGCCACGTGTCCCCGGGCCCGGGCCGACGGCGGCGCAGGCCGTCGGCGTAGGCCTGCCCGGACTTCGCGCACCAGCGCCGGATCGTCTCGTGGGAGACGAGCACACCGCGCCCGGGCATCAGCTCCTCGACCTCCCGGAAGCCGAGCGGGAAGCGAAAGTACAGCCGCACGCCGTAGGCGATTACCTCGACCGGGTACCGGTGCCCCTTGCACGACGGCGGCGCGGACGACACGAGCGAACCCCTCCCCGGCACGATCAACCACGAGGTCATCCCAGGCCGGTCAGCCAACGTGACAACGCCGCGCCGACGCCCGCGTCGCCCCGGTGCCGATCACGGACAGTGAGCCGGGCGAGCTGTTCGTCATCAGCACCGCCGGCAACCTGGTGCCCGCGCATACCTCCGGCGCGGACGGGGTGGCGGCCAGCATCGAGTACGCCGTCACCGTCCTCAGAGTCACGGACATCGTGGTGTGCGGGCACTCCGCCTGCAGTGCGATGACCGTCCTGGCCGAGAGCCACGACCTGCCCGGCACCCCAGCGATCGCCGACTGGCTGCGCCACGCGGACCCTCCGAGGCCCGTACCACCCCGCAGCCCCGGGCGGCGGCGAGAAGGCGGCCGCCCTGGTACCGGAGAACGTCACCACCCAGCTCGCCAACCTGGCCACACGTCCCTCGGTTGGTCTATGCGCTGGCGCACAACACGACTACCCTGCACGGCCGGGTCTACGATGTCCCCACCGGCACCGTCGAAGAAGCTGGCGCCCTTGGCACCGCTGTGGCGGCCTGACCGCACGACCTGTGATCCCCGAGCATCGGTCCCGGATCACCCACCACCCCGCAAGCTCGCCGCCTCGCCCTCCTGCGGACCAGCACCTCGGATAAGGAAAACCTCTCATGGTGCATGCTCAGTTCGACCCCACCGCCCGTCAGCAGCTGGCCATCGCCGCGGTTGAGGCCAAGACCCGCCGGGATGTGTCCTGGCAGCGGATCGCGGACGCCGCAGGCCTGTCGGTCACCTTCGTCACCGCCGCCATTCTGGGCCAGCACGCCCTGCCCGCCCACGTCGCGAAGGCCGTCGCCGAGCTCCTGGGCCTGGACGACGACGCGGTGATGCTGCTCCAGACCATCCCCACCCGCGGCTCGATCGGGGACAGTGTTCCGACCGACCCGACGATCTACCGCTTCTACGAGATACTCCAGGTCTACGGCACCACCCTCAAGGCCCTGGTGCACGAGCAGTTCGGTGACGGCATCATCTCCGCGATCAATTTCAAGCTGGATGTGAAGAAGGTCGCCGACCCCGAGGGCGGCGAGCGGGCGGTCATCACCCTGGACGGCAAGTACCTGCCCTACAAGCCCTTCTGACCCTCCCCGGGGCGGGCCGGAACCCACAGGCTCCCGCCCCCGTCTTCCCGCGAGATGCTCAGATGCCGCGCAATCGCCCGGATCGGCATCTGCTCAGCCCGGTGCAGCCGCTGGATCTCTGCCCAGTGCTCCACGAGAATCGCCTTCCCTCCTGACCTTGACCACCCAGGGCGGAGTCAGACGAAGATCATCAAGTGGGTCACTTTTGATCCGACGTCAGAGGGTCAGCATTCGGGTTCTGGATCACTTTCCGTCCTGGGGCCACGGAGGGTCGCCACAATCACGATCATGAGCGGTCGTGGCGGCACTGTCACGTTGTTGAGTGTGTGAGTGCCTGATGGTGTGACGGGTGTGGTGGGCCGGGTTCCGGCTCCGGGCTCAGGCCGCAGCGGGCAGGCCGGCGACGCCGGTGACCTGGCCCCAAAGGGCGAAGCACATGGTCATCTCGGTTGCTTCACTCCGGACGTCGCACCATGTGCTCCGCGAAGGGCTTGTCAGGCTGCCCCTGCGGCGGCGACCACCTCGTCCGCCAGCGGCTTGTCGAGGGCCGCGTGGACCAGGCCGTCCGCCAGCCGAGGCATTTCGCGGCCGGGGACGAGACTGCTCAGCCTTTCGGGTGAGGCCGGCAGCCCGAGCCGTCGGGCGCCGTCCAGGGCTTTGTGGTCGATGTACGGCGCGAACTCCGACCACACGCCCTGTACATTACGCAGGAAGATGTCGACCCCTGTGGGCCCGATCCCGGGTATGTCCAACAGGGCCTTCTTCGGGTCGGGTGCCTCACGCAGTCGGCGCAGATCGCCGCCGTAGCGTTCCAGCAGCAGTTCAGCTCCCTTGCCGAGCATTGTGGAGGTCCGCTCGTCGTAGCGCCGGTAGCCGCCCTCACCGAGTGCGTCGACGCGCTGCTGCCAGGACGCGTCCGCCATCGCCCGTGGGGTGCGCATTCCGGCGTCGAACAGCGCCTTGGCCGCTGCCACTGCGGTGTCGGACCTGATGGGAGCGCTGAGGAGGATCGCGAGCACGAGCGTCTGGTACAGCGGCGCGGGGGTGTTGCGCAGTCGGATGCCCGCCTGCGCCGCATAAGTGCGCCGTTGTCGGTCGAGCAGTGCACGCGCCACTGCTTCGTCCGTCGCGCCGGTCGTCTTTTTACCGGACTTTCCAGTGGTCTTCGTCGTCATCGCCTGGTCACCAATTCAACGCTTTGCCGGTTCTTCCCATGGGAGTCATAACCCACCTTGTTCGAGTACCCCTCACGTTCCATCGATACAGCCGTGTGTCCCCCGGGGTCTCGGGAACACGTGAGCAGGGCTGGGAAGCGGTAAGAGCCGGGAGTGCCGTCGACCGGTTCGTTGGACGCGTCGCTGTAGAGGCCGGTGCCACTGAGGGTCGCGGCAGGCTGAGCTTGACTCTGTCGGGGATCTTGGAATTATCAGGCGGAAGGGCATGGTGCGTGGCGAGGTGGTGGTGATCGGTCGTGCCGGGCACCTGCGCAGCGGTGGCGGGGTGCGGAGCGGCGAGGGGGTCTGTTGCCGTCGGTCGGGATCCGGGATGCTCCTATGGCATGAGTAGACCCGTGAGACGCACCACGCGTATGCGCCACTGGATCTGGCCCGTCGTCGCCGTCGTGGTCGCGACGACGTTCAGCTGGAGCTCGCCCGCGGGGGCGGGCGGTGACCGGACCGGGCTGCCGGAGGCCATCGACACGATCCTCGGCGACGCCCGCATGGACGGCGGCGCCGCGAGCATCGTCGTCGCCGACGCGAAGACCGGCGCGGTCCTTTATCAGCGTCTGCCGAGCGGGCGGCTCATGCCCGCCTCCAACACCAAGTTGCTCACCTCGGCCGCGGCTATGGCGCTGCTCGGCCCCGACCACCGCTTTACCACCGACGTCCTGTCGACCGGTGCCCGGCACGGCTCCGTGCTCGCCGGCGACCTGTATCTGCGCGGCACCGGCGATCCGACCCTGCTCGCCGAGGACTACGACCGGCTCGCCGCCGCGCTCGCCGACTCGGGGGTGCGGCGCGTCACCGGGCGCCTGGTCGCCGACGACACCCGCTTCGATGACCAACGGCTCGGCCGCTCTTGGGCCTCCGACGACGAATCCTCGTACTACTCGGCGCAGACCTCCGCGCTGAGCGTCGCCCCCGACACCGACTACGACACCGGCACGGTCATCGTGCATGCGGCGCCGGGGGACAAGCCCGGCGACCGGCCGCGCACCACCGTCACCCCGGCCAATCACTACGTCCACCTCGACGTGCGCGCGACCACCGTCGACCGGGGCGGCCCGAGCGACCTCACCGTCGAGCGGCAGCACGGCGCCAACACCGTCACCGTCAGCGGCACCCTGCCTGTTGGCGGCGCCACCGCCAAGGAGTGGATCAGCGTCTGGGAGCCCACCGGCTACGCCGCGGACGTCTTCCGCGACGCGCTGGCCGCGCATGGCGTGCGCGTCACCGGGGCGACCCGGCTCGGCGAGGCGACTCCGAAGGGCGCGCACAGGCTCGCTACGCACGAGTCCATGCCCCTCAAGGAGCTGCTGATCCCGTTCCTGAAGCTGTCCAACAACATGCACGCCGAGGCGCTGACCAAGGCGATCGGATACGAGACCTCCGGGCGTGGCACCTGGGGTGCCGGCCTCGCCGGCATCAGCGGCTACCTGAGGCGCGTCGGCGTCGACCCGGGCAAGCTGCGCCAGGTCGACGGTTCCGGGCTGTCCCGGATGGACAGCGTTCCCGCGGACCAGCTCGCCAAGTTGCTCCTGTCGGTGCGCACCGAGCCCTGGTACGCCGACTGGTACCGGGCCCTCCCGGTGGCCTGTGACCCGAACCGCTTCGTCGGCGGTACGTTGCGCTCGCGTCTGTGCGGCACGCCGGCCGCGCTCAACGCGCGTGGCAAGACGGGGTCGTTGACGGGCGCGTCGGCCCTGTCGGGATACGTCACGGACGGGGGCGGACGCGAACTCGTCTACAGCGTCGTCCTCAACAACTATCTCGTCGGCTCGGTCAAGAGCATCGAGGACGCCATCGTGGTCGCTCTCGCCTCGTCCGACGAGAACCGGGCGGTGACGGTGCGGCCGAAGGCCGTCCGGAACACGGAGAGCAACGGGGACCTGGAATGCTCGTGGCGCAAGCCGGCGCAGTGCTGAGGCACCCCTGTGCGCTCGCGCGGGCCGCCGGGCAGTCCGCGCCGAGCAGGGCCGGGGCTCAGCACTGCGCCGCGTCGGATCGCGTAGAGCGGCAGTGCGCAGGCGGCACCGGTGACCGGGACGAGGTTGCTCTTGCCGAAATCCTCGTCTGGGCAGGTCAGGTGGCATCCTCCACGAGTACGAGCACGCCGCATGACCTGCACGGACGAAATTTTCGGCAAGCGCAACGCCGGGCAGGTGGGGAGTGGTGTCATGGGTTCGGACGAGATCAGGTCCCAGGGCTTCAGCCTGAAAGAACTGTTCCGCGGGCGTTGTCACGTTGTTGGGTGCGTGGCTGTCTGTTGGTGCGTCGGGGCGTGGTGGGCCCGCGGCCCGGGCCTGTGTTCAGGCCGTGGTGGGCAGGTCGGCGGCGCCGGTGATCTGGTCCCAGATCGCGAAACGGACGGTCATCTCGGTGCGGTAGTTCGAGGCAGTCATCAGGTGGCGGTGGGGCCGGAAGTGGGGTGAGATGCCGCCGAACGCGGCCAGGAACCGTTGTGCTGCGCCGACGGAGCGGAAGCCTTTCATGGCGCGTTCGCGTTGCCGGGTGGGCTGGTGGGAGTTCTCGGCCCGGTTGTTCAGGCCCTTGTGCGAGCGGTGCTCCACCGAGGGCATGACCTGGCGGTGGGCGGCGCCGTAGGAGCACAGCTTGTCGGTGACGATCACCCGTGGCACCGCGCCCGTCTTCTTCGGCAGGCGGCGGAAGAACCGCCGGGCGGCGGCCTTGTCCCGCCGGTTCTGCACGAGGATGTCCAGCACGGTGCCGCCGGCGTCCACGGCCCGCCACAGGTACTTCGGCTCCCCGTTGATCTTCACGAACACTTCGTCCAGATGCCGTTTGTCCCCGGGCCGCGGCCGACGGCGGCGCAGTCCGTTCGCATAGGCCTGCCCGGACTTGGCGCACCACCGCCGGACCGTCTCATAGGAGACGATCACGCCGCGCTGGAGCATCAGCTCCTCCACCTCGCGGAAGCTGAGCGGGAAGCGGAAGTACAGCCACACACAGTGGGAGATCACCTCGACCGGGTACCGATGCCCCTTGTACGACGGCGACGCGCTGTCCATGGACGGTCCCCCCCTCCACCATGACCAACCCGAAGATCATCCCACCCGGTCAGTCAACGTGACAGCACCCCCGTTACGGTTGAAGCATCGGCCTCCCCGCCTCTTCGGGCTCGTGGACGTCGCGCTGAGCCGTTCGCACCGAGGAGACCCACGTTGGACATCAGGGCACCGCAGCCTGCCGAGGGGGACGACATGTTCTGGCGGGAGCGCCGCACGTGCTTCCTGACCACGCTCAGGCCTGACGGCACTCCGCACCTCACCCCGGTCGGCGTCACGTACGACCCCGAGGCACGGATTGCCCGCGTCATCACCGACGGCGGCAGCAAGAAGGCGCGCAACGTCCGCGCCGCCCTGGCCGTCGGCACCGAGGCGCGCGTGTCCGTGGGGCAGGTGGAAGGCCGGCGCTGGTGCACTCTCGAAGGCACAGCCGTGATCAAGGACGATCCCGCCTCCGTCGCCGATGCCGAGCGCCGGTACGCCGAGCGGTACAAGACCCCGCGGATCAACCCGAACCGGGTCGTCATCGAGATCACCGTCAGCCGCGTCATGGGCACCGCGAAGCCCTCCGGGTGGTGATTCCCAGCCCCGACCCGGGGTGGGCGGCATACAGGCAGGCTTTCCGTGGATGCCCACTCGAACTGAAGCCAGTGCACGTCACACCTGAACCGCTCCGGATTCGATAGGGACTCGATCGACGGCCCGCCCCGCCCCCCGCCACACCTCCGCCGGCGCCGGGCTGGTCAGGGGCAGATGATGTAGCGGCCGCGGAGGCCGCTCTTGGCTGTGGCCCGGTGGGCTTCGGCGGCCTGGTGCAGACGGACGACCGCATGGACGCGGGCCGAAAGTTCGCCCGAGGCGGTGCGGGTGAGGAGGTCGGCCAGGTGTGCGCTGTCGAAAGCGGTGACCACGGAGGCGACCGAGATCCCGCGCTCGGCGGGCGGCTCGAGGCCTGGCCGCAGCCCGACGTAGGCTCCGCCGTCGCGGACCAGCTTGAGCGCTTCCTCGTTCAACTGGGCGGGGTCGACGACTGCGTCCCATTCCGGCTCGGCGCGCGTGGTGAAGTCGGCGCCGAGGCCGCGGACGAACTCCTCGTCGCCGGCGCGGGCGAGCCCGGTCACCTGCCAGCCGCGTTCCCGGGCGAGGACGGCGACGTTCGCCCCGACCGCCCCCGCGGCGCCGGTCACCAGCAGCCGGGCGGCCCCGGCGGGCGCGTCGCCGAGCAGGTCGACGACCTGCGCAGCGGCCAGCCCGTTGAGGGGGACCGTGGCCGCGGCCAGCAGGTCCAGCTCGTCGGGGACCGGGACGACGTCGGCCGCTGCGACCACGATCTGCTCGGCGTAGGTGCCGTAGTCGCGGTCGAAGCCGACCACCAGACCGGCCACCCTGGTGCCGATGGCCAGGTCGACGCCCGGCCCGGACGCGTCCACGACGCCGGCGAACTCCCAGCCCAGGCCCGTGTGCTCGGGCTGATCGACCAGCCCCATCGAGTGGAAGAAACCCGCCGCGACGCCGAGATCGGTGGGGTTGACCGTCGCAGCAGCGATGGCGACGCGGATCTGGCCGGGGCCAGGATCGACGACGGGCACCTCGATGACCTCGATCGAATCGGGCCCGTTCGGAACACGGACGACGGCGGTGCGGAAAGTGGGGGTGCCCATGGCTTTGTTCCTCTGCGGTGGGGTGATCGTTTCCGTGCTCCATGCTCGTTCTGTGGATTTGGCAGCGTAAGAGGGCACTTGAGAGTGCGTAAGCTGCCTCCAGGTACCGAGGGGGCGATCGATGTCGACGCAGACGGCGGCTCAGCAGCGGGCCGAGGCGAAAGCGAGCTACAACGCGTTCATGGACGGCTGCCCCAGCCGGCAGTTGCTCGACCGCATCTCCGACAAGTGGGTCGCGTTGATCCTCGCGGCGCTCGGCAGCGACGGTCCGCACCGCCCCGGGGTCGACCACGAAGACGGGCCCCGGGCGATGCGCTATTCCGAACTGTCCCGCCGGCTCGCGGGCGCCAGCCAGAAGATGCTCACCCAGACCCTGCGTTCCCTGGAAGCCGACGGCCTGGTCACCCGTACCGTCACGCCCACCGTGCCCGTCACCGTCACCTACGAACTGACCGACCTCGGTCTGTCCTTGAACCACGTCATGGCCGGCCTCAAGGACTGGGCCGAAACGCACATGACCGACGTACTCGCCCACCGCGAGGAACACCACCGCACGGCAGCCGGACGCTGACGGCCTCGGAGAACATCGGTGCAGCGGTCAACGCCAAGCCGGTGATCATGGCCGGGCCGGGGATCCGAGAGCGGGTGACGCGGTTCGCGTACTCGCGGCGGGCCTTGCGCCGGACCGGGGTCACGGCGGTCCCCGGGGTGCCGTCGAAGGGCTGGGAGAGGCCGAGGAGTCGGCGGTGACGCGCAGGGTGTGGTCCTGTCCTCGCCGTACGGTCACCCCCTGGGGGAGCGCGGCCTGCTCGGCGGGCTCCAGGTCACCCGCGCGAAGGAAGTCGGCGACCTTGCCCGGCATGTCGAGGGTGACCGGCAGCTCCGGGACTGAGTCGTCCTCCGCGATGGCGGTGTGGCCGGGCAGGAGGTCGGCGAGGGCCGTGCGGATCGCGCCGCGGCTGACGCCGTGGTCGCGGGCGAGAGCGGCGATGGAGCGGCGCTCCAGGTACGCGGTGCGCACGTCGTCGGTCTTGTCGGCCGCTGCGGCGGGGCGGCGTCCGCCCTTGCTGCCCTTGGCCTCGGCGGCGCGCAGTCCGTCGTAGGTCGAGTGTGTCAACTTAACGGCTGATCTTGGTTGTTGAGTTGGTCAGTGGTCGGTGGGGGAGAGGTCGGGGCGGGTGCGATGCCAGCGTGCGGGGTGGTGCCACCGGCCGGCGGCGTCGCGGGCGACGTCGACTTCCATCACCAGCTCGGGTCCCACCAGCGTGACGACCAGTTCTCCCTGGCTGCCCCACCCGGCGGAGAACGACCAGCCCGTCCACGGATGCCCGCGCCGCCCCGGAACGAGCAGGCCGGCGACCACAGCGCCTGCGGTCCGGGCGAGGGTGGTGGTGCGGCCGACGTACTGAAGGCGGCCATCGGTGTCGTACCTGCCGAGCAGCAGCGTGCGGGGAGCGCCCAGAGGGCCGGTGACCGCGCCGACGATCGCCTCGCTCGTCTCGCGGACCTTGTATTTCTGCCAGCCCCTCACCGACGGGCGGTAGGGGGCGTCCAGCCTCTTGAAGACCACGCCCTCCATCCCGACCGCAGCCCACGTCAGCCATTCGCGCACGACGTCTGCCTCGGTGGTCGACGGGCACAGAGCCCACGGCGCCGACAGCCGGCGGGCGGCGAACACGGACTCCAGCGCGGCCCTGCGCCTCCGGTACGGCCAGGAGGTCGTGTCCGTCCCGGACAGCCGCAGCAGATCGAACGCGACGAAGTGGGCCGGCCACTCCTCCGCCGCCCGGGCCGCCCCGGCACCGCGCCGGGCAAGCCGGTTCTGCAACCGCTCGAACGCGAGGCGGCCCGCGGCGTCCCATACAACCAGCTCGCCGTCCAGCGCGGTCGCGTCCGGCAACTGCACGGCCCCCGCCACGACCTCCGGAAATGAGGCCGCCATCTCGGTGCCGCGCCTGGAACGCAGCGCCACCCGGCCCGCGTCGACGCAGACCAGCGCCCTAAACCCGTCCCACTTCGGCTCACCCGCCCACCCCGGCAGCAGCGCAGGGTCGGGCACAGAGGCGGCGAGCATCGGTTCCGGCAGTGTCCACGTCACAGCCCACGCCTTCCACCCAGCCCGCCCGGCGGCAAACCGAGTGCGCGTACGCACCCGACTACCGGACCGACCACGGCAGGTCAGCGCACTACAACATCTAACCGGGGGCTGTGTGCTGAGCTCCTGGCGCACGTCCAGGCAGCGCAGCCGGACACCGGGCTGCCCGGATCGCGTGTCGTACGGTCTGATGTCGCGGCCGCCCACCGTCCGCAACGGATCTCACCGAACCCGGCGGTGCCGCCGGTACGGCCGAAAGAGCTGAACCAATACCGGGAATCAGGTCGCGACGAGCTCCTGCTCGCGGTCCGGCGTCTTGACCTTGGGCTTCTTGTTCGGCAGCGAGAGCCGGAAGACCTTGCGCCACGCGGAGGCCACCTGCTTGGGCAGAGGCCCGGTGACGTACTCCAGCTCGTACTTTTCGAACAGCGCGCGCACCTTCACCGCGACCTCGGCGTACCGGTTGCTCGGCAGGTCCGGGAACAGGTGGTGCTCGATCTGGTGCGACAGGTTGCCGGTCATGAAGTGCATGGCCCTGCTGCCGCTGATGTTCGCCGAGCCCATCATCTGGCGCAGGTACCACTGGCCGCGCGTCTCGCCCTTGATCGACCGGCGCTCGAAGACCTGCACGCCCTCGGGGAAGTGCCCGCACATGATCACCGAGTGGGACCAGATGTTGCGGACCAGGTTCGCGGTGAACGTGGCGGCGAGCGTGGTGAAAAACGACGGGCCCGACAGCAGCGGGTGGAGCACGTAGTCCTTGAGCACCTGCTTGCGGATCTTGCGGCCCACGGCCTTGGCCCGCGCGCGGAACTCCGGGTTCTTGCGGCGGCGCTTGTGCAGGTTCTTGCCGAGCTCCAGGTCGTACGCTGCGATGCCGTACTCGAAGAAGCAGGCGTTGATGAAGTTCCACAGCGGCTGGCCGAGGTGGAACGGGTGCCACTTCTGGTCCTCGTCGACGCGCATGATGCCGTAGCCGAGGTCGTTGTCCTTGCCGATCACGTTGGTGTACGTGTGGTGCAGCTCGTTGTGCGAGTGCTTCCACTGCTCGGACGGCGAGACGTGATCCCACTCCCAGGTGGTGGAGTGGATCTTCGGGTCTCGCATCCAGTCCCACTGGCCGTGCAGGACGTTGTGGCCGATCTCCATGTTGTCCATGATCTTCGCCACGGACAGACCGGCGGTGCCGAGCAGCCACGCGGGCGGGAAGATCGAGAACAGCAGCACGCCCCTGCTGACCAGCTCGAGCTTGCGCTGCGCCGAGATGACCTTACGGATGTAGGCGGCGTCTTTCTCGCCGCGGCTGGCGATCACCTCGTCGCGGATCGCGTCCAGCTCGCGGCCAAGCTCCTCGATCTGCTCCGCGGTCAGGTGGGCGGTGGGGTCGATGGCGGTCAAGGTGCTCCTACCGTTCGATGTCGCAGGGGCCCGCCGCGGCGGACACGCAGGTCTGGATGAGGACGCCCGGCTCGGCCTCGGTGATCTCGCCGGTGCGCAGGTCGCGGACGGCGCCGGCCTTGAGCGGCGTGATGCAGCCGAAGCAGATGCCCATGCGGCACCCGGAGGGCATGAGCACGCCGGCCTCCTCGCCGATGTCCAGCAACGGCGTGGCGCCGTCCGCGTCGACGGTCTTGCCGGTGGCGCTGAACGTGACCTCGCCGCCGTCGCCGGCGACGACGATGCTGGGGCGGAAGCGTTCGGTGTGCAGGCGCTCTTGTACGCCGTGCTCGCTCCAGTGCTCTTCGGCGGCGTCGAGCAGGCCGGCGGGCCCGCAAGCCCAGGTCTCGCGCTCGGCCCAGTCGGGCACGAGTTCGTCGAGACGGGCGATGTCGAGCATGCCGTCCGTGTCGGTGTGCACCTCGGTGAGCCGCAGCTTCTTGTCCGCGACCAGGTCGTGCAGTTCGTTGCGGAAGATCACGTCTTGCGGCTGCGGCGCGCAGTGGACCATGACGACGTCGTCGAACTCGATGTCGCGCAGCATGCCCATCACGGGCGTGATGCCGCTGCCGGCCGTCAGGTAGAGCACCTTGGCGGGCTTGGCCTGCGGCAGCACGAAGTCACCGGTCGGCTGGTCGAGCTGGATCAGCGTGCCCGGTTTCGCCCTGCGGACCAGGTGGTTGCTGACCTTGCCGTCCAAGATCGCCTTCACGGTGATCGTGACGCGGCCGTCCTGGCGGTTTGTCGGCGAGGTGATGGAGTAGGCACGCCACAGGCGCACCCCGTCGACGTCGACCCCGATCCGCACGTACTGACCGGCTGTGTGGCCGCGCCAGCCCCGTCCCGGCCTGATCACGACAGTCGCGGCGTCACCCGTCTCGGGGTGCACGGCCTCGATGCGCCCACGCAGGTCAGCGCTCGCACGCAGCGGGCTGACCAGGTCGAGGTAGTCCGACGGCAGCAGCGGCGTCGTGACCATCTCCAGCAGTTTCCACGCCCTGCTGCGCAGGGCTGCACTCGTCATGACTCCAGCTTGCTGCGCCTCAAGGCGTAAAGTCCTGACCGCAGGACGTAAATCTGATCGGCTGAATTGTTCGCAGGGAACAAAAAAGTGAACCATGCAATCCGGAGGGCCAGCGAACTGGCCCTGGATGAGACGACGGTCACCGCACTTCGGGCCGCGCTGAAGACCACCGCCGACGAGGTCGTCCAGGCGATCATCGACGAGGTCCCTCCCTACGCCAACGCCCTTTCGGGCCGCATGGGCGGCACCATCCGCCGAGCCGTCCGTACCGCCCTGGGGCACTACCTGGACCTCGCGAGCGGCAACGCCACAGGCGGCGACGCCGGTGACGCAGCCTACGAGCTGGGCCGCGGCGAGGTGCGCGACGGCCGTTCGATGGACGCCCTGCTCAGCGCCTACCGCGTCGGCGCCCGCGTGGCCTGGCGATGCCTGGCAGCGGGTGCCGTACCCGCAGGTCTGCCCGCCGCCGAGGTCGCCAAGTTCGCCGAGCTGACCTTCGCCTACATCGACGAGCTCTCCGCCGCGAGCGCCGCGGGCCACGCCGACGAACTGGCCGCCCGGGGCAGGGCCCACGAGCGCCACCTGGAACACCTGGCCCGCGACCTCCTCGCCGGCGCGAGCCCGGACGTGCTGCTGGCCTCTGTTCAACGGGCCGGGTGGCAGCCTCCGGTTTCGCTGACCGCGGTCCTGCTGCCCGCCCCCCAGGCCCGGCCTGCCTACCGCGCGCTCGACCCGAGCACCCTCGTCCTCGACGATCTGCCGGACGCCACCGGTGTGCTGCTCGTCCCCGATGCCGACCGATCACATCTCTTGCGGCAGCTAACCGACCGCACCGCCGTGGTCGGCCCGGCCCGGCCATGGACTCGTGCGTCCGCCTCATACGCACGAGCCATACGCGCGCGCTCCCTCTCCTCTGATATTCGCGACACCGAGGACCACCTGCCCGAGCTGGTGCTGAGCGCCGACGTGGACGCATTCGCAGACCTGCGTGCCCGAGCCCTCGCACCGTTGCGGACCTTGCCTGTCGCGACCGCACGGCGGCTGGAGGAGACGTTGCGGGCGTGGCTGCTGCACCAGGGCAGGCGGGACGAGGTGGCGGCGGCGTTGTTCGTCCATCCCCAGACAGTCCGGTACCGGATGTCGCAGCTGCGGGAGCTGTTTCCGGATCTCGCATCGCCACACCGGGTCCTTGAACTGACGCTGGCGCTCGGTCTTCGGGTCAGCTGACCGTACTTCGACCGTCCACGACCGCGTCCGCGAGCGGCCCAGGAATCGTGCCTCGTTCTCGGTGCCATCAGCTGGCTCATGCGGCCCGGGGAAGAGCGGTATTAGAGCTCCTGACGGAAGTCGTTGATGGTGTGACTGTCGGCTCGGATGCTTGTTGGTTCGTTCGGGGGGAAGAGGAACTCTCGTCCGTGGATCGTGTCGGACGAACGGTGGTCGCTGATCGAGCCGTTGTGGCCAGAGCCGGGTCCGAAGCTGGTCGCGGGGCGGCCGAGGGTTCCTGACCGGCAGGCTCTGTGCGGGATCCTGTTCGTCCTGCACACCGGCATCCAGTGGGAGTACCTGCCCCAGGAGCTCGGCTTCGGCTCCGGCATGACGTGCCGGCGGCGGCTCGCCGCCTGGAACGAGGCCGGCGTGTGGGACCGGCTCCACGTCGTCCTGCTGACGAAGCTGCGGGCGGCGAA
The DNA here is from genome assembly GCF_044540975.1 of Streptomyces sp. NPDC085927. Taxonomy (NCBI): domain Bacteria; kingdom Bacillati; phylum Actinomycetota; class Actinomycetes; order Kitasatosporales; family Streptomycetaceae; genus Streptomyces; species Streptomyces sp. NPDC085927. The sequence continues at coordinate 44,629 of NZ_JBITSN010000018.1, forward strand.
GCGGCTCGACCGGTCCCGGGCGGTGATCGACTCCAGCCACGTCAGGGCCGCTCGGCGGGGCCCCAAAGCGGCCCCGGCCCGGTCGACCGCGCACGTCCGGGCAGCAAGCACCACGTCCTTGTCGCCGGCCGGGGCATCCCGCTCGCGGTGTCGCTGGCCGGCGGCAACCGCAACGACGTCACGCAGCTGCTGCCCCTCCTCGCCAAGGTTCCGTCCGTCGCGGGCCCGGTCGGGCGACCGCGGCGGCGGCCCGGCCTGGTGCTCGGCGACCGCGGCTACGACCACGACAAGTACCGCCGGCTCCTCTGGGCCCTGGGCATCAGACCGGTGATCGCCCGCCGCGGTGTCCCTCACGGTTCGGGGCTCGCAGTGCACCGGTGGGTCGTCGAGCGCACCGTCGCCTGGCTGCACGGCTTCCGGCGCCTGCGCATCCGCTGGGAACGGCGCGACGACATCCACGAAGCCTTCCTCGGCCTCGCGACCTGCCTCATCACCCACCGACACGTCCAACGCCTTTGTTGGGACCTCTTATGGGCAGGGTCGTCCGGCCGGTGCTGCTGGGGTCGTTGAAGTCCAATATCGGTCATGCCCAGGCGGCGGCGGGTGTGGCCGGGCTGATCAAGATGGTTGCGGCGATGGAGCAGGGCACGGTGCCGGCGACGGTGCATGTCGATGCGCCGAGTCCGCATGTCGACTGGTCCTCGGGTGCGGTGCGGCTGGCCACGCGGCGTCAGAAGTGGCCGGACAGCGGGCGGCCCCGCCGGGCCGCGGTGTCGTCGTTCGGTGTCTCCGGAACCAACGCACACATCATCCTCGAACGGGCACCCCCGACCCGCCCCGGCGCCCCGCGCCCGCCGTGCCGTGGGTGCTCTCCGCGAAAACCCCGGAGGCACTGGCCGCACAGGCCACCCGGCTGCTCGCCCACCTGGAGGAGACGGACCCGGACACCGACCCGGCGGACGTCGCCCTCACCCTCCTCACCCGGGCACGGTTCACCCACCGCTGCGTCGTGCTCGGCACGGGCCGCGACGAACTGCTGGCGGGGCTGCGCACCTTCACCGACGCACCGGAACCGGCCACGAACCGCTCGGCCGCACCACGCTGCGCACCGCGGCCGAGCGGTTCGTGGCCGGCGGCTCGGTCGACTGGGCCGAGGCGTTCACCGCCACCGGTGCACGCCGGGCCGACCTGCCCACCTACCCCTTCACCCGGCAGTGCTGGTGGCCGGCACCGGCCACGACGGACACCGCGATCGAGCAGGCGGCCGACATCACCACCGCGGTGTGCACCGCCGTCGCCGACGTACTCGGCGCACACGGCACAGTCGGCCTCGGCGACGACATCGTCGCCCGGGGACTCAACTCGCTGGCCGCTGCGGAACTCCGGGGCCGGCTGCAGGCGGTGACCGACCTGCGGATCAGCATGACCGACATCCTCGACAACCCGACGATCCGCTCACTGGCCAAGGTCCTCGACGAGCACCGCCGGCCCGGGAGTCCCCGGCGACCACCGATCCCGTCCACACTCTCGGCTTCGACCGGTGGGTGCCGCCCACGATGGTGAACCGGCTCTCGCCCCGTGAGGTGTTCGTCACCGGCCACGCCCGAGCCGGCGCCGCGGAATTCGCGATCGCCGTACGGGTGGCGCACGACCACCCCCTCTGGTCCGACCAGCGGACGCACCGGCACGACCCCGCCGTCGTGATCGAGGCGTTCCGGCAGGCGTTCGTCGTGGTGCGGCACGAGTACCTCGGCGTCCCGCGGGGTACCCCGACGGCCGTGCAGCAACTGAAGCTGGCCGTACAGGAGTTGCCCGCCTTCCGTATCGACGGAACCACACCGCTGCAAGGCGTCATCAAGGTACGCGTCACGCGCACCGGCGACACGCTCGACGTCACGGGCGACTTCTTCGTCGGCCCGGTACCGGCCATGACGCTCTCGTTCGGGAGCATCCTGTTCCCCCGCGACTCCTACCGCGAGATCCGGGACTACCCGAGGTTCCGGCGAACCGCCGAACCGCCGAACCGGGCGGAGCGCCGGGGGCCCGGCCGGTCGGACCCGAGCTGGTCGGACGGTACGACCGGAGCAACGTGGTGATCGGGCCCGCCGTGCGGCGCAATCGGTTTCCCTGGTGGTGGACCGGTCCCACCCCTCGTTCTTCGACCGGGACTACGACCACGTGCCGGCATCGCTGCTCATCGAAGCCATGCGGCAGTCCGCGCCGCGCAGCGCGGCGGACTCGGGTCTGCGCACGGGCGAGGCGGTCCTGACCCGGGCCGAACTCGAATTCGGCATCTTCGTGGAAACCGACGTGCCCGCCACCTGCACGGTGGCGGCGACCGGGCAGCAAGGAACGGTGACCGCGTCGGTCGGCATCGACCAGGCCGGCGTCCGCGTCGCGGGCGGCACCGTGGAACTGACCGAGGTGAAGCCGTGACAGCCGGCGTCCTGACGCCAGGAATCCAGCGCCGCTTCGGGCGAGCCACGTTCGCCCCGAACACCCCTCTTCGCAAGACGGCGCCTGTCGCGTACTGCGGGCATGAACGTACGGAAGACGCAGCGGCGCGGAAGGGGCCGCCGTCGTCATGGGGCCCTCCTGCCGGCCGTGCCCAGCGGCAGGCCGGCATGACCGACGCCCGGGCTGCGGACCGGCCGGACGTGCCGGCACCCCGGCGGCGTGACGCGCTGCGCAACCGAGAGCTGCTGGTGCGGGCCGCCCGCGATGCTTTCGCCGCCGAGGGGCTGCACACCTCGCTGGACCGGATCGCCCGGCGGGCGGGCGTGGGAAGCGCCACGCTCTACCGCCACTTTCCCCACCGTGAGGCACTCGTCGACGAGGTCTCCTCCAGCACGCTCACCGACATCACCACCGCGGGCGACCGGGCCCTGGCCGTCCCGAGCGCATGGACAGGGCTGACGGACTATCTGTACACGGTGTTCGCGGCTCTGCCGGCCGAGCGCAGCGTCGGTCGCCCGGCCGGCCCCCGCCCCGAAGGCGCGACCACCCTGGAGCTGGTTCACCTACAGCACCGCCGGACCGTCGGCGCCCTGCTCCGCCAGGGCCAGAGGCAGAGCACGATCGGCCCCGATGCCACGAGCGAGGACCTGCTCCTCGCCGTGGCATCGGGGCCGGGCCCTTCCCGCACTCGTCACGGCCGCGCCCACCGCCGCCCGCTCGCCCTGCTCCTCGACGGCCTGCGCCCCCACCCCGCAGCGTCCCGTCTTCCCCCCACCCCCTCTCACCACGGACGAGCTCGGCAAAGTACTGCTTCCCGCCCACCGGTAGCGCCCCGTGCGGAGCACTGCGACGGATCCGCTCCGGAGCAGAAACCTCCCTCAGGAACACCCCTGCCGGACGGAACCACCCCTTCCTGACCGGGAAGATGGAGGGCACGATCCGCGACAGGAGACCTGCCCACATGACTGACCCAAACATGACAGCAGACCGTGACGGTGCAACCGGGGTCTGGCCCTCGATCCGCGCCGAGCGGGCAGCGCTGGCTGCCGATCTGGGAGACCTGACCACCGACGAGTGGGCAACGCCTTCGTTGTGCTCCGGTCTGACGGTGCGCGAGGTGCTGGCGCATCTCACCGCGAGCGCGAGCCTGAACACCCTGCGCTGGCTGGCGGGGGTGATCCGCTGCCGGTTCGACTTCGACAAGCAGGTGGCCATGAGGCTGGCCGAGCAGCTGGGAACGACTCCGGCCGAGACCCTTGAGCGGTTCCGGCATGTCGTTCCCAGCAGGACCAAACCTGCTGTGCCCGCCATCGCCGTGCTGGGCGAGACGATCGTGCACGGAGAGGACATCCGGCGCCCGCTGGACATCCGTCGTGACTATCCGGTCGAGGCCGTCACGCAGGTGGCCGAGTACTACCGGGGCACGGACCTCGTGGTGGTGGCCAAGGGACGCATCGGTGGATTGAAACTCGTCGCGGACGACGGCCCGTTCACGAGCGGTTCCGGACTGCTGGTGTCCGGGCCCACCATGGCGCTGGTGATGGCCATGACCGGACGCGCGGCGTACTGCGACGACCTCGACGGCGACGGCGTGGAACTGCTGCGCAGCCGCTGCGAACCGGCGTGACCTGATGCCGTGAGGCGTGACCGGCTCCCCGGGCCGGTAGCCGATCGGCGGGCCGGAAAGAGGTCCGGTGCCGGTCTCGACGATGCCCCCGGCGGATACTGGCCGGACATCGCGGCCGGCCCGACGACCACGGCCGGCCGACGCCGAGTCCGCCGGCCGCAGGGCCCTGCCACCCGAGGGAGTCCGACCACCGCATGCGCATACTCGTTCTGGGCCACACCGGTTATCTCGGCACACATGTCACCGCACGGCTCGCCGCGCTGCCCGGTGCGCTGGTTCTCGGCGGCGGACGCTCCTCCAGCGCCGACGTGCCCGTCGACCTGGCGTCCGACTCCGTCGGCCGACTGTCCGAGCAACTGGCCGCGGCAGCGCCCGACGCCGTCGTCAACTGCGCCGGAGCGACGGGCGGCGACCCGGTGACGCTCGCGGAGGCCAACGCCCGCGGCCCGGCCGTGCTCTGTGCGGCGCTGGTCCGGACCCGTCCCACCGCCCGCCTGGTCCATCTGGGGTCGGCCGCCGAGTACGGCCCCCGGACGGACCGGGTCCCCGCGCCGGAGTCGGCGGCCACCCGCCCGGTGACCGTCTACGGAGCCACGAAACTGGCTGGCACGGTGACGGTGTCCGCCTCGGGGCTGGACGCACTGGTCCTGCGAGTCGGCAACCCGGTGGGGGCCGGCGCACCGGCCTCGGGACTGCCCGGCCGGGTCTGCGCCCTCCTGGGCAAGACGGACACCGGCCCCGACGCGGTGCTGCGCCTGGGCGACTTGTCGGCGTACCGGGACTTTGTCGACGTACGCGACGTGGCGCGGGCGGTGGAGCGGGCGGTGACCGTCCCCGGACCGCTGCCGCCCGTGCTCAACGTGGGCGGCGGGGAGGCCGTCCCGGTGCGCGATCTGGTGCACCGGCTCGCGGACACGGCCGGCTTCCGCGGGCGCATCGAGGAACAGGGCGCCGGTTCCGCCCGGTCGGAGCGGGTCTCCTGGCAGTGCTCGGACATCTCCGCCGCCGCCGAGGCCCTCGGCTGGCGGCCCGTGTACCCGCTCGCCCGGTCGCTGGATGCGCTGTGGTCGGCCGGCCCGCCCCTGGAAGGCGATCGTCCGGCGTGACTGCGCCCGTCCGCTGCGGACACCGCCCCGCTCACCGGACGTGGCGAAGTCGCCACGTGCTGCAGTGTGTCCGGCGACTTGCGCAACTCAGTCTGTACACCCTTTGTTGTACGCCACATGATTCCCGGGGCGCTCCGTGGACAGGAAGGCTGTTCGTGTGCCCGCCGAACAGCGGCGGAGCCGGTGTCACCCGGCTCGTGACGGCCCGGGAGCGGCTGCTCGGGCTGCGCCGCCCGGTTCGGGACCCGTTGGCGCCCCGCAGGGAGTGTGAGAAGTGACCACAGCTGAGACCGCCACCGGTCCGGTCGTCGTCGACGGCGAGAGCCTCACCGTCGACGCCCTGCGTCGCGTCGCGGAGTCAGGGGCCCCCGTGGAGGTCCACGCCGAAGCGATGGAGAAGGTACGCAGAAGCCGTGCCGCGCTGGAGAGCATGATCGCGCGTGGCGAGCCCGTCCCCGGTGCCGTCGGCGGTGACGGCCGGGAGAGCCCGCCAGGCGTCGATGCGGCGGGGGAGTGCGAACGGCAGACGAACCTGGTGCGCAGCCACAGCGCCGGCGTCGGGCCCCTGTACGCCGAGGACGAGGCCCGGGCCATGGTGACGGCACGTCTGAACTCGCTGGCCAAGGGGCACTCGGCCGTGCGGCCGGACCTGCTCGACCGCATGGTGCTCTATCTGAACGAAGGGATCGTCCCGGCCGTGCCCGAGATCGGGGCACCTGGTCCGGTTGATCTCGTTCCCCTCGCCCATGTGGCAAGCACCCTGATCGGGGAAGGGCATGTGCTGCACGACGGCAGGCGCCAGGAGACCCGCAGGGTCCTGGACGCGAGGGGAGTCGCACCGCTCCGGCTCGGGGTCAAGGAGGGCACTGCGCTGATCAACGGCACGTCGGGCACGGGCGGCCTGGGAGCGCTCGTGGTGGCACGGGCCCTTGACCAGGTGCGCCAGGCGGAGATCGCCTCGGCCTTTGTCGACGACGCGGTGCAGGGTCCCGGCAGCCCGTCCCTGGCCGCAGGAGACGACCCGGCCCGTGCGCATCGGGGGCAGACCGACTCGGCCGCCAACGTGCGCGATCTGCTGGCGGGCAGCCGGGGCAGCCGGGGCAGCCGGGAGAGCAGGGAAGCGGAGCACAAAGGCGCCGCGCCCGGATTCCCCGGGCAGCAGGTGCACGGGATGCGCACGGCACCGACGGTGCCGCAGGTGCTCGGCGCGGCCCGGGACACCCTGCGGCACGCCACGGAGAAGCTGGAGAGGGAACTCAACTCCGCCAACGACGAACCCCTCTTCCTCCCGGACGGCAAGGTCCTCCACGGCACCACCGCGCAGGGCGGGGCCGTGGCGCTCGCCCTGGAGCTTGTCACCATCGCGCTCGGCCACGTCGGCGAGCTGGCCGTACGACAGATCGACCGCATGCTCACCCGCCGTCCGGACTCCGGCGTCCCGCGGTACCTCGTGGCGGCGGATCCGGCACGGCACCACGGTTTCGCGGGCGTCGGCCACACCGCGCGGGCCCTCGCGGCGGAGAACCGGATGGTCGGCACTGCCGCCGCTCAGGCCGTGACCGCCCTCGGCGACGACCGGGGACCGGCCGGCACCGGGCTCCTGGCGGCCCGCACCGCACGACGCGTGCTGCAGAACAACGACCGGATCCTTGCCATCGGCCTCATCGCCGCCGCTCAGACCGCCGACCTCTCCCGGAGATCCGACGAGCTGAGCCCGGCGAACATGGCCACGTACGACATGGTGCGTTCCCTGGTCCCGCCCCTCGGCGTCGACCGCTCGATGGCGCAGGACGTCGAGCTGATCGCCACTGCCCTGTCCCGGGCCGAGTTCCTCCATCTGCTCCTGCGGCAGGAGGGGATCGTTCTGCGCTGACCCTCCGGAGCAGGGAGCGGCGGCGAAGCTGCGCACGTGGGAAGAGGCGTCGTTCCGCACGACCGGCTGAGAATGATCCTTCACAGCCAGGGGCCCTCCCGGCCCGGGCAGGCACCCGTTCGCGCGGCACAAGTCCGCGTGAGCGCGGCCCTCGCCCGTGCGGACGCCTGGCTGCCGTCACGGCGAGGGAGGCAGAGTATGAGCTACATCCCCCTGTTGAATTCCACCCCGAGGAACGCTCTGGTCGGCGGGCGCCGCAGAACGTCCGCGGGGTGCCGTGCCGAGGGGCCGACGAGCGCACTGGCCACCGTCGCCCCCGCCTACACGGCCGATTCCGCGCGCCTGGCTGCAGCCGCGCTGATGCGTCTGTTCATGGACCAGGGCGTTCCCGGCTTCGGATTCGCCGACCCGCAGGGCCCGGAGGACGGGCCGGGGACGGCAGGAGGGACAGCGGCGGTCCCGGTCGGTGCCGCTGACGGCCGGGGCGCGGCCGGGCCCGACAGCCGTGCCGCGCGTGCGTCCACGGCCGCGGCGTCCGGCTCCCCGGCGCCCGGCCGTACGGCGACAGCACAACCCGAGTCCCCGCTGGCCCTGCGCCGCCGGCGCCGCCGTGTCCGGTTCGCGAGGAGAGGCCTCGTCACCGGCCGGACGCGGGCCGAAGAGGACCGTCACGGCCGGCCCGCGGACACGGCGCCCCCGGCGACGGCCCCGGGCGGCCCGGCCGCCGCACGGGGCGGGGAGGAAGAGCGTTGAAGACCGTTGTCCGACGGTTGCTGAGGGACGCGTCACGGCAGGTGCGGCACGTCGCTGTCGTGGACCCGCGTACGGCTGACGGCCTAGTCGCGGCCGTCTACACGCAGTGCGAGCGGGACTTCGGCGTGCTGGCCCCGCCGCTCGCTCTGCACTCCCCGGCTGCCGCACCGCTCGCCGCCGGCTGGCTGCTGCTGCGAGAGACACTGCTCGCGGGCCGGGGTGCGGACCGCGCCGTGAAGGAAGCCGTCGCCGCCGCCGTTTCCCGGGCCAACAGGTGCCCTTACTGCGTCGAGGTCCACCAGGCAAAGCTCGACACCCTGCGCCGGCCGGCGGAGCAGGACGCGGCCGCGGACATCGCCGCCTGGGTGCGGGCCGTCGAGAGGCCCGGGCGCCCCCGGCGTCCCGCCCCCGACGGGCTGACCCCGGCACAGGCCGCGGAACTCTTCGGTGTGGCGGTCACGTTCCACTACCTGAACCGCATGGTCAGCGTGTTCCTCGGTGACTCTCCCCTGCCTGAGCCCGTCCCCGGACGCATGCGGGGGCTGCTCATGCGTGCCGTCGCCCAGCGCATGACTCCCGCCGCCCGGGTCCCTCTGGAGCCCGGGACGTCACTCGGTCTCCTGCCCTCGGCCCGCCTGCCCCCCGAACTGTCCTGGGCCGAAGCGAGTCCCGCAGTGGCGGGGGCCCTGGCCCGCGCGACAGCGGCCGTGGACGGGGCGGCGCGCTGGGTCCCCCCTCGGGTGCGCGAGGGGCTTCGCGGGCGTCTTTCCGAGTGGGACGGGGAGCCCGTGGGACCCAGCCGTGCCTGGCTCGACGAAGCGACGGGGGAGTACCCCCCGGCTGACGCGCCGGTCGCCCGGCTGGTCCTCCTGACGGCCTTCGCCCCGTACCAGGTCGTGGAAGCCGATGTACGTTCCTTCCGCGAACGGCACCCCCTCGACAGGGAACTGATCGAGGCCACCTCCTGGTCGGCGCTGACCACCGCCTTCCATATCGGGGCCGGCTTCCCGCGCTTCGGCCGGACGGCCCCCGTCCGGTGAACGCGCACCGGATGTCCACGGACGGACGTGCCTCCGCCACGGCGCGTCCCCGCCGATCAGGCGGACTCCACCACAGGTGTTCTCGGCAGTCAAGGACAAGGAGCGGGCCCGTGCCCGCCGGGCGGAGAAGGGAGCAGCCGTGGGAAAGAGGGCTGCACACATCGGGTTGAGGGCGCTGGCCGATCTGGCGACTCCCATGGCGGTCCGCGTGGCGGCCACGCTGCGGGTCGCCGATCACATAACGGCCGGACACCGCACCGCCGAGGAGATCGCCTCCGCGGCCGGGGCACATGCCGATTCCCTGGACAGGCTGCTGCGCCACCTGGTCGCCGTCGGCCTGTTCACCAGGGACGGCCAGGGTGCCTACGGTCTGACGGAGTTCGGGGAGCAGCTGCGCGACGACCACGCCGCCGGAAAACGCAAGTGGCTGGACATGAACAGTGCCGTGGGGCGGGGCGACCTCGGTTTCGTCGAGCTGGCCCACAGCATTCGCACGGGGCAGCCCGCGTATCCGGTGCGCTACGGGACGTCCTTCTGGCAGGACCTCGCCTGCGACCCCGTTCTCTCGGCGTCCTTCGACACCCTGATGAGCCATCACCTGGAACTGGACTACGCCGGCATCGCGGCCAAGTACGACTGGGCTGCCCTCGGGCACGTCGTCGACGTGGGCGGCGGCAGCGGCGGCTTGCTCAGCGCACTGCTCTCAGCCCACGCGGACCTGTCGGGAACCGTCCTCGACCTGCAGGGGCCCGCATCGGCCGCGCACCGCAGGTTCCTGGACACCGGGCTGTCCGAACGGGCACAGGTGGTGGTGGGCAGCTTCTTCGACCCGCTGCCGGCCGGCGCCGGCGGCTACGTGCTGTCAGCCGTCCTGCACGACTGGGACGACCCGTCGGCGGTGGCGATCCTGAGGCGGTGCGCGCAGGCGGCCGGCAGCGGGGGCGCCGTGCTCGTCATCGAAGCGGTAGCCGCCGACGAGCACGCCGGCACCGGCATGGATCTGCGCATGCTCACCTACTTCGGCGGCAAGGAACGCAGCCTTGCCGAACTGGACGAACTCGCCGCACGGGCCGGCCTAGCCGTACGCGCGGCACACCCGGTCAGCTACGTCTCGATAGTCGAAATGACCGCACTCTGACCGCTTCCCGAAAGCCGGAGAACGCCGGCCGGCGGAGTCCGCAATCCGCGATATTTCCGATGCCGGATTCCGACGACAGGATGCGGAGGGAACCTCGCAGCAGAATTCACGGAAATGGGAGTGAAAATGAGTTCTGGCCCTTCGGTAGCCGCGGCCGACCGGGACATCACGGCCGTGGCCGACGTCCCCCGGCGCATGATGGAGGCATGGGCGTCCAACGACGCCTCCGCCTTCGCGAGCCTCTTCGCACCGGACGGGACCATGGTGCTTCCCGGCGACATCTTCCAGAAGGGAGTCGACGGGATCCGGGAGTTCATGACCGCGTGCTATGCCGGCCCGTACAAGGGCACCTCGGTGTTCGGCGTGCCCATCGACGTAAGGTTCACCGGCCCCGACGCGGCGATCCTGATCACTCAGGGAGGAGTCATGGCTCCCGGGGAGGACTCGGTCGCCCCCGACAAGGAAATCCGGGCCACATGGGTCCTCGGCAGGCGTGAGGGTGCGTGGCTCATCGAGGCCTACCACAACAGCCCCGTCCGTCTGCCGTGACCCCTGCCGTCCTCCCGGAGCCCCTCACCGAGGGGCGCTGAAGCCCGTTCGCCGCCCACAGCCGGCGGCGAACGGACGGCGGGCGGGGGTGTTTTCGTTCCCCCGGACGTCCCTGCCCGCCACGGCGAGAGGCCCTTGCGGGCCGGACCTCGTGTCCGGCCCGCAAGGGCCTCTCGCCGTGCGCGTACGCCGCGCCGGCACCAGACAGGGGTCGGGGCCGGGGCCCGGGCCGCCGGCGCGGCGTACGCGGAGGGCCCGCGGCGGGGGGCCCCCCCCCCCGGGGGGCCCCCCCCCGGGGGGGGGGCCCCCCGGGGGGGGGGCCGGGGGGGGGCCCCGGGCCGGGGGGGGGGGGGGGGGGCCCGCGCCCCCGCCGCCCCCCCCCCCCCCCCCCCCCCCCCGACGCGGGCGGAAGGCAGACCGTGCGGCGGAACGGGGGCGGCCCCTGGGCGCGCCGGGCCCTACGCCGCCGCGGTCGGCGCAGCCACGTCCTCGTGGGCCTCCCCGGCCGGACGCAGGCTGTCGCAGACGTGTTCGGCGAGGGCCGCCACAGTCGGCTTGGCCCACAGGATCGTGGGCGGGAGCTCGAGGCCGTACCGACGCTGCAGGCGCACCCGGAGGGCGACCGTCATCACGGAGTCGACTCCGAGCTCGACGAGGGGGCGCTTGACCTCCACTTCCGCGGGGTCGAAGTTGAGCACTCCGGCCACCTGTTCGCGCACGTCGGCGGTGATCCTCTCGCGTGCCTCCTGCTCCGGAAGGCCTTCCAGAGCAGTGGTGAAGAGCTGGTCGCCCGTGGGGCCGCCCGTCTCGCCGGAGACGGGCAGGTCACGGAACACCGGCAGGCGCGGCGTGTGCGCGGGGGTCGGCACCACCCGGAGTATGGCCTGGTAGTCGGACTGGAACCGGTCGCCGAAGGACCACGCGCCGAACGCCTCGGACGCGGAGACGGCCTCCAGGCCCCGCGAGTTGGCCTCGAACATCGTGGTGTCGATGTTCGAGGACATGCCCAGCCCCCGCCAGGCCGTCCAGCCCAGGCTGACGGTCTCGGTGTGCTCTCCCGCGTTGCGGTGGCTCGAGAGCGTGTCGAGGAACGAGTTGGCCGCGGCGTAACTGGCCTGGCCCGACAGACGGGCGAACTGGCCGCAGGAGGAGAACAACACGAAGAAGTCGAGGTCACCGGGCGGGAAGAGCCGGTGCAGCACCATGGCGCCACGGACCTTGGGCGCCAGCACCTCCCGCAGTCCCTCCAGGTCGACCTTGTCCACCAGGGCGTTGTTGACGACACCTGCCGCGTGCACGACTCCCCGCACCGGCGGCAGACCGAGCGCTCCCGGTGCCAGCGCCGCCGACACCTGGTCGACGTCCGTGATGTCCAGCGCGAGCACCCGGACCGTGACGCCGAGTGCCTCGAGCGCCAGCACGCCTTCGATCCTGCGCCTGGTCTCGGCGTCGGTGACGGCAGGCCACTGGGCACGGTCGGGCAGGGCACGGCGGCTGACGAGCACGAGCCGGCGGGCGCCCCGGTCCACCAGCCACCTCGCGACCTCCAGCCCCAGAGCGCCCAGGCCGCCGGTGATCAGGACGGTGCCCGAGGGCGAACACTGCAGCGGCGTACCGTCCGCACTGCGGTCGATGCGGCTCAGCCGGGCGACCTCGGCTCCCTCGCCCGTCAGCGAGATGACGTCCTCCGAACCGGCGGCACCGTCCAGCAGCGCGACCAGACGCGCGCCGATGCCGTCGGCCGACGGCCCGATGTCGACGGCCCCGCCCCACAGTTCGGGATGGTCTCCCGCGACGATGCGAGCCAGACCCCACAGCGGCCCGTGCGCCACGGACCGCTCGTCCCGGGCCCCGCGGACGTCGCCGGTGACGCACCACACCCGCTGCGCCGCTGTGTCCCCGGCGACCTCGGCCCGGATCTCGGCCACACGTTGCACGGTCCGTACGAGCAGCCACGACACGCGCTCCGCCTCCTCCTCCGGCGCCGTGCCCGAACCGGCCAGGGCGGGCGCGACGACCACCGCGCCCGGCCGGGCGAACAGGTCGGGCCGCAGCCCCGTCTCCGGTGAGCCGCCCACCTGTACGCAGGTCATGCCGGCCGACTCGAGGTGTTCGGCGAGAGGAACGGTGGCCTCGGGATCCCCGACGAGGATCACCTGCTCCACGGGCGCCTCCCCGGCGCTCCCGTGGCCCTCCGGGTCCCAGGGGCGCCACACGATCTCGTGCACCAGTTCGCTGGGCAGTACCGCGGCGCCGATGTGCTCGACGGCCGCGAATCGCAGCCCGACGACCTCGCAGACGACCTCCCCCCGTTCGTCGGCGACCCGCACGTCGACCGTGTCGTGCGGTGACCGGGGCGAACGGGTGCTGTGCACGATGAGCCTGGCGGGGGGCTCACCCGACCACGTCACCTGCTCGATGGACCGGGACATCCACAGCACGGTGGCGTCCCCCGGGGAGACCACCATCGCACTGATGGTCAGCGCGCCGTCGATGACATGCGCCCAGCTGGTCGCTCGCCGGGCCGGCGAAGGCTCGATCCGCAGCACGGCGAGCTGCTCACGGTGGTCGTGGCGCAGCTCCTCCAGGTCCCAGGGGAAGGCGTAGCCCTCGACCCCCATGCGCTCGAACATCTCGTCGGCCCGGGTGAGCGATCCCTCCGGGAGCCGGGAGCGGACGGCTTGCGTGTCCAGCCGCCCGCCGGCCGGGCGGACCCCCGGCGTGACGGCGGCCGTGGTGTGCGTGATCCACTCGCTCCCGTCGGCGTCGGCGTCGGCGTCGTCGGCCACACGGGTGGCGAGCGACAGCGACCTGCCTTCGCGTACCACCTGGACCACCCGAGGCGGTTCCACCGCCAGGGGCGTACGCAGCACGATGTCCGTCAGAGCCGACGGACCGTCCTCCTCCACGGCTGCGGCGAAGGTGTTGATGATGGACGCCGCAGGGGTGACCTCGACGCCGACGAGCCCGTGGCTCTGCGGGTAGGGCCGGCTGTCCATGTCGAGCCGTGTCTGCCACACCTGCCGGGTCGGTGAGCCGCTGACGGTCATCCGGCCGCCCAGCAGGCTGTGGCTCGCGGGGTCGTGCCCACGGCCCAGACCCGCGTCGGCGGTGGTCTCGGGGAAGATCCAGTAGGGCCGGTGCTGCCACACGGCCGCCGGCAGTCCCACCAGCCCGCCGTCGGTGTGGTGGCGCGCCCAGTCGACGGCCATGCCGTGGCAGTGCAGTTCGGCGAGGTTCTCCAGCAGCGACTCCACCTCGTCGGTGTCGCGCCGCAGCGTCCCGGCCACCGCGGCGTCCTCGATGCCGAGGTCCAGAAGCGTCTCGCTGACCGAATGGGCCACCACCGGGTGGCTGGACACCTCGAGGAACAGCCGGTGGCCGTCCTCGGCGGCCGCGCGGACGGCCTCGGTGAAGCGGACCGGCCTGCGCAGGTTCGCCGTCCAGTAGCCGCTGTCGCGCGAAGCCCGCGACCGCGGGTCGCTCAGCGCCGTCGTGTACAGGGGGACGGCCGGCGGCCGGGGCGTGAGCCGGCGTGCGGCCGACTCGATGTCGCCGGTCACCTCGTCGACGTGGACGCTGTGGAAAGCGATGTCGGAGTCGACGGTCCGCGTCCACACGTCCGAGGCCCGCCACTCCTCGGCGACGCGCAGGACCGCCGAACGGTCACCGGACAGGACCGTGGAGTGCGGTCCCGCCGAGATGGCGGCCTCCACGTCCCGCCTGCCGTCAAGGCGCACGGCCGCCTCCTCGAACGCAAGCCCGACCATGACCATGGCGCCCCGCCCGTCGAGCCGCTGGAGCGCCGACGCACGGCGGCACGCGAACCGGGCGGCCTCCTCACGGTCGAGGGCCCCGGCAACCACCGCGGCCGCGATCTCACCGACGGAGTGCCCGATGACCGCGCCCGGCCGCAGGCCCTTGCTGCGCCACACGTCGGCCAGCCCGATCTGGACGGCGAAGGTCAGTGCCTGGACATGGGCGGCGGTCCACGGTCCGCCCTCGGTGACCGCCTCCCGGGGAGTCCAGCCGAGTTCGTCGCGGAACACCTCGCCCAGCGCGTCGAGGGCCGCGGCGAAGACCGGCTCGCTCGCCAGCAGCCGGCGGCCCATCCCGGACCACTGGGCACCGTGCCCGGAGAAGACCCAGACGGCGTCGTCGGCGCGTCCGGCACCGGTGCGTGCCGACGCGATGCCGGGGCCGTTGCGTCCCTCGGCGACCTCGCGCAGCCGGTCGACGAGCTGCCCGGCCGAGTCCGCGACGACCGCGGCACGCTGGGCGAGGTGCGAGCGCCGTTGAGCCAGGGTGTGTCCGACCGACGGCAGCGGGGTGTCAGGACGAGAGGCCACCCAGCCGGCGGCCCCGTCCGCCAGCGCGCGCAGTCCCGCCTCCGAGGCGGCCGAGAGCGGGAAGAGGGCGGGCGTCCCCACGCCGGCGGAGGCGTCGGCGGACGAGGCCGCCGCCGGCACCGGGCTCTCCTCCAGGATCACGTGGGAGATCGTGCCCCCGACGCCGTAGCTGGAGACTCCCGCGCGCCGGGGCCGCCCGCAGGAGGGCCACTCCTGCACCTGCCCGACCAGGCGCACCCCCCAGGCGTCCCAGTCGACGTCGGTGCGGGGCCGGTCGTGGAGGGTGGGGGGGATCAGCTCGTTCCTCAGCGCGAGAACGGTCTTGATCACACCGGTGATGCCGGAGCCGCCCTCGACGTGACCGACGTTGGGCTTCACCGATCCGATCAGGCACGGGGCATGGGGCGGCCGGCCGGCTCCGAACACCTTGGCGAGGGCGGTGATCTCCTCACGGTCACCGGTGGGTGTTCCCGTGCCGTGCGCCTCGACGTAGTCCACGGTGGCCGGGTCCACCCCCGCCCGGTGGTACGCCCGCCGGAGCATGTGCTCCTGGGCGTCCCCGTCCGGCGCCATCATGCCGTCGGAACGGCCGTCCTGGAAGACACCGCTGCCACGAATGACCGCGTGGACGGGATCGTTGTCGCGCCGTGCGTCGGACAGCCTCTTGAGGACGAGGACCCCTGCCCCCTCACCGCGTCCGTACCCGTCGGCGTCCTCGTCGAAGGCCTTGCTGCGGCCGTCCGGGGACATGGCTCCGGCGTCGTCGAGGGCCACGTTGAGGGAGGGCGTGGACATGATGTTGAGGCCGCCGACGATCGCCAGGGGCGTTTCCCCGGTCAGCAGGCTCTGGCGGGCGAGGTGAAGGGCCGTCAGCGCCCCGGCGCAGGCCGTGTCGACCGCCATGCTGGGGCCGTGGAGGTCCAGGAAGTAGGAGACGCGGTTGGCGATGCCGTACAGCGTCGTGCCGTTCACCGCATAGGCGCCGGTACGCGGGATGTCCTCCAGGAGCCGCCTGCCGTAGTCGTTGGAATTCGCGGCGGCGTACACGCCGGTGTCGGTGCCGCGCAGTGTCAGCGGGGGAACACCGGCGTCGGCCAGGGCCTCCCAGGCGAGCTCGAGCATGAAGCGCTGCTGGGGATCAAGGAAGTCGGCTTCCCTGGGCGAGATTCCGAAGAACTCGGCATCGAAGCCCTCGATGTCCTCGAGGAACGCGCCGCGGCGAACGGTGTCCCGCATCGCCGCGGTCGCCTGCGGGCTGCCCGATGCGTAGGGTTCCCACCGCTTGTCGGGCATGTCACCGACGGTGCTTCTGCCCTTGACGAGGAATTCCCAGAACTTGTCCGGCGAGTCGAGATCGGGGGCATACCTGCAACTCATGCCGATAATGGCGATTGCTTCGTCGGGTGCTGCGTATTCCGTCAAGTCCTCGCTCCTGTTCAGTTCACCGAACGGACACGACACGAATCGGGGCCGACGATCGCCTCGTCCGGCAGCCGTGTCTGCGAAGCCGCTCTGCCCCGCTGCCTCTGCTCGGGAAGAACCCACGCGAGGGTGAGCCGTCCCCATGAGCGACAGATTCGGCCCGTCCGTGACACCCGGACAACTTCTGGCGTGCGGCCTGTGCGGACGTCCCCGCCGCACCGCCTGATCCAGCAATCGGTGAGACGACCTCGGAGCGGGGCGTCCCTAGGCTTCCGGAGCAGGAGTTCAGCGGCCGTGGCGGGTGCCGGCCCCGGCACCGGGCCCAAGGGCCCGGCGGGCGTCAGTCCGCCCGGAGCCGCCGAGGTCGTCATCAGCCGTGTCCGGTACCCCGGCTGGCACAACAGCCTACGGAGCAGTCATGCACGAGACAGCAGCAGCACCGGCCCGCGCAGGATTCGTCCCCTGGCCCGACGACGTGGCAGCCCGCTACACGGCCGCCGGCCACTGGGAGGGACGCTCGCTGGGGACCCATCTGGCCGAGGCCGCACGGAAGGTCCCGGACGCCGTGTGCCTCGTCGACGGACCGGCCCGCATGAACTACCGCGAGTTGATGGCACGCGCGGACGGGGCGGCCGTCCGCATGAGAGGACTCGGCATCCGCGCGGGCGACCGCGTGGTGGTGCAGCTGCCCAACTGCTGGGAGCACGTGGTCGTGACCGTGGCGTGCCTGCGGCTCGGCGCCCTGCCGGTCTGGGCGCTGCCGCAGTACCGCCACCGCGAACTGTCGGGCGTGGTGGCTCACGCCCGGGCCAGTGCCGTCGTCGTGCCCGACGTGTACCGGGAGTTCGACCACCAGGCGCTGGCGCACGAAGTGGCGGGGGAGCAGCCGGCTGTCGGGCACGTCCTCGTGGCGGGGTCCGACGTACGGCCGGACAGCGTCGACCTGCGCGCGCTGTGCGAGCCCCTGGACGCGGACGAGGCCGCGCGGGCCGCGGCCGAGCTCGACCTGTCCGCGCCGCGCGGTGACGAGGTCGCGATGCTCAAGCTGTCCGGCGGAACGACCGGACTGCCCAAGCTCGTGGCCCGCACGCACAACGACCTCAGCTACATGATCAAGCGCGCTGCCCAGGTGTGCGGCTTCGGACGCGACACGGTGTACCTGGCCGTCCTGCCGCTCGGCCACGGCTTCCCCAACACCGGCCCCGGAGTCCTCGGCACGCTCCTGACCGGGGGACGGGTGGTGATGTCCGGATCGCCGGCACCCGAGGCCGCGTTCGCGGCGATCGGGCGGGAACGGGTGACCGCCACGTCCGTGGTGCCGGCCATCGTCGTGCGGTGGCTCCAGTACCGGGACGAGAATCCGGGCGCCGACCTGGGGTCGCTGGAGCTCCTGCAGGTGGGGGCCTCGCGGCTCGAGCCGGAGGTGGCCCGGCAGGTGGGACCGAAACTGGGCTGCAGGCTGCAGCAGGTCTTCGGGATGGCGGAGGGCCTGCTGTGCCTGACCCGCCTGGACGATCCGGACGACGTGGTCCACCACACCCAGGGACGGCCGATCAGCCCGGACGACGAGATCCGGGTGGTGGACCCGGAGGGCAGGACGGTGGGGGTGGGCGAACCCGGGGCGCTGCTCACCCGGGGCCCGTACACGCCGCGCGGCTACTACGACTCGCCCTCCGCGAACGCGCGGGCGTTCACCCCCGACGGCTGGTACCGGACCGGTGACCTGGTACGCCGGACGCCGGACGGCAACCTGGTCGTGGTCGGCAGGGAGAAGGACCTCATCAACAGGGGCGGCGAGAAGATCAACGCCGAGGAGGTGGAGGGCTTCGCCATGCAGGTGGACGGCGTGCTGCAGGCGGCCGCCGTCGGCCTGCCGGACAGCGGACTCGGCGAGCGGATCTGCCTGTTCGTCGTGCTGGCCGACGGCGCGCGGGCGGAACTGGCGGACGTCCGGAAGGTGATGGAGAACGCCGAGACGGCGTCGTTCAAGCTCCCGGAGCGCCTCATCACGCTTCCCGCCCTGCCCACCACACCGATGGGCAAGATCGACAAGAAGGCACTGCGCGCCGCCGCCGGTCGGACCTCCGCAGCCTGACCGGCCGCGCGAAGGGCTCCCCGCCGGCTGCACCGGCGGGGAGCCCTTCGCGTATCGCGGTCACGGTCCGCAGCGATACAGCGCCGCGTCGCTGAACCCCGGTACCGGCAGCTGGGCCTGTTCCTCGTCGAAGGGCTCGCCGCCGTAGGCGCCGGGGTCGACGAGCCGGCAGTTCTCGCGCACCCAGGCCACCCGCTTCTGCTGCACGCTGCCGCCCATCCCGGCCATGCCGCCCAGCCGCGCCTCGCCGGGATGGGCGGTGAGGACGAACCTCAGGTCCCCCCGGTCGACCCACTCGCTGAGCTGGTCGACGGTGGGCGAGTCGTCGGCGCCCAGGAATCCGCCCATGCCCACGACCGGGGCACCGGTCTCGATGATGAACGACGACGAAGCGAGCCCGCCGCCCTCGACGGCGAGTGTGACGCCGGCACCGCCCGAGTGGCGTTCGGCGTACTCGAGGATCCGCCGATTGTCGGCGGACAGGTCGGAGCCGCCGAAGCCCTTCCCGCTCCGGGCGCCGGACGAGGCGGCGTTGTCGGCACCGGACGCCGGGAGTCCATCGGGCAGCTGCATGCCCTCGGGCATCTGCGCACCCCCGGGCAGCTCCAGACCGGGAGGCAGTTCCATGCCCTCGGGCATCCGGCCCCCGCCCGACGGCATGCCGGCGGGCGGCGCCATGCCGTCGGGGAGTTCCCCGCGCAGCAGGGCGCTGAACGCGTTGTTCGGCGGACCCGCCGTGGGGAAGCCGCCGTTGTCGGCGGCCACGGCCGCGGTACCCACGGACCACACGCCGGGGCCCAGCAGCACCGCTGCCGCCCCGACGACCAGCCCGGCGTGCCCCAGGGGACGCCGCCCCGGCGACAGTTTGGCCACCACCAGGACGACGACCGCGAAGGCGGCGAGCCCCAGGGCCGCCCACCTGGTCCAGCCGTGCCACGAGGTGTCCCTGGAGACCAGGACGAAAGCCCAGAGCGTCGTGAGCGCGACCGCGGCCGGCAGGAGCAACCACTGCCGGCCGGAGGGCCGGCAGTATGTCCGCCAGAGCAGGGCGATACCCGCCGCGGAGACCGCGGCGACGGCCGGCGCCAGCATCGTCGTGTAGTACGTGTTGAAGATGCCCTGAGTGAAACTGAAGACCCCGCCGACGAGCACCAGCCATCCGCCCCACAGGAGCCAGCCCGCCCGCTGCACGGGATCACCCGGGGTTCGGAACCACAGGCGGCGGTAGCCGGCGGCTCCCACGACGGCCAGCACCAGCAGGCTGAGCGGGAGCAGCCAGGAGATCTGGTCCCCGACCTCGGCGGAGAACATGCGGGTGACCCCGGGCATTCCGCCGGAGAGCCCGACCATCGCGAGGGGCACGTTGATCCCGGAGCCGCCGGGCTGCTGGCCGGTGCCGAACAGCGCGCCGAACCCGTTGTAGCCGAAGACGAGCTGGAACGCGCTTCCGTCCGTGCTGCCGCCCATGTAGGGCTTGTCACCCGGCCACAGATCGTGCAGCGCGGGCCACCAGAACGAGGAGACGACCAGGACGGCACCGGCGGCCAGGACATCGTTGATCCTGCGCCTCACCGGGCTGGTGCTGCTGAGCAGGAACGCGAGAGCCAGTACCGGCACGATGATCCAGGCCTGCAGCATCTTCGCCGTGAATCCGCAGCCCACGAAGAAGGCGCACAGCAGCAGCCACGTGGTGCGGCCGCGGTCCGTCCCGGCGTGGATCGAGCGGGTGAACGCGTACGCCGCCGCGACCAGCAGCATCATCAGGAGGGAATCGGTGTTGTTGTCGCGGTTGATGGCGACGGTGATGGGGGTCAGCGAGAGGATCAGTGCCGCGAGCAGCGCGACGCGTTCCCCCGCCCACGGGCGGACCGCGCGGTGCAGCAGGAACACGGTGACCACGCCTTCGACGGCCTGGGGGAGCAGCATCGACCAGCTGTGGTACCCGAAGACCGCCACCGACGCCGCCTGGGGCCAAAGTGCCAGGGGCGGCTTGTCGACCGAGACGGCGCCGTACGGGTCCGCGGCGCCGAACAGGAAGTTCGTCGGGCTCTCCGTCATCGAGCGCACTGCGGCGGAGTAGTAGGCGTTGCCGTAGTTGCTGGAACCGATGAGCCACAGGTAGAGCAGGCCCGCGAGCCCGCAGATCCCGGCCAGTGCCCATGCCTTCGCCCGGCTCCGGCCGTCCCGGGCGAAGGGCACCGGATCCGGAGGGGACACGGTCACCGACGGGGAGCCCTGCATAGCGGAAGACATGCGTTTCTCATCCCTTTCATCTCTGGTACGCCCCGTCGGCAGCTGATGAGGGGGCATGCGGAACACCCTCAGGCCCCCTTGAGCAGGGTCCCCTTGATCGAGTCGAACTCGGCGTTGGCGCGGTCGTAGTCGTCAGGGCGGCCGATGTCCAGCCAGTACCCGTCGAAGGGGTACTCCGCCGGCTGGAATCCGCGGGCCAGCAGGTCGAGGACCAGGTCGTCGAAGCCGAACGGCATGTGGGACGGGTAGGTTTCGAGGGTGGTGCGGCTCAGGCCGTAGACCCCCATGCTGACCCGGTAGTCGACCGTCGGCTTTTCCACGAAGTGGACCACCCGGTTGCTGGTCGTCGTCAGCACGCCGAAGTCGATGCGCACCTCGCGCGTGCAGGTCGCCACCGTCAGCGGCGCCTCGCCCCTGGTGTGATGGGCCAGCACATCGGCGTAGTCCAGGTCGGTGAGGATGTCACCGTTCATGACCAGGAAGTGTTCGGGCAGTTGGTCGAGGATGCCCAGGACCGGGCCGATCGTCCCCCGGGGCGTGTCCTCCGAAGCGTAGGTGATGTGCATGTTCCACCGGCTGCCGTCGCCCACGAAGGACCTGATGAGGTGGCCGAGGTGTCCGATGGCGAGCGTCACCGTGTCGAACCCCCGCTGGGAGAGCTGGCTCAGGACGATCTCCAGGATCGAGAACTCGTCACCGATCGGCACCAGAGGCTTGGGCAGCCGGCTGGTGTACGGGCGCAGCCTCGTCCCCTTGCCGCCCGCCAGGATCACTGCGTGCATGGTCCGCGTCCCCCTCAGCGGTTGTAGTGGTTGTGCCGGTAGCCCGCCCGGTTCACGGGATCCCGGAACCATTCGACGGTCCGTCGCAGGCCGTCCTCGCGCTCCGTCCGGGGACGCCATCCCGTGCGCGCGCGCAGTCTCCCGGCGTCGCAGACCAGGCGTACGACCTCGGAGTCCTTGGGACGCAGACGCTGCGGATCCTCCCTGATCGAGGCGTCGGCACCCATCAGCCGCAGGATGTCCGCGGCGAGCCGTCCGATGGACACTTCCGTGCCCGTGCCGGCGTTGAAGACCTCCCCGGTCACTGCCGACGCCGGAGCGGTGCCGACCGAGACGAAGGCCTCCGCGGTGTCGGTGACATAGGTGAAATCCCGGGTGGGCGCCAGGGAGCCGAGGGTGATCTGCGGGGCCCCTGCGACGAGCTGGCTGATGATGGTGGGGATGACCGCGCGGGCCGACTGACGGGGGCCGAACGTGTTGAACGGCCGCAGGGTCACCGCAGGCACACCGTAGCTAAGGTGGTAGGACTCGACGAGCTTGTCCGCGGCCACCTTCGTCGCCGCGTAGGGGGACTGGGCCTGCAGAGGGTGCTCCTCCCGGATCGGCACCGTCCTCGCCGAACCGTACGTCTCGCTCGTCGAGGTGTGGACCAGCCTGGGTGTCCCGGCGGCACGCACGGCTTCCAGCACATTCAGCGTGCCCATGACATTGGTGTCCAGGTACGAACGCGGCGCCTGGTAGGAGTACGGAATCGCGATCAGGGCCGCCAGGTGGTAGACGACCGAGGCCTGCTCGATCAGTTCCCGTACGGACGCCGGGTCGCGGACGTCGCCGGGGCACACCTCCACGTGGCTCATCACCTCGGCGTCGAGCCGGTCGAGCCACCCCCACGAGGCGAAGGAGTTGTACTGGACCATGGCCCGCACCCGGTGCCCCCGCCGCACCAGCGTCTCGACGAGGTGTGATCCGATGAATCCCTCAGCCCCGGTGACCGCTACGAGTCCGGCCATGGATCCTCCTGGGTCTGTACACCGAGAACCTGCCGGGCGGCGGGGCCGGACACCGCTGTCCCCCCGCTCGCGAGCCCCCCTACGGTCACACACGCCACCGCGGTTCCGCTTCTTCCAAGGTGCGGGCCTGACCCGGAGGCGCTCATCGGCCCGGTCGCACGGACGCGGCCGCACGCCTGGCCACGAAGGTCCAACGACCCTGGTTGTTGCCGATGTTGGGCCGCACCCGGTGACCAGACAGGCCGGCCCGCCGTGCCCGGGCCGTCATCTCGGCCTCGTCGAGCCGGGTGAGGCCGAGCCGCCGCCGACGACGCGCGTAGGGGGAGAACGCCAGCCGCACGAGGGCCGGCACCGCCTCCCCGAGGAAACCCTCGCGCAGGGCGAAGCGCAGCAGCTCGGCCGTCTCCGCCACCAGCCCCGTCCCCGGGGGGACGAGGTCCCCGACGGCGAGCAGTCCGTCGGCGCCCAGCAGCCGGTGTGCCTCCCGCAGGAGGGCATCCAGTTCGTCCGCGCCGAGATACTGCACCACCGAGTGCACGACCACCAGGTCGACCGACCCGTCGGCCAGGTCCGCGAGTTGCCCCGGCGAGATGACGCGGATGGCCGGATCGTCCGCGAACCGGTCCGAGATCCGGGCCCGGATCGTCTCCGCCGCCTCGCACAGGACCACTTCCTCACAGGCCGCGGCGATCCGCGGGGCGGACAAGGCGTCTCCGGGACCGAAGTCGAGCACACGCCTGCCTCCTTCCGGAAGCAGACGGACGATGTCGCGCGCCACCGCACGGAAGTGCCGGTCCCGGTGCCGGTCGCCGACGTAGACGTCCTGCCTGCTGTTCCATTCCTCGAGCCAGGCGGACATGGCGGCTCCTTTCCGGCGGACCGCACGTCACGGCCCGGCCGTGTGCGGGGGGTGGGCCGTGCTGCGGCACAGTCTGGCCGACCACCGTGGCCGGGCCGTCTTCCTGGTTGCGGTGCAGAGCAACCGGCGCAAGCGGGAGGATGCTGCCGGCCGCTCGTCAGTCCGACGCTGGGACCCTCCACCGTCCGATGCGCGCGCGCCGCGTGGCCATTGAGAGGCAGCGTCCATGACCGCGACCGCCGAAGAGTCCGCCGAACTGACGCGAGTGTCCCTGACCGAGATCGTGATTCCGGTGCGCAACGAGGAGAAGGCGCTCGCACGGAACGTGCACCGGCTGCGCGACTATCTCGTCCGGAACTTCCCGTATCCCTTCGTGATCACCATCGCGGAGAGCGGCAGCGCCGACAGGACCCGCGAGATCGGTGAGGAACTGGCCCGTCAGCTCGCCGAGGTACGGTTCGTGAGCTTCGACTCCAGGGGCCGGGGCCTGGCGCTCAGACACGTGTGGGGAACGAGCCGGGCCGACGTGGTCAGCTACATGGACGCCGACCTTTCCATCGACCTGGACGGGTTCCTCCCGCTCATCGCTCCGCTCGCCTCGGGCCACAGCGACTTCGCCATCGGCACGCGGCACGCACGCGGGTCGAGCGTGCAGCGGTCACTGCTGCGCGCCACGCTCTCCCGCACGTACAACCTGATCCTGCGCGTGGTGCTGGGGGTGCGCTTCTCCGACGCCCAGTGCGGTTTCAAGGCCGGCCGAAGGGAGGTCGTGCAGGCCATACTCCCGACCGTCCAGGACGACAAGTGGTTCTTCGACACGGAACTGCTCTGTGCGGTGCAGCGCCAGGGGCTGCGCATCCACGAGGTCCCGGTCGACTGCCTCGACGACCCCGACACCACGGTCGCCATCGGCCGTACCGTCGTGGACATGCTCCGGGGCGTCGTCCGCGTGACGGGCCGCCGGATGAGAGGCGCTTTCGGAACGCCCCTGCCCTCACACCTGCAGCGCCTGGGCGTGCCCGTCGCCCCGGCGCGCAGGTTCTTGCGCTTCGCCGCGGTCGGAGCGGCGAGCGGACTCCTGCACGCCCTGTTCTACCTGCTGTTCACCCCGGTGATGCCCGCGTTGGCGGCGAACGCGCTCGCTCTCCTCCTCGCCACCGTCTTCAACACCGCGGCGAACCGCCGCATCACCTTCCAGGTGCGCGGGCGCCAGGACGTACTGCGCCATCAGGCCAGAGGATTCCTCGCCTTCCTGCTCGGTCTCGCCTGCACCAGCACGGCGCTGCTCGCGGCCGGCCCGGAAAGCGGCAGGGCCGTCGAACTGACGGTTCTGCTCGCCGGAGACGTTCTTGCCTCCCTGGTAAGGTTCGCCCTCCTGCAGCACTGGGTGTTCGCCCCCTCCCGGAGCCGCGACGGCAAGGAGACGGACCGGTGACGGAACGGCTGCTCGTCGTCAATGCCGACGACTACGGTCTCAGCGAGGGAATCTCCCGGGGCATCCTGAGGGCGCACGACGCGGGAGTCGTCACGAGCGTCTCGGTCCTCGCCGTCGGACCGGCGGTGGCGCGCTCGGCCGCCTGGCTGCGGGACCGGCCGGCCCTCGGAGTCGGCGCCCACCTGGCGGCGGTGGGAGAGGACCCTCCGCTGCTGAGCGCGCGTGAGATCCCGACCCTGGTCGGCCGGCGGGGTCTGTTCCGCAGGAACTGGCGGACGTTCATGACCGCCGCGCTCACGGGGCGCGTCGACATGGCGGACCTGCACCGGGAGTTCCAGGCGCAACTCGACCGCCTCGTCGACGAGCTCAACCTGACGCTGAGTCACATCGACACCCACCAGCATCTTCATCTCTACCCGCCCGTCGCGCAGATCGTGACACGGTTGGCCGCGGACCGGGGGATCGGTGCCGTGCGGGTGCCGACGAGCGCCGCCCCGGGGCTGCGAGGACTCGTGGTCCGTCACTGGAGCCGGGCTCTGGCGTCCCGGCTGGACGCCGCGCAGCTGGCGTTCCCGCAGGCGTACGGGGGACTCGACGAGGCGGGTGCCCTGACCCTCCCGCGCCTGGAAGCCCTTGTCGACCGCCTGGCCCGCGGCGAGGCCGGCGTCATCGAAGTCAACTGCCATCCCGGTGAACCCACACCGGGCGACCGGGCCCGCTACGCGTGGGGATACCGGTGGGAGGAGGAACTCGCGGGCCTGACCTCCCCGTTCCTGCGCGCGACGCTGCAGCGGCTGGAGCTGCGCCTCGGCAGGTTCAGCGACCTTCCCGCGCCCGGCATGCGTGCGCCGCGGGCGGAGGGGGACGAACCACCCCGCCGCACCGGGTGACGAAAGACGGACCGCACCACGGCGGGAGCCGTGGTGCGGTCCAGGGAGGAAACGTGCCGC
Source organism: Streptomyces sp. NPDC085927 (assembly GCF_044540975.1). Lineage (NCBI taxonomy): Bacteria > Bacillati > Actinomycetota > Actinomycetes > Kitasatosporales > Streptomycetaceae > Streptomyces > Streptomyces sp. NPDC085927. Next base: position 70,327 of record NZ_JBITSN010000018.1, read on the forward strand.
GCCGGAGCAGTGGGCAGGGCGGATCCGCCGATCAGTTGAAGGAGATCGGCACACCCCCCGGGCCGTTGCCCGCAGCGTCCGAGAGGCCGACCTGGCAGGCCTCGGTGGTGCAGTCCACGGTGCCCCAGCGGGTGCCGTCGAAGAGGAAGCCCTCGAAGGAGCGGCGCACCGTCAGCGACGTGCTCGCGGAGCCGTTGGCGTCCGCGGTCACGGAAGTGAAGTCCGCCGGGTTGCACGCCAGAACGCCGGTGTCCACCCACGCGCACTGACCGACGTCGTAGGCGGTTCCGGCGTCGAGGCCCGCACTGTCGACCTGGACCACGGCGCCGTCGGACAGACCGGACGACGGAGTCACCGTGGCCGTCGGCGCCGCGGCCACGGCCGGGTTCTGGAACCCTACGGCGAGCCCCAGCACCGCCGCCGAGCCGACGGCGACCTTCGCTACTCGATTCCTGATGATGGAAATTGGGACCACTCCTTTGTCGATACATGGGGGAATTCGAAGGCAAAGCAAAATGCCTTCGAAGGCTGCGTCAATGAGATTACATAGCGCCCCTCATTAGTGTCAATAAATATAAAAGGCATTCTGAGAGAAGTGCCCGAAGCGGCACGTGTGTACAATCCGGCCCTCTCGGCAAGGGAAAGCATTGAATTCCCAGCCCTTCGTCCTCCCTGTTTCCGCAGCCGGTCACCGCGCCGGATCCGCAGCATGACCAGGTAAAACCTGGCTCCGAACGGTGTCCGGCGAAGCGCGTTCCGCCATTCCCGGTGAGCGTGTCGCCCCTCGCCGGCGTACGGCTTTCCGATGCGCGTGGGAGAGTCCGGCCGTCTTCTTGATCATCGCTTCCGGGTGGGTCATACGGATGCACGACCGGCGAAAGGAGCGCGCCAGTATACACCGTGAACATTCAATGCATATGCCGCATAAAAAGTGGGTGGCCGCGGGCGGTGGATATTGCCCCGGCCGGGGCCGCGGCGGGACCCTCCTGCCGGCCGACTTCTTTGGTATTGCCGGGCCTCGCCGAAGATCTTGCTGAGCTTCGAAGGCCGGTACTAGCGTGACGGCGAGTTGGAGACCCGATTCTTCGACCGCCCTGGTCGACGCCGGTCACGGCGCCGCGGAAACGCCGTCAGGGCGCAGTCGTCATCGGTCCATCCCTCCATCACGGCACCGAGGCGTTTACGCCGCGCTGCCCCTGACCGGCGCGGCACGCCTGCCGCGTCACCACGGCGTTCGACCAGACGAAGGAGCTTTTCCATGCGGCCGTTTCAGGTCCAGATCCCCCAGGCCGACATCGACGACCTCAAGCGCCGGCTGAGCGAGACCCGCTGGCCTGAGCTCGTCGACGTCGGCTGGTCCCGTGGCGCCCCGCTGTCGTACATCAAGGAGCTGGCCGAGTACTGGCGGGACGGCTTCGACTGGCGCGCCGCCGAACGCCGCATCAACCAGTACCCGCAGTTCACCACGGAGATCGACGGGGCCACCATCCACTTCCTGCACGTCCGCTCGCCCGAGCCGGACGCCACGCCGATGGTGATCACGCACGGCTGGCCCGGCACGCCGGTGGAGTTCCTGGACATCATCGGCCCGTTGACCGACCCACGGGCCCACGGCGGCGACCCCGCCGACGCGTTCCACCTGGTCATCCCCTCGCTGCCGGGCTTCGGCCTCTCCGGTCCGCTCAAGACCGCCGGATGGGAGCTGGGCCGGATAGCCATGGCCTGGTCCAAGCTGATGGCGAGCCTCGGCTACGAGCGCTACATCGCCCAGGGCGGTGACATCGGCGCCTTCACCTCCCTGCTGCTGGGCGCGATGGACCCCGGCCACCTGGCCGGCATCCACGTCAACCTCCTGCAGACCAACCTGAGCGGGGAACCCGGTGAGCTGGAGACGCTGAGCGATGCGGACAAGGCCCGCCTCGCCGTTTCCGAGCGTTTCCTCGACGACCTGTCCGGTCCCATGAAGATGCAGTCGACCCGGCCGCACACCATCGGCTACATGCTGAACGACTCTCCGGTCGCGCAGCTGGCGTATCTGCTCGAGATGTTCAAGCACTGGGCCCAGACCGAGAACGTCCCCGAGGACGCGATCGACCGGGACCTGATGCTGACCCACATCTCTCTCTTCTGGTTCACCGCGACCGGCGGTTCCGCGGCGCAGGCGCACTACGAGCTGAAGCCGTTCCTTCCGATCACCAGCCTGATCGGCCGGTCCCCGACACTTGACGTCCCCATGGGCGTCGCGGTCTACCCCGGGGCGCTCTTCCAGCCGGTCCGCAGCCTGGCCGAGCGTGACTTCAAGCAGATCGTGCACTGGGCGGAGCTCGACCGCGGCGGTCACTTCTCGGCCATGGAGGAGCCGGACCTGTTCGTCGACGACCTGCGCACCTTCAACCGGACACTGAAGAAGCTCTGACCCGTACACGGGCGGCGGGCCGGGGAATCCTCGAAACAGGAGGCCCCGGCCCGCTTCGGCGTTCCGTGTGACGCCTCGGGAACCCTGTCGGACGTGCCCGGCCGCGCCCTGAGGGCGCGTCGTGGACCGCGTCCCCGGCGCGGGTCCGCGGATCGGGCGGCGGGAGCATGCGCGTGCGGCACGCACGCAGAACGCCGGGGGGGGGGGGGGGGGGGGGGGGGGGGGGGCGCCCCCCCCCCCCCCCCCGCCCCCGCCCGCGGGGGGGGGGGGCCCCCCCCCCCCCCCCCCCCCCCCCCCCCCCGGCAGGGAGCGAGCCCGGCGGATGCGGCCGGCCCCGGCCCGCCGTCACTGCCGCCGCAGGCTCCTCACGGGGTACCGCACGGGCGGGGTCACTCCCCGAAGAACTTCGCCAGCAGCGGTGCGCCCGTCTGCTGGTTGAACAGGTGCCCTTCGCCTTCGATGCGCAGCAGACGGGCCCGGGGGATCTCCTCGGACAGCGTCACGCAGGCCTCCTGGATCCACGGAGCGCTCTCGGAGCCGCTGAGGACCAGCGTCTCGACAGCGATCTTCGGCAGCAGCGCGTGGGGGATGGAACCGTACCGGTCGTTGATGATCGCGTCGTAGACACACGAGGGCGCCATGGACTCGAACGCCTGCCAGGCAGGGTGCTGCTTGAACCTCTCCAGCGTCTCGTCCGTCATGAACTTGACGATCTCCTTGCCGAAGAGGGTCACCGCCTCTTCGCGGCGGTCCTCGGCGAGGAGCATCTTCAACCGGTCGACCTCGTCGCCGTTGAGCGGGGGAGAGGAGTACGGCGGTTCGTAGAGCCCCAGCTTCACCATGGGGACGCCGGCCGCCGCGGCATGGATGGCGATCATGCCGCCGCTGCAGTTGGCGAAGACGTGGCCCGGTTCCCCGATGGCGTCGAGCACCGCGACCAGGTCCTCGACCTCACGGTCGATCGTGTACTGCTCCGGGTCCCCGTAACCGCTGCCTCCACGGCCGCGGCGATCGTAGTTGAACACCGTGAACTGCTGGGACAGGCTCTGGGCGAGCGGTGTGAACATGGCCTTGTCGTTGAGCCCGCCCCCGATGATGACGACGGGCGGGCCGCTTCCCGACTTCTCGTAGGCGATCGTGGTGCCGTCGGCCGACACCACGGTCTCGACCGGGAGGTCCCGCGGTCCCGCGTAGTCGTCGCCCAGGGGCAACCCGCCTCCCACGACGCCGGCTTCGGCCGTCGCTGCTGAATCCACCATCGGCAGTCTCCTTGTACGAGGGTTCACGTCGCCCGGCGCGTCCGCGCGCATCGGCGAACGGCGCGGCGCGACGGGCATGGTCGAGTGGCCGGTCCCGGCCTCACCGGGCGAGAGCCGCGGCCCTGCCCTTCAGGTGCACCGGCAGACTGGCGTGGCCGTTGACCACGAAGCTTCCCTGGCCCTTGAGTTCGTCGTGGCGGACCGCGAGTTCCATGTCGGGGAAGCGCTCGAACAGTGCGGGGATGCCGATCATCCAGGCGTGCTTCGCGAGCCGCGCGCCGAGGCAGTAGTGGACGCCGTGGCCGAACGAAAGGTGCGTCTTGTCGGACCGCAGAGCGTCGAACTCGTCCGGGGCGTCGCGGTGTACGGCAGGATCACGGCCGATGCCCGCGAAGTCGACCAGCAGGGGGTCGCCCTTCGAGACCTTCACCCCGCCGATCTCGAAGTCCTCCGTCGCGTAGCGGAAGGGCAGGTGCGCCACGGGCGACTCCACGCGCAGCGTCTCCTCCCAGACGTTCCCCCAGGGGATCTCGCCGGAAGTCACCTTCTTGCGCAGGCCGGGGTCGACGAGCAGGGCCAGGGAGGAGTGGGCGAGGGCGTTCACCAGCGTCTCGGAGCCGGCGCCGAGCAGCAGGTGCAGCGTGCCGATCAGCTCCGAGTCACTCAGCCGCGAACCCTCGTCCCTGGCCTCGATCAGTGCACTCGTGAGGTCGTCACCGGGGTGATGGCGCTTGTACTCGACGAGGTCGGAGATGGCTTCCTGCCACTGTCCGAGGTTGGCTTCCGCCGCCTCGGAGGAGATCCGGGTGTCGATGTTCTTGTGCCCCCCGGCCAGCACCTCGGCGCGCCTCTCCTCCGGCACCCCGAAGAGGTCGCACATCAGCCGCGTGGGCAGCTCGGCGTGGAACATCGCCTTGATGTCCACGATCTCGTCGTCGGCCTTGGCGGCCATGGTGTCGAGGAGTTCCTTCACCGTCTTCTCGATGTGCGGCCTCATGGACTCGACACGACGCTCGGTGAAGGCCTTCAGGAGCAGCTTGCGCAGACGTGCGTGGTCGGCGCCGTCCTGGGTGGCCATGGTGTCCATGGCGACCCAGGTGATCAGGGGCCAGCCGTTCGATATCTCCCCGTTGATGTACGCGGGCCAGTTCTTGCGGGGATTCTTGGAGAAGCGCTCGTCGGCCATGATCTGCTTGGCGACCGCGTAGTCGTGCACCGACCACGCAAGCACGCCGTCCTGGAGTTCGACCCGTGCGATCGGGCCCTGCTCGCGCAGACGAGCGGTCTCCCCGTGGGTGTCGGCGCCCTCGGGGTCAAGACGGTAAGGGCACACAGCCTCGGTCATGGACACAACCTCCAGCAGGGTCTGTTGTAGCGGAACAGGCGTCAGGCGGCTTTCGGCGGCTGAAGACGCAGGGGGGCCGCCACAGGGCACGCGGCAGGCACCGGTGCACGCCGGCGCGGGCGGCTCGATCGTTGTTCACGCTAGTCTCACGGCCCGTCCACGGCGTCTTCCTGGTTGCGGAGAGCGGGGCCGGAGTCAGGTGTCCCCGGGTGCTGCCCGACAGGACGTCGGCGGCAGCTGTAGACATGCCCGGGCCCCGCGCGGTGTTCCTCCGCGCGGGGCCCGGGGGGTGTGTGCAGGGGGGTCAGGAACTCATGACTCCGACGTTGTTGCCATCGGGGTCGGTGAAGACGGCGATGCGGCCGGTGGGGGTGTCCTGCGGCGGCATCCTCACGGAGGCGCCGAGCTTCTCCGCCTGCGCGAGGGCCGCCTCGACATCGGCAACCGGGAAATAGGGAACGACTCCCACGTACGGGCTGTCGGGGCCAGCCTGACCGATTCCGCCGGAGGGCGGGCCGTCCCCGGAGCTCACCATGGCGTAGGTGTCGTCCAGGGCATTGATCGTCCAGCCGAAGATTTCCTGGTAGAAAGCCCGCGTCCGGGACGAGTCAGGAGTGGAGATGTCGAACCAGCCAGGCACGGCGGGAAAGTTTGTCTTTTCTTTGTCGTCTGCCATGTTTACACCGTACACAATCTGAGATCCGCCGGGCAACCCGGACTTGCCACAGTTGATGGAAATGCTTGATTCCCTCTCTTGTTGTGTTTTCGGAACTGCCGGAGACTCCGGGTCAGCGTGTCTGGGCCACGATCTCGGAGGTCGGGTCGCGCAGTGCCGGGTCCACCCGTTCGAAGAGTGCCATGACCAGGACACCGCCGATGATCATCAGCGCCGCTCCCACCCGGAAGGCCAGGACGTACCCCGACGTCACCGCGGTCTCGACAGGGACACCGGCCTGGATCTCACTGGTCGTGTACCGGATGGCCAGGGGCACCAGAACGGCGAGCCCCAGGGCCCCTCCGATCTGCTGCATGGTGTTCTGGACACCCGAGGCGAGGCTCGAGTTCTGGTCGGTGACCTGGTGCAGGGCGGCGCTCGTCGCGGCCGGCATGGTGGCGCCCGCGAACACGCCGAAGACGACCATTCCCGGCAGGATCCCTCCGGCGTAGCGGGTGTCGACATCGACCGTGCTCGTCAGCAGGAGCCCGATCCCGGCGCCGATGAAGCCCATCGCCACGACCGCCCGCACTCCGATGCGCGGGGTCAGCGCGGTCCCCACCCCGATGCCGATACCGATGCCGAATCCGAGGGGGAGGTACGCCAGGCCGGTCTCGAGCGGCGAGTACTTCAGCACGTGCTGCTCGAACAACGTCAGGATGAAGGTGTACGAGATGAACGCCGCCATGAAGAACAGGGAGGTCAGGTTGATGACCGACCTGGTCCGGTTGGCGAAGAAGTCCAGCGGGATGAGCGGGTTCTCGACGCGGCGCTCGATGATGACCATGGCGAGCAGCAGGGCGATGCCACCGGCAAGCGGCAGCACCACGGAGGCCGACTCCCAGGGGTGCTCGGCGGCCTGCAGCAGTCCGTAGACGATGGCCACGAGCCCCGCGGTCGAGGTGACCGCGCCGGCGATGTCGAGTCCCTGGCCCCTCTCGCGCTCCATCCGGCTCTCGGTGACCATGCGCGGAATGACCAGCAGCACGACCAGGGCCACCGGCAGGTTGATGTAGAAGATCCAGCGCCAGGACGTCAGGTCGGTCAGCACGCCCGAGACGATGTACCCCAGGGTCCCGCCGAGCGCCACGAGCCCGCCCCAGATGCCGAGGGCCTTGTTGCGTTCCTTGGGGTCGGTGAAGAGCAGCGCGATCAGTCCGAGGGACGCGGGGGCCGCGATGGCCTCGGCGGTTCCCTGGGCGAACCGGCCCACGACCATCATCCCGGGGACGACGGCCGCGCCGCACACGGCCGAGGACGCCGCGAAGATGCCGACGCCGATCAGCAGCAGGCGCCGTCGGCCGAAGACGTCGGCCAGGCGGCCACCGAGGATCAGCAGGCCGCCGGCCGCCAGCACGTACCCGTTGACCACCCAGGTCAGGCCGGCCTCCGAGAAGCCAAGACCCTCCTGGACGAGCGGCAGCGCCACGTTCACGACGGTCATGTCCAGAAGGATCATGAACTGCAGGCCGGAGAGCAGGGCCAGCACCCACCAGCGCCGAGGATCCGCCTTCGCCCGGGGGGCCTCGGCGCCGTCCGCGGCCACATCCGGGTTCACCGTGGTCACGCGTTTGTCTCCCTTGGTCGTGGATGCCGTGAAGCCGGCCCGGTGCCGAACGGCCGAGGGACGCCGGGAGCGGCGGGGAGTCCCCCGGCCGACCCGTGCCGCCCGCCTCGGCCACCTGACCGACTACCCGATGTATACACTGTGTACATCGGTGATGCTCGCACCATATAGTTTTTGGCGCCCAAGGGAGCCCCGGACGGCGAAATCCCGGGTGAAGTTTCACGGCCCGGCACCGCGGGCCGGCGGGCTGCCGCAGCCGGAGGCCGGTCCCGTTCACGCTTCCACACCCGGGCGGGCGCCGCCTTCTTCCGGATTGCTCGATGTGCGGACCGTTCGGCGTTTGGTGCAGAACCGGCCGAACGCGTACACTGTCCACATTCACCGTGCCGGAATTCCGGAAAAACCACGGAATCGGGTACGACGCACATATCGGAAGGCGCCCGTACGGGACCCGTCCGCGAAGTGCGCGCCACCGACCCGGGCCGGACCGTCACCGCCGGAGTCGACTGTTCGACCGCACTGCGGCCGGGAGGCAGGGACACACCATGACCCGTGACGCGCATCCCTATCACCGCCCCGGCCTGAGGTCCGCGCTCATCGAAGCCGGTCTGAAACGCGCCCGGAAGGGCGGCGCCGACGCACTCGGGCTCCGGGAGATCACCCGGTCCGTGGGGGTCACGCCGAACGCCGCCTACCGGCATTTCGCAGACCGGCGCGAGCTCGTGCTAGCCGTCGCCGCCCGGGCACAGGACAAGCTGGCGCAGGCCATGCTCGACCGCATGCAGGAGGACGTCGCGGACCAGACGGACCCCGCTGCTCACGCGGTACAGCAGCTGCGCGGAGTCGGCCTCGGCTACATCCACTTCGCACTGTCCGAGCCGGGCTGGTTCGAGCTCGCGATCCTGCTCCAGGAAGAGCCCGGCGGCGAGTCCGAGGCGCGCGTGCCGCCGCCCTACCAACTCCTGCTCGCCGCCCTCGACGGCATGGTCGAGGCCGGCGCGTTGACTCCCGGGAGACGCGTGGACGCCGAGTGGGTCTGCTGGTCGGGGGTCCACGGATTCGCCGATCTGGCGACCCGCGGCCCGTTGCGCCGACAGGACCGCGCAGTCGTGGACAAACTCGCCGTCCACGTCGTGAACACCGTCATCAGCGAACTCAGAGCCTGACGGCCCACGCCCGCCGACGCGTCCTCGTCCGTACCCGGCGCACCGGACAGCCGGCCGGCCGTGCGGTACGGCAACGAGCGCACACGGGAGTATGTACCGGCCGTCCCGCGGCCACCACCATGGACCGAGCCCCCGGGACGGCTGCCGACGCGGGCGGAACTCCCGCGCGTGCGAGCGAAACGGGTCCGCGGCCCGGCCCACGGCAGCGCGGCCCGGGACGCCGCGTCACACAGAGACGCGTGCACCCATACCACCGAAACTGCATGGAGTTGTCGTGGGCGAAGAACCCGTGGTGTGCCGAGTGGCACCTTCAAGGACCAGGCAAGAGCGGCCGGACCCGCGGGGAGTCGCCTCGTGACCGGCGTCCTGTCCCTGTCCGGTCCCTTCTCCCGGCTGGACCTGCCGCCCCTCCGCGGGACCCTCAGCACCCGCGGAGGCGACCTCGCCGCTGCGGCGCGGGACTTCGGCAACCGCGTACACCTCAGGCCCGTGGCCGTGCTGCATCCCGCCGACGCCGAGGACGTCGCGGCGATCGTGCGCTTCGGCCGGGAGAACGGCATCGCGGTGGTCCCCCGGGGCGCGGCCTGCTCGGTGGACGGCCAGGCGCAGACATCGGACGGGATCGTGGTCGACCTCTCCTCGCTCTCCGCCGTCGGTGAGCCGGCCCCCGGCCGCGTACGCGTGGACGGCGGCGCCCGATGGCCGGCGGTCCTCGACGTCACCCTGCCGTGCGGCCGGGTCCCGCCCGTGGTGCCCGACCACCTCGGCCTGTCCGTCGGCGGGACGCTGTCGGTCGGCGGGATCGGCGGCACGAGCCACCGGTACGGCAGCGTCGCCGACAACGTGCTCGAACTCGAGGTCGTCACCGCGGGCGGCGACCTCCTCACCTGCTCACCCGTCCGGCGCCCCGAACTCTTCGACGCCGTCAGGGGGAGCCTGGGCCGGTACGGAATCATCACCGGTGCCACCCTCGCGCTCACCGGGGCGAGGAGTTCGGCGCGCACCTACCGACTCGTCTACCACGACTGCGCCGCATTCCTCGCGGACCAGCGACGGCTGGTCCACGAGGGACGGTTCGAGCACGTGGAGGGACACGCCCACCACTTCGGAGCGTCGGGCTGGAGGTTCGTCCTCGAGGCGATGCAGTCCTTCGACCCACCGCACGAGCCCGACGACGCCGCGCTGCTCGCGGGCCTCGCACACCATCACGTCGACACGGTCGAGACCGTCTCCTACCGCGACTTCCTGGGCCGGGTCGCGCCGCTCGAAGCCCGGCTGAGAGCGCTCGGCTCGTGGCAGCACCACCCACACCCGCGGTGCAACGTCCTCCTGCCGGGCCTGGACGCGCAAGCGCTCATCACAAGGACTCTGGCCGGTCTCACCGAGGAGGACATCGGACCGGGAGGGAGCGTCCTCCTCTATCCCATCCCCACCGCCCGTCTCGCCGCGCCGAATGTTCCGAAGGCGCGCGACGCCCTGACCGTCGTCTTCGGGCTCCAGCGGACGGCACCTGCAGACCGGCCCGAACTGCTGGACCGCATGGTGCGCGACAACCTGGCGCTGCGGGCGGCGGCCAGGAAAGCGGGGGGCGCCGACTACGCGTACGCGGCGACGCACTGCGAAGCCCCGGACACCTGCGAGCCGTTCGGCCGGACCTCGCACTCCTGACTCCTGTTGACGCTGATGCCCCGTACCCGGGTACGGGGCATCAGCGTCAACAGGAGAGGGCCGGCTAGGACGACCGCAGCGCGCGGGCGAACGCCCGCAGGTCGGAGACGAACAGACCGGGCTGCTCCAGGGCGGCGAAGTGACCGCCGCGCTCGAGCTCCGCCCAGTGCACGATGTTGGGGAAGGCGCGCTCCGCGAACCGGCGCACGGGCTTGGCCGAATCGGCCGGGTACACCGCGACGCCCAGCGGCGTCGGCAGCGGCGGTGCAGCAGGGGGCGGAGTGGGAGCCGTCGGCAGCACGTCGGAGATCTCGTAGTAGAAGTGGGCGCTCGAACCGGCGGTCGCGGTGAGCCAGTAGATCATGACGTTGGTCAGCAGCCGGTCACGGTCCACGGCGTCCTCGGGCGCCTTGTCCGTGTCCCCCCATTCCATGAACTTCTCGACCACCCAGGCCAGCTGCCCCACGGGCGAATCGGTCAGGCTGTAGGAGAGGGTCTGCGGCCGCGTCGACTGGATCTTCATGTACCCGGAGCCCTCCGCGCCGAACTCGGCCAGCAGCTGCAGGCGCGCGAGGTCCTGCTCACCGAGTCCCGCGAGGTCCGCCGGGTCACCCGAGGGAGGAGTGATCAGGAAGTTCACATGCGTCCCCACGACGTGTTCGTGGTCGACGCCGGAGAGCGTCAGGCTGGTCCAGGCACCCAGATCGCCGCCCTGGACGGCGTACCGGGAGTATCCGAGGCGCCGCATCAATTCCGCCCACGCGGAAGCCACCCGGGGCAGGTTCCAGCCGGGTTCCGGAGCAGGCCCGGAAAAGCCGAATCCGGGCAGGGACGGAATCACCAGGTGGAATGCGTCGGCCGGATCGCCCCCGTGCGCCCGCGGATTGGTCAGGGGGCCGATGACATCGAGGAACTCGGCGACCGAACCCGGCCAGCCATGAGTGATGATCATCGGGAGAGCGTCGGGTTCGGGGGAGCGGACATGCATGAAGTGCACATTCGTGCCGTCGATTTCGGTGGTGAACTGGGGGACCGCGTTCAGGCGGTCCTCGGCTGCGCGCCAGTCGTAGCCGTCGCGCCAGTAACCGGCCAGTTCCTTGAGGTAGTCCAACGGGACGCCGCGGCTCCAGCCCGTCCCGGGGATCTCGCTCGGCCACCGAGTGGCATCCAGGCGCCTGTGTAGATCGTCCAGATCTGCCTGCGGAATCGCTATACGGAACGGCTCCATGAAGAATAGCTCCCTCTGAATTCTCTAGAGCGCCGGCAAGAGCGAGAATCCGCGTGATACCAGGCAGAAGGAGCCAGGCCGCGGAACCGCTTCCCCGTCACGTTAGGAAGCCGCTCGGCACGGCGGCAAGAGCCACTCGTGCAGTGAGCACACAGGAAGAATTACGGCGACCTCCGCGCCGCTACTTTTCCTTACGCACAGACCCGTTCCGCATGTTTCGGAGGACCCATGATGAGTGGCTATGTCGGAGATCGTGCCGTGGTCCTGGGAGGCAGCATCGCGGGGTCCCTGGCGGCACGCGTACTCGCCGACGCCTACCGCGAGGTGACCGTGGTCGACCGGGACGACCTCACCGACCGTGCCGAGCCGCGACACGCCACCCCCCAGGGGCACCACATCCACGCGCTCCTGGCCCGCGGTCAGCAGATCCTCGATGAGCTCTTCCCCGGCTTCACCGACGAACTGGTCGGCCTCGGAGTGCCCACCGGTGACTTCGGCACCAGCCTGACCTGGTATTTCAAGGGAATCGCGATCAAGAAGGCAGAGACGGGGCTGACGTGTGTGGCGGCCGGCCGGCCGCTCCTCGAGAGCCGGATCCGGCACCGGATCCGGCACCTGCCCAACGTCACGCTGCGGGAGCGGACGGACGTCCTGGGGCTCGTGACTTCACCGGACCGCCGCACCGTGACCGGGATCCGGGTGCAGAGCCGCTCGCACGGCTCCGCCGAGGAGGTGCTCGCCGCGGACCTCGTGGTCGACACGACCGGGCGCGGCACGCGGACCCCGCGATGGCTGGCAGAGCTCGGCTATTCGCACGTCCCCGAGGAACGGGTGAAGATGGACCTGACCTATACGACCTGCCACTTCCGCGGTCCCCTGCCGTTCGACCCGATCGGCGACGACATCGCCCTCCTGCCGGTCGCCACCCCGGCCATCCGGCGAGGAGCGATCTTCGCCCGGATGCCCGACCGCTACTCACTGTCGCTCACGGGGGTCCTCGGCGACCGGCCCCCCACGGACCACGAGGGGTTTCTCGCCTACGCCGAGTCCCTGCCGATTCCAGAGGTGTACAAGGCCCTGCGGGACGCGGAACCGCTCGGTCCGCCCGCCTCGTTCCACTTCCCGGCCAGCATCCGCCGCCGCTACGAGCGGCAGGCGCGCCATCTGGGGGGACTGCTCGTGATGGGCGACGCGGCCTGCGTCTTCAACCCGGTCTACGGGCAGGGCATGTCGGTGGCCGCGATCCAGTCGCTCGTCCTGCGCGACCACCTGCTCCAGGGACCGCCCGAGCCGCGCGCCTTCTTCCGTGATCTCGCCGGCGCCATCGACGGTCCCTGGGACATGTCCGCGGGAGCGGACCTCGGTTTTCCGGAGGTTCAGGGGCGGCGAACGGCGAAGACCCGGCTCGGCAACGCCTACGTCACACGCCTCCAGTCCGCTGCGGCCGCCGACAGCGAGCTGTCCAGGGCCTTCCTGCGCGCCGCCGGGCTCGTCGACCCGCCCCAGGCACTCATGCGGCCGCGGCTGATCTCCCGCGTGCTGCGTGGCGCCCGGTAGTACGACAGAGGAGAAACGAGGCGGCCGGGTCCCACGGCCGCCTCGTGCCCGTTCCCGGGCCCGAGACCGGCGCGGGAACCGGCCGGAACCGTGTCTTCAGCGTGCGCTCACACCACGGCCTCGGCGAACTGACCCGGTGCACGGCCTTCCCCCGCGGGGCCGCGGTAGGCCTGAGCGACATCCAGCCAGGCCTCCGCGTCGTCGCCCGTCGCCGTCAGCCGGAGATCGTCACGATGGCGGCGGCGCGTCGCCAGAAGGCAGAGGTCGTGCGCCGGGCCGCTGACGGTCTGGGCGGCGTCCTGCGGCCCCTCGGTCCACACCTCGCCCGACGGCGCCGTGAGCACGAAGCGGAAGGGATCGGCCGGCGGCGTGATGCCACGCGCCTGGTACCCGAAGTCCCGGGTGAGAGAAGCGAAGCGCACCAGGTGGCGCAGCCGGCCGGTGGGCTCCCTGCGCACCCCCAGGGCATCAGCGATGTCCTGCCCGTGACCGAAGACCTCCATCATCCCGGCGCCGGCGAGCACCGCCGGCGGCAGCGGACGGACGAGCCAGGGAACGGTCTGGTCCGCGGGAACAGCGGTCAGGGCCTTCAGCGAGGCGTCCCCCTCGGCACGGAACCGGGCGAGCAGCTCACCCGGAGGGAACGCGTTGAACTGGGCGAGGGCGGCGTTGACCGCGCCGTTGAAGTCCTGCGCCGCGGCGGCGGTCATCGCGCGGAAGCGGTCCGGCGCCGCCGCCGCGTTCTTGGCCAGCGTGAAGATGAAGGTCAGGTGTGCCACCTGGTCCGCGATGCTCCAGCCCGGAGCAGGCGTGGGACGGGACCAGGTCTTGTCGTCCAGGCCTTCCACAAGACGGGCGAGCTCGTCGATGTCGGCGGCAAGGTCCTCGAGCACTTCGTTGGCGGTGGTCATCTGCGTCTCCTGGGCAGGTCGGCGCTCGGGGCGCCGACGTTCTGGTTCCTCGGACAGTTCACGGGGCCGGGCGGACGCCCCTGGGCCGTCGGGCGACGGCCGGTTCGGCGAGGTCGGACTCGACGCCTGCCGTCAGCTGCCCACGGGGCGGGGCAGCAGCGGAAGGACCTGCCGCAGACCGCTCACGGAGCCGCTGGGCGCCGGCGCGCCGTAGCTGACGCGGATGCCACGGTCCTGCGCGGCCTCGACGATTCCCGGCACGGCCCGTTCGGCGAGGGCCGAGATGGTCAGGGCCGGGTTGACGGTCAGCGCACCGGGAACGGCGGACCCGTCCGTGACGAAGATTCCGGGGTGCCCCCGCAGCTCGTTGCGGTCGTCGAGCGCGGACGTGTGCGGATCGTCCCCCATCCGGCAGGAGGCGAGGGGGTGCACGGTGTACGCGCCGACCAGGTCGTTGGTCCACGGCATCACCTGGGCCAGTCCGTCCTTCTCGAGGATCTCCTTGACCTCCGCGTCGGAGGCGGCCCAGGCGTTGAGCGTGTTCTGCGTGGGCGCGTACCGGAGGGTGCCGCGGCCGAGCAACTGCTGCGAGATGCGGTGGGCGTTGCCCGTCGCCGGCGGTGGGCCGAAAACCCCCTCGTTGTCGTCCTCGATCATCGAGAAGACCGTCAGCCAGGAGGTCCACCGTTTGAGGATCTCCTTCTTCCGGGCGCCGAACCAGGAGGGGCCGGTGCCGTGCGGCACTTGGGCGAGGATCGTGCCCAGGCCGGGCGGGAAGTAGAGCTGCTCCAGCGAGTAGCGGGAGTACTCGGGCAGGGAGCCGTCCAGGCGGTCCCAGCTCGCGACGGTCGGTCCGCGGCCGATGTGGTTGGCGCCGTACGCCGACCCGGTCCCGCGGTCCAGGCCGAGTACTTCGGCCGCCTTGTCCTCGTCCACCACGGCGGTGTTGAGCCGTTCGCCGTTGCCCGAGAAGTAGCGTCCCACCGCATGGGGCATCCGGCCGAGCAGTCCCTCGCTGCGCTGCAGGATCACCGGCGTCGCCCCGGCACCGGCCGCCAGCACGACGATCTTCGCCTCGATCACCCCACTGCCGGCGGTCGTGCGGTAGTCCTCGCCGTCGATGACGTTGTAGTGCACGCGGTACCCGCCGTCCGCGTTCCGCTCCAGGTACTGGACCTCGTGCAGCGGACGGATCTCGGCGCCGTGGGCGAGGGCCGCGGGGAGATAGTTCACGAGCAGCGACTGCTTGGCCTCGAAGCGGCACCCGGCCATCATCCAATTGCAGTTGACGCACTTGGCGGTGTCGATGGCCACCGGGAGGGGGTTGGCCGTGCGGCCCGCGTGGGAGCAGGCCGCAGCCCACAGGCCGCCGGAGTAGCTCACGTCCCCCCACCCCTGCCGGGCGACCGACAGTGACTCCTCGACCCGGTCGTACCAAGGGTCCAGGGTGCTGCGGCTGACCGACTTCGGCCACATGCGCCGGCCGATGGAGCCCTTCCGGTCGAAGACGAAGCGCGGTGCGCGCGGCATGGCGGCGAAGTAGACCACGCTGCCCCCGCCGACGCAGTTCCCGCCCAGCACGCTCATCCCGTCTCCGACCACGAAGTCGAAGATCCTCGTGTAGGAGGAGCCGAGCTTGTAGTCGTGCTCGAACTCGCCGTGTCCCAGCCAGGGACCGCGCTCCAGCACGGTCACCTTCGCGCCCCCGGCTGCGAGGTGGTAGGCGCTGATCGCGCCGCCGAACCCGCTGCCGACGACCAGGACCTCCGTGCGCTCCGCGCCGCCGCTCATGCCGGACTCCCGGTGGAGGTGGTTTCGGGATGCAGACGCGCCAGCTCACGGCCGTAGCCGAAGTCCTCGAAGCGCCACAAGCCGTCGTCACCGGGAGCGGTGATGCCCATGGCCTGCAGGCCCGGATGACCGTCGGCGATCGCCTCGGCGGTGTGCAGGTGGGCAGCCGAGTCGAAGGCCATGTTGCAGAAGAGGGACAGGAGGACCCAGAACTCCTTCTCCGGGTGCCCCGGAGCGGTGAGCCGGCGGATCAGCTCCACGCGGTCCTCGTAGGGCAGGGCCACGAAGGGCGGCACGGACCTGTCCGGCTCAAGCCCCGTCTCCTCGGCGTACGCGCGGGCGTGGCCGTTCGCGAGGTCTGCCAGGTCCTCGAGGTCGTCGTGGATGCCGGTGGCGTCCCAGCGCAGGAGCCGGACGGCACCGGCGGTGACGGCGCCGCCGCCCTCCGAGACGCCGGCCACGGCCCTGTCGCCCGGCCAGCGCTTCTCGCCGGGGACGATCGAGTCCGCGTAGGCCTCGAGCGTCAGCACGGCACCGGCCGTGATTCGGACTCTGCGCTCCGGCCCGTCATCTCGTTCCGCTTTCTGTTTCTGCACCTGAGCCTCCGTTCCCCTGCTATCGGCGTTGCCCTGGCGATGTGGAAAGCAAAATAAACCTGGTCGGTCTTTTCAAACAACCGATGGAAGTGTTCGCCTGAACAGTGGGTTCATCGCACAGTTGCCAAAGTTGCGACTTCGCCGCTCGCCCCCTCGCGATGAAAACGGAAGGCGGATACCTTCTCCCGAAGGAATGTTCCTTTCCCGTGCCAGGAGTCTTGATATGGGAAGGTCCTCGAGCACGTCTGAACTTACGGGGGAGTGAATTGAAAAGCACTGAAGGTACCCCGGAATCGCTGACGGACCTCACCGACTGGGTGAAGGTGGACACGTTGCTGCCAGCGGATTCTCCGCGACTGAATGGCCTTGATGAGCAGCACGTCAAACAACTGGCAGACGTCTATCCGACGCTGCCTCCGATTCTCGTGCACAGCAGAACGATGCGTGTGATCGACGGGATGCACCGACTGGCGGCCGCACGACGCAACCGCCTGGACATCGTGGCGGTGCGGTACTTCACGGGAACCGAGGAGGAGTCGTTCCTGCGCTCCGTATCGGCCAACGTCGCCCACGGTCTCCCGCTGTCACCCGACGAACGCAAGACGGCGGCGCACCGCATCCTGGACATGTTTCCGGAACTCTCGGACCGGGCCGTCGGCGCGTGCACGGGCCTGTCGCCCAAGACGGTGGCCTCGGTCCGGTCGCGTTCAACTGAGGATTCCACCCGGTTGAACGTGCGGGTCAGGAGCAACGGCAAAGCTCATCCGCTCGACCGCACCGCCGAGCGTCTGCACGCGGCCCAGCTGATGATCGCCCGGCCCGACCTCCCGCTGCGGGCGGTCGTCAAGGAGACCGGGCTCTCACTGGGGACGGTGCACGACGTCCGCCAGCGCCTGCTGCGCGGGGACGCACCCGTGCCCGCCAGCCGCCGGCGGTCACCTCGCGTCCAGCCTCCGGGCACCGACGCCCCCGCATCCCGGCGCAGCCTCGGCCCGGAACGCCCGGACCCGCTCCACCGCGCGCCCGAAACGGTCCCAGGGCGCTCACGCACCTCCCTGGAAATGCTACGCAAACTCGCTTCCGACCCGGCGCTGCGGCACTCGGAATCCGGCCGGCACTTCTTGCGCTGGCTCCACGACCACTTCGTTGTGGATGATTCCTGGCGCCAATGGGCGGAAGCTGTTCCACCTCACTCGGCGGCCACACTGGCGGATCTCGCCCTCCACTGCTCACGCACGTGGAAAAGGTTCGCAGAAGAGCTGACCAGTCGTCGGCTGACCGGCGTCCAGCTCTCCGAAGAGTTGCAAGCGGACTCGAAGTGACGGATTTAACAGAACGTCTGTGGATTGAAATAGCTCACGAGAGGGAGACACCATGACTTCCGCTACCATCGAGCACGCAGTTCACCGGGTCATCAGCAATATGCGGGCCAATCTCGGGCAAGACCTGACGATCGACGACATGGCGCGCACCGCTATGTTCAGCAAATTCCACTTCACTCGTATATTCAGGGACGTGACCGGGACCTCGCCCGGCAGGTTCCTTTCGGCTCTGCGCATCCAGGAGGCCAAGCGCCTGCTCGTGCAGACGCAGTTCGGCGTCGCGGACATCAGCAGCCTGGTCGGCTACAGCAGCGTCGGCACCTTCAGCTCCCGCTTCAAGGCGTGTGTGGGCGTCTCCCCGAGCGTCTACCGCGAACTGGAGGGCTTCGCCGCCGGCATCGACCAGGAACCGTGGCCGGACTCTCCCGCCTCCCCGGCCGGCGTCTCCGGCATCACCCTGCGAGGCCACGTCACGCTTCCCGAGGGGCGTGCCCCCGGGCCCTGTTACGTCGGCCTGTTTCCCACCCAGGTTCCTCAGGGGCGGCCGGTGAGGTGCTCCGTCCTCAAGGGATCCAGCGCCTTCGAACTGCGCAACGTTCCCGTCGGCACCTGGTACCTCCTGGTGCACTCGGTGCCCTACGGCAAGGAGCACCTCGTCTCCGGCGCCGCCGGTGACGCAGACGGCGACATCGTCTCCGTCGGACGCCACGGCCCGCTGACGGTGCAGGCCGAGACGGTGCCCCTGCCGGTCGATGTCGCGCTGCGACCGCTGGAGGTCTTCGACCCGCCGGTGCTGATGGCACTGCTCGACCTGCGCACCGGCACCCTGGAGAGCGCCACGGGCTGACCTGCCGCCCGGCCGCGGCACGTGCCGCGGCCGGGGCCGCACGTCCGTGGGCCGGTCCGTCACTGCACAGGCCGAACCGTCATGGGAAGCCCGCCCCGCATGCGCAGGGACATCATCGGCTCGGGCGTCCTCTCGCCGCCGGGCACCACCTCCAGGACCAGATCCCGTGTCAGGAGGGCGGTGACGAAGACCGCCTCCATCATCCCCAGGTTGCTGCCGACGCAGAATCGGGGACCGGCACCGAACGGGATATAGGCGTAGCGGGGGCGGTCGGCGACGCGCGCCGGGTCGAACCGCCCCGGATCGAACCGCTCCGGCCGCTCCCACAGACCCGGATGACGGTGCAGGGTGTACGGGCAGATCAGGACGTCGGCGCCGGCCGAAACCGAGTACGGTCCCACCTCGTCGGACTGCCGGGCCACCCGGGGCAGGATCCACACCGGCGGATACAGACGCATCGCCTCCTGGACGACCTGCGTCGTGTACGTCAGTTTGCGCAGGTCCCCGGCGTCCGGGGCCCGGCCGTCCGCGAGCACCCCGCGGGCCTCCTCGCGCACCAGATCCCTCACGTGCGGATGACGGGCGAGCAGCAGCAGGGTCCACCCCAGCGTGCTCGCCGTGGTCTCGTGCCCGGCCAGGAGCAGCGTCACCAGTTCGTCGCGCAGCCGCCCCTGCCCGGCCCTCGGACCGCCCTGCCGGCGAGCAGCCGCAATCATGAGGGCGAACGCGTCGTCGTCCTCCTCTCCGTCCCTCATGCGGGCGCTGCGGTCGGCCACCAGTTCGTCGACGGTCCGTACGAGTTCCCGGCGGGCTCTGCGGAACCGCCGCTGCGTGGCCAGCGGAGCCCACGTCGGCACCATGTTCTGGGTGACCATGTCGAACATCGCCTGGTCCTGCACCGCTTCGAAGGCGTGGGCGATGCCCCCGTGCCCCCCGAGGTCGGTGTCGAGCACGGTCCGGCCCAGCACACCGAGGGTGAACCCGGTCACCTCCTGGAGCACGTCGACGGGTCCGTCGGCGCCCCGTCGCGCCAGCAGGTCCCGCAGCTTCACGGTCTCATCCGCCACCGCGCCGGCCTGAGCGGCCACGTGCGCCGGTCTGAACGCCGGCTGCACGGTGCGCCGCTGCTCGCGCCACAGGTCGCCCTCGCTCGTCAGGAGACCGTCGCCGAGCATCTTCCGGGACTCGACCAGACCGATGCCCTTGCGGTAGTTGGCGGCGTTGTCCGCCAGCACGTGCTTCGCGTAGTCGGGCCGGTTGAAGACGAACAGCTTCTTCGGCCCCAGGGAGACCAGCACGGCGTCGTCCAGCGCCGCCGCGTCACGCACCATCCCGAGCCGGTCGACGGCGAGCTTGCGCAACAGGCCGGGCAGCGACCGCAGCGGAGGGGAGACCGGACGCCGCCCGTTCATGCCGCACCCTCCTGTCGCCCGTCGGGCAGGCGGCGGAACCGGCCCCGGTGGAACAGCAGCGGCTCCCGGTCGGGAGACTCCCTCAGGGTGAGCACCCGCCCCACGCATATGGTGTGGTCCCCACCGTCGTAGGCACGCCACGTCGCGCACTCGAAATGCGCGGCGGCGCCGGCGATCAGCGGAGCGTCCGCCGACCGGCCCGGCACCCAGCCGATGGTTTCGAACTGGGCCGGGCCCCTCGGCCGGGAGCGGTCGGCGAAGTGCCGGGCCACCTCCTCCTGCCCGGCGTCCAGGACGGACACGGAGAAGGTGTCGGCCTCGGCCAGGAGACGGTGCATCACCGTGTCCCGGCCCAGACACACCAGCACCAGGGCCGGGTCCAGGGAGACGGAGGTGAAGGAGTTGGCCGTCATGCCGTGGGGCGAGGAGCCACCGACCGTCACCACGGTCACGCCAGTGACGAACGTCCCCAGCGCGCTGCGCAGCCGCTGCGGATCGGCCGCTCCCCCCGCGGGCGAGGAGAGCGCGGCGGCGAGTGTCCTCATGCCGTCCGCCCTGGCAGTGCCCGCCTCTGTGCGCCGTACGGCTCGAGGGCCCGGACCAGTGCCTCGGGGACCAGCGAGGGCACTGTGTCGGTGTTGGGCCCTCGCATGCAGGCGACCCGCTGCCGGCCCCTGGCGACCAGGGCCTCGCCGCCGTCGTCGTCCACCTTGACGTAGTCGAAGGTGAACTCCAGCTGGGTCTGCCCGAATTCGGACAGCCGCATCCGCACGGACAATTCGTCGAAGGCGGTGATCTCGGCGAAGAACTCACAGTCAACCTTGAGCGTGAACAGCTTGAGGTCGTCCTGTACGTCCGCGAGGACCTCCGGTGCCTTCTGCTTGAGGAACAGCTCCCGGCAACGTCCCTGCCAGCGGAGGTAGTTCACGTAGTAGACGTTGCCGACCAGATTGGTTTCCTCGAAACCGACCGTGTGCCGGTACTCGAAGTAGTCATCCGACATAGTCCGGGGACCGCCCTTCCAGCAGTTGCGGGGTGCGCGTCAAGAATGCGAAGACGGCGGGTTCCAGAGCGTCCCGCAGGACCGTGACGAAGGTCGCGATCCGCAGGTCGCCGGCGGTGAAGACCACCCACGCCTCCTTCTTCTGCGGCAGCACGGTCAGCGGTGTGCCCGCCGCGGCGCCCGCCTTCCTCAGGCACTCGACCGCGCTCCACACCCGGGTGGCGGCCGTGTCGGGAGCCTCGCCGGTCTCCCGGGCGACGAGTTCGGCGACTGCGGCGTGCTCGCCGAGCAGCCCCCGCCACTCGCCCGGCTCCCGCATGCTGACGGCCTCCATGTCGCAGGCCACCTCCGCCCGGGCCACGGCGCTCACGGTGAGTTCCAGGCCGTGGGAGGCCGAGACGTGCCACCCGCCGTCCATCTCCGGCCGCCCGTCGGGCCGGTGGCGCACGGTCACGGGAGCCCCCAGGGCCCGGGAGGCCGCGACGGTGGTGAAGGCCCGGCGTTCGGCGACCGACCCGGCCGGGCTGTCGCCGTGGGGTTCGACCGTCACCGCGATGCGCGCACCGAGCACCTCCTCGAGCGTCCGCTCCAGGTACGGCCCCAGCAGGGGCGCGACCCAGGGGCCGGAGCCGTTGGTCTTGCGCACCGCGTGCAGGGTCAGGCCTTCCCAGCGTTCGACGACGGTGCCCTCGGCGTCACGTACCGCGATGTCGTACACGTACGTGTCGCCGTCACGGCTGCGCTCGACCGCGCAGTAGCGCAGCTGGTCGGGGACGTCCCCGCCGGCGCCCAGCGGGTGGACACGCTCGACCCCCGAGGGAAGCAGCGTGGCGTCGGGCACGCACACCTGGTTGCCGTGCATCAGCGCATCGCGCATGCCGGGGTCGGCCAGAAGCATCTGCGCGGGAAGGAAGCCGGCGAACCAGCCCTCCGGCCGCCGCACTGCCACGTCGGCGTCCACGTGCCGGGCCGCCATCCGGTGGAATCGCCGCAACCGCTGGAAGCGGGAGCCCTGGAAGAGGATGCTGCCGTAGAGGTCGCCCGCAGGGTCCAGAGGAACCTCCGGGGTGCCGGCGCCCGTCTGCGACGGCGGTCCCTCCGGGACACCGGCGCCGGAATACACCAGCCGGGCGCGGAAGTGCTCCGCGGCGAATCCGGTGTCCCTGGCGTGGACGGCGACGTCGACCGTGTCCGGTCCGGTCACCGTCGCGGCGACACGGATGGTGGTGCTCCCATCGGGTGGAACCACGATGGGGCGCAGGAAGCGCGCGCCCTCGATGACCGGTGTCCCAGGCCAGCCGGTGGCCGCGGCCGCGACCTGGACCATGGCTTCCATCCCCATCACCGCGGGCATCAGGAGATTTCCGTCCAGCAGATGGTCGCCGAGGTAGGGGTCCGTACCCGCGTTCAGCTCGACCTCGGTGACGAGCTCCACACCGTGGTAACGCACCAGCGGGGTACCGGTGAACCGGAGAAGCGGCAGGGGCGGCAGATCGCGGCGCACCGTCTCGATGCCCTCGGTACGGCCGCTGACGACCGTCACCACCGGCGCGCCGGGGTCCCGGATCAGCCGCAGGAGGATCTCCACCCCCTGATTCGGGGAGACCGGGACGATGCCTTGGCGGGAGAGCGACTCGACGACCGAGAGCTTCTCGCCCATCCCGACCCCGGACCACACCGACCATTCCACGCAGCGGGCGCGGACCTGTGGATGCGTCCGTGCGATCTCCTCGGTGCAGTCGGCCAGCCACTCGTTCGCGGTGGCGTAGTGCGCCTCGCCCCGCAGTCCGGCCCGGCCGATGATGCTGCCGAACGTGACGAGCAGTTTCAGTTCCCCGGCGTCCACTGCCCCGAGCACGGTCCGCAGGCCGTCCACCTTGGGAGCGAGGGCGCGCCGGAAGTCCTCCGGCTCCAGCGCGTGCAGCGGACCGGGTTCGTTACGTCCGGCCCCGTGCAGCACGCCGGTGATCGGACCCAGCACGCCGCGCAGCTCGGCGACTGCCGTCCGGACCTGCTCCGGGCTGGTGACATCGGCGCGGGCGTACCGCAAGGTGACGCCGCCGTCCTCCATCCGCTTCAGGTTGTCGGCCAGTTCCCGGTCCGTGGCCGGGTCGGAGCGTCCCAGCACCGCAAGCCCTGCGCCGCTGTCCTGGGCGATCGCCAGGGCGCACTCGGCGGAGATGCCCTTGCCACCCCCGGTGACCAGCAGGACGTCGGATGCGCCGAGCGGGTTGTCCTGACGCTCGGGGCTCACGGGCAGGGCCCGCAGCGTGGGGACGCGGCGGACTCCGTCCGCGCCGTAGTGCACCTCGGAGAACCGGATCGTCGCCGACACCTCGGCGACCACCCGCTCCACCGTCTCCTCGGTGAGGGGGGTGTCGACGACAGTCGTCACCAGGTGGGACGCCTCCTGGTGGAGGGTCTTGACC
The DNA here is from genome assembly GCF_044540975.1 of Streptomyces sp. NPDC085927. Classification (NCBI taxonomy): domain Bacteria; kingdom Bacillati; phylum Actinomycetota; class Actinomycetes; order Kitasatosporales; family Streptomycetaceae; genus Streptomyces; species Streptomyces sp. NPDC085927. Next base: position 93,559 of record NZ_JBITSN010000018.1, read on the forward strand.
AGGCCCGCGGCGGCGCGGCCGTGCTGCACCAGCACGAAACGGCTGTCCTTCGGGGCGGCGAGCGCCCGCTTCGCCGCCGCGAGCGCCAGGTCGATCCCGTCGGCGGAGCACCGGGGCGGCAGACAGACCAGGACCCCGGAACCCGTCTGGGCGTCCTGAAGCGCCGTGCGCAGTGTCCCGGCGATCCCGTACCCCGCCGGCGCGAACAGCTCCCAGGTGCCGCGAGCCGCTGCCGGACCGGCCGGCGGCCGGGCGACCTCGTCCAGGTCCACCGCGAAGGGACGCACCCACGGCGCCGCCCCGGCGATGAGCGAAGCCGCACCGGCACCGGCCGGGCCGCCGGTAGCGGCCAGGCTCTCGAGCGCCTCGGCCAGTTCCGCCAGAGTGGCAGTGGCGAAGTTCGTCGGCTCCTGCGCCGCCGGGGCGATACCGAGTTGCGCCATGGCCTGGTTCACGATCTGGCCGACGGTGATGGAGCTCAGGTGCAGGTCGTCCAGGAGCTTGCTGTCCGGGCCCACCAGGTGGGCCGGGAGTTCGGCGCGCTCGGCGACCAGGGCACTGAGGACCTCGATGGCCTCGGCGCCGCTGCTCTCCTCCTTCCTCTCCTCCTCCTGAGGTGTCCGCCCGGACCCGGCGGCGGAAGCGGTGGACGCGTCGTCCGAGGCCAGGGAGTCCAGTGCCGGCGCAGGTGACACGGCCGCGGACTGCGGCTCTTGTGCGCGAACAGCAGGTACGGCGGACGGCTCGGCGGACTGGGGCGCCACCGGCACGGCCGTCGCCGGTGCCTGTTCGCACGGGCTGGCCAGGAAGGAGAGTTCCTGGCCGATCCGGAGCGGGCGTGTCCAGCGGTCCCGGAAGAGGCGCTCGAGGGCGACGGGCGCGCCGACGACGAACGCGGCGCCCACCACCTGCAGGAGCGAGCGCAGGGACTCGTCGTCCGTGTCGAGGGAAACCGCGGGAACGTTGGTCGCCGCCCCGGCCAGGTGGCCGAGCACCCGGCCGGGGCCCACCTCGATGAACAGGTCGACGTCCTTGGCCGCGGCCCGGACCGCGTCGGTGAAACGTACCGCAGCGGTGATCTGCTCCCGCAGCAGCGCCGACAGGTCGGTGCCCGGTGTCAGCTCCGCCCCGGTGACCGTGGACACCACACGTCCGGCGGGCTCGCGGAAGTCGACGCTCTTCAGCCAGTCGCCGAACGACTCGGCGGCGGACGCCACGAGCGGTGAGTGGAACGCGTGGGACACGGCAAGCGGCGTACACGTCACGCCGGAGCGAGCGGCCCGCCTGCGTACCTCCTCCACTTCGTGCACCGGACCCGAGACGACCGTCTGCTCCGGACCGTTGTAGCCGGCCACGACCACGGAGAGGGCGCCGATGAGCTCCTCCGCCCGCTCCGGTGCGGCCCCCAGTGACGCCATGGTTCCCGACGCCCCGTGCTCCGCCATCGCCCTGCCGCGCACGCCCGCCGCCTCGATCAGGACGTCCTCGTCGAGAGCCCCGGCCCAGCACAGGGCGGAAAGCTCGCCGAGGCTGTGCCCGACACCGACGGACGCCTCCACACGCAGCTCGTCCAGAACACGCAGACCCGCTGCCGAACCGGTGACGATGCGCGGCTGGGCCACTTCGGTGGCCACGGTGTCCGAGCCCGGCGCCGACGCGGCGCGAGCCAGCACCTCGGCGGCCTCGGGGAAGCGGCGGCTCAACGCACCGCCGCCGGTGCCGCGTCCGGAGCCCTGGCCGGGGAACAGCAGACCGATCCGTTTGCGGCCGGTGGCCTTGCCGAGGAGGGTCCGGCCGTCCGCGGCCCAGTGCTCCGTCTCCCCCCGGTCCACAAGGTCCACGAGGCGGCGCAGCCGGTTCTCGGCATCGTCCGGAGACGTCACCACCGCCGCCGCCCGGTACGGAAGGCCCCGCAGCTCGCGCTGGAGGGTGGTGGCGAGGTCGGCGATCTCCCCGTACGAGAGCCGCACGACGTAGTCCGCGACCTCGGTCAGCCTGTGGCTCAGCTCTCGGGCCGAGGCCCCCTCGAACAGCAGGAGTTCGCTGTCCTGCAAGGAGTCGGCCAGGGGGGTGAGCCGGCGGACGGAAGCCGGCCGGCGCCGGCCGGACGGCTCGTCCAGGACGACGTGCGTGTTGATGCCGCCGAACCCCATGGCGGTGATGCCCGCGCGGCGCGGCAGCTCCCGGGGCCAGACCTCCGCCTTGCGCAGCGCCTTGAGGTTGGCCCCCGGCTCGGTGAGCAGCTCATGCGGGTCGGAGGTGCCGATGGAGGGCGGGACGGTCTGGTTGTCCACCGCCAGGGCCGCCTTGATCAGACCCGCCACGCCTGCGGCCGCCTTGGTGTGGCCGATCATGCCCTTGATGGAACCGATGGCGGCGACGGGCGCCTGCGGGTCGGCTGCCGAGCGGGCCTTCATCAGCGCCGTCAGCTCCGTCGCGTCACCCACGGCCGTTCCCGTGCCGTGGCCCTCGAAGAGGGGGACGGTCTCGATGCCGAACCCGGCACGCGCGTAGGCACGCTCGAGGGCCAGGCGGTAGCCGTCGACCTCGGGCCGGGTGATCCCGCCCTGGCCGTCCGAGGACACCCCCCAGCCTGCGACGGTCGCGTAGATGCGGTGGCCGCGTGCGATCGCGTCCTCTTCCCGCATCAGCACGACCACTCCGCAGCCCTCGCCGGGCCAGAAGCCGTTGGAGCCCTTGTCGTACAGCTTCATCTCCCCCCGGGCCAGAGCACCGGTCTTGGCGAAGCCGATGATCTCGAACGGGTCGATGGACAGGTCGACCCCACCGGCGACGGCGACGTCCAGGTCGCCGTTGGCCAGAGCCGTTCCGGCGGTGGTGACCGACAGCAGCGAGGAGGAGCAGGCTCCGTCGACGGTGTATCCGCCGCCGTTGAGGTCGAAGTGGTTGCAGATCCGGCCGGCGATGGTGTTGGAGAGCCCGCCGGCCAGGGTGTCCTCGTCGACGGCCGGGAACGGCGCCTTGTAGGAGGTCTCGACCTCCTCGAGGAACGCGGTGATCCGGGCCTCGTCCCAGTCCTGCTGTCCGGCGAGCGCGGCCGCCATCACTCGCCGCACGTACGGCCAGCGCAGCCGCATGACGTTGGCACGGGTGAATTCACCGGTGAGCGTGTTGCCCATGACGACGCCGGTCCGCTCGTGCGGCAGACCCTCGCCCGCCGGGAACCCGGCGTCGGCCAGCGCCCGCCCGGCGGTGTCCAGGGCGAGCCAGTGCGTCATGTCGGTGGACCTGAAGGTACTGCCGGCGATCCGGTGGGTGACGCGGTCGAAGGAGTACCCCTCCAGCACGGCCGCGTTGCGGGCGTAGAAGGTGTCGGGTGTGGACGGATCGGCGTCCCAGTAGTCCTCCAGGCGTATGCGTTCCTCGGGCAGGCGTCGAAAGGCACGGCGTCCGGCGACGGCGTTGGCCCACAGCTCGGCGGGGGTGGTGGCGTCGGGGTAGTGGCAGGCCATGCCGACGATGGCGATTCTGGTCATGCCGACACCACGATCCTGCGGTCGTCCGCCTCGCTGTCCTTCGGGTTCCCGGAGCAGGAGCAGGCCCCTTCGGCGCAGCCGTTCACGCACGGGAGTGCTGCCGAGTGCTCGGCCGGGGTGCGCTCGACGGGGGGCTTGTCGGGGGTCAGGCCGACCGCGGCAACGGCCAGGGCCTCCTCGGCGCGCCGGCGGGAGACGATGTCGCTGACCCACAGGAAGCCACCGCGGATCCCGCAGACCAGAGCGGTGGCGAAGAAGATCCCGTAGGCGACACTCAGCGCCGTCAGGAGGCCGTAGGCGGCGGCGACACCGCCGCCGAAGGCGATCTGGCCCCACTTGGAGGACGGCGTGGTGCCGGGGTCCGTGATCATGTAGTTCGTGAAGAGCACGAACGCCACACCGGTCATCATCGCGAGGGCCGCGGGTATCGACGTGCCGAACAACAGACCGCGCACGACCGCCTGCACGGCGAACCCGCCGACCCACGCGACGATGAGCCACATGCGTTCGGTGAGCTTCGCGTTGAGCATGGTGCCGAGCGTGAGGATGACGGCCGGCACGAGCCAGTCGATGCCGCCGTCCACGTACTCGGTGAAGTGGTACGGCGGGGCGATCGACGCCCAGGGGAACAGCAGCAGGATGACCGCGATGCCGAGGTTCGAGGGGTTCATGAAGTGGCGCATGCGGCCCCTCACCGGAGCCCGCAGCACCCACTTGGCGCCCACCGCCACCACGACGCCGAACACCATGACCCACACCTGGTCGTTGACGTAGGTGAGCATGTTCACCGCGAGGGCCGTGATGTGTGCGGGGTAGAGGAATTCCATCAGCCCTCGGAAGCCGCCCCCGCGGAAGCGCGGCGTTCGCTTCTCGGCGCGTGCACCGACGGCCTCGAGCGTGAGCTCCACGGTGTAGGCCGTCGCCAGCGCGATGAAGGGCCAGACCCAGGGCTGTTCGAAGCCCAGCACCGTGTAGCCGACGATGTTGAGTACGGAGATCGAGATCGCGAAGCGGCGGAGGGCGGTGACGACCTTCGGATTGTGGCGCGGTCCCGCCGTCTGGGCCAGGGGCTGTGCTGCGGACATGGTCACTTCTCCTTGAGCTGGCTGCCGAGCTCGAAGCTGTGCCTGCCCGGCGCCAGCCTCACTTCCTGCTCGTGGACGTCACCTTGGCGGTCGCGCCAGGTGACCGTCCCCGAGACCTCGCCCTGGACCTCCTCGCCCAGGCCGATGTGGACATCGGTGCTTCGTTTGCCCGAGTGGCCACCGCCCCCGTCGACGCGGGCGACGCTCTTGCTCCCGTCGGGCAGTTCGACGCGGACTTCGGCGCCGACCGCCGGAGCACCGTCGGGGTGCGTGAGCACGAGCTCCAGCCAGGAGCCGGGCTCGGGGGAGGTGTTGCGGTAGAAGACGGGCTCGTCCCACTGGCGGGCGACGGCGATGTCGAGGCGGCCGTCGCCGTCCACGTCACCGGTCGCGATGCCGCGGGTCGGCACAGGATCCCCGAGGCCCAGCGCCGTGGAGAGGTTGATGTAGCGGCCGGTGTCCTGGTCCTTGGCGAAGAACCGCATCCGCTGGCTGCCGGCGAGATCGTCTCCCTGCCTGACGTTCGGCCACCAGGTGGGGTTGGCGATCAGCGCGTCGTTGGCCGTGGCGAGTTCCTGCAGCTGCGGCCAGCGGTTGTTCTTGCCCTTGACGAAGCCGAGTGCCTGGGTGATCTCCAGATCGCCGTTGTTGTCGAAATCGCCCATCTTCACGTCCCAGCCCCAGCCGGACCAGGCCAGGCCGAGGTCGGTCGACTCGTCCCGGTAGGGCGCCTCGCCGTTCTCGAAGCGGGACCGCAGGTCGGCCTTGTCGTCGGCCTTGTTGATGAAGGCGAAGTTCGACTCCTGGATGCCGAACGACGTCGTGATGTTGCTGACGAACATGTCGTACAGGCCGTCGTGGTCCAGGTCGCCGAAATCGACACCCATCCCCTTGAACGAACTGCGTCCGATCTCCTTGGACTTGGGAACGGTGCCGGAGTGGACCGCCTTGACCTCGCGGAACTCGATCCGGCCCGGCCGCGAGGTGTTGTGCAGCAGCGCCGAGGTCCCGAAGTCGTGGGCGAGGAAGATCTCGGGAAGACGGTCGCCGTCGAGGTCCGCGGCGGACGCACCGAGGGACCAACCCTTGTTCAGGCCCTGCGGCAGGGCGTCGTCCGTCTTCTCGAAACCGGACTCGGTCCAGCGGAAGAAGTGACCGCCACCGCCGTTCTGGGCGTGCGACAGCGAGTCGTTCATGGTCACGTCGCCGTCCTTGGACGGGTCGAGGACCGGGCTGTCGGGGAAGTAGTTCCCGATGTAGATGTCGTCGTGCCCGTCGCCGTCGAAGTCGGCGACGGCGGCCGTGTTGCTGTTCCACAGCGGACCCGTGTACCGCGCGCCGGGTTTGCCCGGCAGCAGCTCCGTGGGCGTGAACGAGGCAGCGGTGAGCGGCTCACCGCGGCCGCCCTCGTTCTGGAAGATCACGGGGGTGCGGCCCCAGTAGTAGACGAGCAGGTCGATGGCGCCGTCCTCGTTGAAGTCACCGGGCACGCACCCCATCGGAGCCATGGTGTCGCTGGTTCCCAGGGGAGCCGGCTCGAGTGCGAACGGTTCGTAGGCCTTGCCGCGGGAGGGGGCCGGGGTCACCACGGCCTGGTCGATCCGGGGGTCGGTCAGGCACAGATCGTTGGACAGGCCGTCGCCGTCCATGTCGTTGAGGGCGATGCCGGCGCCGACCGACGAAATCCAGGCGTCGATGTGCTCGTAGGCCTTGTTGACCTGTCTGATCTTCTGGGTGGGAAATCCTCCCGGCATGGCTATGGTCATCGGCTCGAAGGCGAAGTCGGCTGCCGTTTCCCTGACATCGGCGGCAGACGGTTCAGGGAGGCGGACGACGTAGAAGACGCTCGCCATGAGGGTGAGCGCGACGATTCCCGGAGAATTCCTGCGTAGCCAGTTCTTCGCCATGGTTACTGATCGGCACCTTTCCGGAGAGTCGATTCGGAAGCGAGGCGGGCAGAAATGTCTCTGCGCCAGTTCTCATAGGCCGGAAGCGCATTCCGGGAGGCAGCGGAGGGCCTGAGGCCGTTGCACATCCGGGACGCCTGCTCGACGGAGACACCGCATACGACACGGGCGGCCAGGTGGGTGTGCTCGCTCACGAGCCCGGCCCTGACCCGGGCCTCGGCCGCGAACGCCGCCCCCTGGGCCAGCGCCCAGCGGTGTTCACCCGCCTGCCGTGCGAACAGGGCGAGTTCCTGCTCCGTGGCGCCCCCGGCGTAGGCGCAGGCGAGACCCGCGCCGGCCCACAGGTCGGCGTGACGGGCTTCGGAGTAGGAGCGGATGAGACCGGCGACCGTGTCCGGGTCCGTGCCGCCGACGAACCACAGCGCCCGTCCTATGCCTTGGTCGATGGCGTGGGCGGTGTAGTGGTTGTGGCCGCCGTTCCAGCGCAAGGGGGCGGGCGGGGAGGGGTCGCGCACGTATCCGGCGGTCTTGAAGTACGCCTGGTGGAAGCCGAACCCGTCCAGGGCCAGCCAGCGCAGGAGGGGATCCGTGGTACGGATGTCCGGCCACAGGGGACGCGGCAGCCGGGCCATCGCCCAGCCGATGCCGACATGGATCATGTAGTCGTGGTGCCGGCCGCGGCCGGACAGCAGGCCCGCGAGCCGGCCGCCGTGACCGGGGAGCGCGTCATGGATGACGGCGCCCATCGCGGCACCCTCGTAGGCGAAGCCGCGGAAATCCCGCGGCACCGTCTCGAGGAGTTCCTCGGCCTCGGCCGGCGAACCCGCCTCGACGGCATAGGCGTACCCCTGAAGGAATGTCTCTCCGACTTGCTCGAGACGCTTCTTGGATTCCGTGTTCTTCACATGGAATCCGCGCACCTTCATTGTCGTCTCGGAAATCGGAGGTGTGAGTAGCCGGCGCCGAAGCGCACCGAATGCAGTAGACACCGCGATAGACCGCCCCTCGTGGCCGAACAATTCCGCGACGAATGTATCCGTGGTTCCGGAACGGCCGTCTACTCCGAGCGTGCTCAGACGGAGACGGCGGAGACCCGTTCGCGCACCCTGCGCCGCCAGATCTCGTAGGCCGGTACGGTTCCGCTCTCGGCCGCGGGGACGGCACAGTCGTCGGCGAGTTCGGCGGCCGCCCGGACCTCGAGGCCGGTGAGGGCGTGCACGGCGGCCCGCGTGTGCTCGGGAACGTGCCCGCAGTGGTGGCGCGCCTTGGCGGCGAAGACCGCTCCCTGGGCCAGGTGTCCACCGTGCGGGCCGGCCTTCCGGCGCAGTGCCGTCATCAGAGCAGGAGCGCCGCCGGCGAAGGTGGCGGCCAGGCCGACACCGCTCCACAGGTCCGCCTGGCGTCGTTCGGCGAATGCGGAGACGGCACCGGTGACATGGTCGACGTGGGTCCCGTGGATGAACCACAGGGCGCGCCCGATGCCCTGGTCGACGGCGCGGAGGAAGTAGTCGGCGTCCCCCTGCCAGGCATACGGCCGCGGACGTCGTTGCCGGCCGGCCCAGCGTGCCGTGTCGAAGTAGGCACGGTCGAATCCGTAGCCGTCCACGGCCAGCCAGTTCATGGCGGGGTAGTACTCGGCGCCCGTGAGCGGGGGCAGGATTCCGCGCCACAGGGGCCGGGGCAGGCGTGCCATGGCGAATCCGATGCCGATGTAGTTCAGGAAGATGTGGGGTCTGCCTCCGTCACCCTGCAGGAGGTCCCGGGTGCGGTGGCCTCGCCGGGGGCCCATCGCGTCCCTGACCGCGCACGCCATCGTCGCCCCTTCGTAGGCGAAGCCCCGGACGTCGGCGTCGACCATGGACAGGCGGCGCTCCGTGTCGGCCAGCGAGCGGTCCCCGATGGCCCATTCGAAACCGCAGACGACAGCCTGCGGGACGCCTTCCAGACGCCTGGTTTCCTCGGTGGAGGTGACGGCGAAACCCCGGCCGGCGAAACTCACTTCGGTCAGCGAGGGCGCCATGACCGCTCTGCGAAACGCTCCCATGATGGACATCACGATCCGCCGCCTCCTCCTCCAGCCGCCCGGTCGGGACGGAGGGGATCATCGTGGGGCGAAGCCTCCGCACAGGGCATCTCCGGTCGTGCGCTGCCGCTCCGGTCACCGCACGTGCCGCATCGTCACTTCCCCGTCACCGACTTCGTGACCGCAGCGCGAACAGCGCAGCTCGACGTGGACGGATCCGTCGCACCCGCGGTGCTCGGCCCTGCGCGGGGGCCCCAGGGGGGCGGGCACGTTCCGGTCGCCCCACTGGATGAGCGCGATGACCGACCGCGTGAGGTCGTGTCCGGCGGGAGTGAGCACGTACTCGTGACGCAGGGGTTTGCACTGGTAGGGGACTCGCTCCATGAGCCCTGCGTCGACCAGTCGCGCCAGCCGGTTCGTCAGGACGTTGCGGGCGATGTCCATGCTGCCCAGGAAGCCGTCGAAGCGGCGGACGCCGAGCAGCGCCGAACGGACGATGAGCAGTGTCCAGCGTTCACCGATGACTTCGAGGGCCCGGGCCAGGCTGCAGTCCTGCCCCTCGTATGTGTGCTTCAGCATGGTTTCACCATGGGTGTCGCCTCCAACCGCGCAGGAGCTGACGTTGTGAGGGTAGAGCCGTCGGGAGGGGAGCGGACCTGTCCGGTCAGGCGGCCTCGGGCCTTTCGGCGGCCGACAGGTGTCCGATCCTGCCGTACGCGTGGGCCGCGGACACCAGGGTCATGTGGTGGTGCCAGCCCGGGTAGGACCGTCCTTCGAAGTCGAGCAGGCCGAAATCGCTCTCCATACGGCGCACCGCCTCCTGGCTGCGGGTCAGCAGCCGCGTCAGAGCGACCACCTCAGCCGCCCGGGCGTGCGTCAGGCTGGTGAGCCACATCTGTACCGGACGTCTGCTGTTCTCCGCGGCCACGGTGAACAGTGAATAGGTGCGCGGGGGGAAGGAGGGGTGGGTGTCCGGCAGGTAGACCCGGAGGGACTTGACCTCCAGGCGCTGCATGTGCGCGTCGGCGGCATCGACCGTCTCGGTGCGTGTGAGGCCGGAATCGAATTCGAACAGGCTCCGGGCGGCCAGGGCCAGGCCACGGTCGTTGGCATCGGAGGGATTCTGGAGGTGCAGGTGCCGACCGAGAACCACCTTGAAGCCGGCCGGCACGGCGATGACGAAGTCACGGTTGCGGGTCGCCAGACCGCGGACGAGCGTATGGGCGCCCGGCACGGTGGCGAGATCGGCGACGACCGGGCCGGCCGACCTGCTGTTGCCCATGAGGAAGTCGGTGAGGGCAAGGGCGTGTTCCTCGACCGGCTGGGGACCGATGTCTTCGGGGATGCGCGCACGCAGCCGCCTGAGGGGGTCGTTGGCCCAGGAGCCGGGCAGCAGCAGGCGCCAGTCGACCGGAACGGCCGCATCAGCGGTGGCGAGAAAGGCCCCCACTCCCACCTGGCAGGTCGCGGAGCGGCCCGTGGCCGGATCGAAGCGCCGGTGCACACCGCAGGAATGCTCCCCTCGCTTGCGTATCACCGCGAAGTCCAGAAGCCAGGCCTGGGGGGTGAGCCTGGTCTCGGCCCAACGTGCTATTTCCTGCCGTACCGGCATCCAGTCCCAGGGGCTGGCGTTGACGAACTGATGCAGCGACTGGGAAACGGTCGGGGAGTCGGACACGGAGGCGGCCAGACGCCGGACGGTCTTCTTTCCCTGAGTGATCAGCAGGGCTTCGAGGTAGGCCCTGGCCCACTTCCGCTGGTCGGCACGTGGCAGGTGCTCGAAGAGCTGATCCGCGTAGGCCGGTATCGAGTACCGGGCGTCCGACGAGGCGTTCGTCCCCATGGCGCGTCCCCTCCCAGTGATGGCCGGCGGCACCTCGGAACAATAGCGAACGTCCTCTTTTTTTCTGACAGTGATTCAGGCATCCCTCCACTTCGCCAAGTCGGCACGGAGATCGAGGACGAGGACCACCTGCGACAAAGCTGATGCGTCTTGGGCAAGTCCCCCTTGGCTGCCGTCGGGCAGAGGTCCAGCATCATCCTGCTGACGCCATGGAAGGCGAGACGAGCAGCTTGCACCGGTGCTTGGCAGCCGTGCACCCCCCCATGCGTCCGTCCACGTGCAGGCATTCGGAGGCAGCATGGTGAGACAAGAACGAGCTGTACGTACCCGCGCGGCCGCGGTGCGTACTACGGCCGCAGAGATCGACCTCAAGGGCTATGACGGGACGTCACTCTCAGCGATCAGCAGGCTCGCAGGCATGTCCGTGGGGGCACTGACCTTTCACTTTCCCTCGAAGAGCGACCTGGCAAATGCCGTCTGGCAAGCGGGGCAGTCCCGGCTGAGGGAGGCGGTGGACCGTGTGGCGGCCAACCGGACACCGCCGTTGCTGAGGGTGATCGAGCTCGGCCTGGTCATCGCGGACCTCATGGAGAACGAGACCACCGTGCGTGCCGCCATCCGGCTGTCCCGGGAGTCGCATGCCCCGTCCCACTGGTCGGACTGCTGGCTGCCGGAAGTGCGAAGGCTGCTCGGCGAGGCCCACCGCGAGGGCCAGCTCAGCGACGACACACCGGTCGAGGACCTCACCGTCCTGGTGCAGTACCTGGTCGACGGCACCGAGGCGTACCTCCGGACCCGGCTCACCACGGGAGAGGGGCGCGACAGCGCCGTGACCCAGCTCGAGCGCCTGTGGGCACTGGTCCTGACGGGGGTGCAGGACACGGGAGCAGTCGGCAGGACCCCGCCGCCGGCCCGGCCCCGACGACCGGCGGACCGCCCGGACTCCGGCTGAGAGCATGCGACCGGATCAGGGCGTCACCGTCCGTGGCGACATGAGCGACCGGTACCAGGGGGCGGCCTCCTCGATGCCGCGCAGAGGGCCGTGTCCCGGTGAGCAGCCGGCCACCCGCCAGACATCCTCGCTGTCGAACCAGTTGTCGCGGGCAACGAGTGCGAACTGGCGCTCACTGACAACGCAATCGGCGCAGCGCAGGCGCCGAAGGCACTCCTGCCAGGACAGCTCGCCCACCTCCGCGAGCGACGGCAGCAGCTCCAGCCGGGCGAGGCCCCTCAGTAACTCGCCACACCGCAGGGGCGCCGGATGGCTCGCGTGGAACACCCTGCCGCGGGAGGGGCGACCCGTGCCGGCCAGACCGACGACGAGGCGGGCCAGGTCCTCCACCGCGACCATGGAGACACGGGCCCGTCCTCCGTCCCACAGGCCGGGGACCGTGTCGAAGAGCTTGGCCACGGCCGGGACCACCCAGCGGTCGCCCGCTCCGACCACCAGGCCGGTGCGCAGCACGTCGGCCCCCGCGGCGAGGGCGGGGGCCTCGCCGGCGAGCCGCGAGCGGCTCACGGCCGAGACGGGCGCTGGCACGACCTCGCCGACGGCGATGCCGCGATGAGGGCCCGGCCCGTAGACGGCGGCGGTCGACAGGTGAACGACACGCTCGACCCCATGACGGACCGCGTCTTCCATGAGCGCCGCCGTGCCGACCGAGTTGACCTTCTCGCACATGTCCGGGTCCGGACCGACGAACGACGCCAGGTGCAGCAGCACGTCGGCCCCCGAGCAGGCCCCTGCCAGGGTCTCGGGCCGGGCCAGGTCCGCGTGCACCCACTCGTCGACGAGCGACGTGTCCGGCTCTCGGCGCCCGAGCGCACGGATGACAAGAGGTCCGGCGCCGGCGCCTCCGGATCTGCGCGACCGGGCCAGTTCACGCAGTGCGGCAGAACCTGTGAACCCCGTGGCCCCGGTGATGACCACGCGCAGTGGAAGGCTCACGTCGCCGGGGTCCTGTCCGCCTGCTCGAACCGCAGGGAGGCCCGCGTCCGAGGGGGCGTGAGGCCGGGCAGCAGATAACGCCACAGCAGGACGATCCTGCTCTGCAGATCCGCACGAGCGCTGGAAACGCTTGAGAACAGCTGGCCGCCGGTGAACGCGCTGACCAAGACGACGGCGAAATCGTGTTCGTCTACCTCCGGGAGCAGTTCGCCCCGCTCGCGCGCCTCCAGCAGGTAGGTCTCCACCAGGGCCACCCACTCCCGGTAGGCGGTGTCGTCGCTGACGCCGAACTCTCCCTGCTCGACGGCGAGCCGGATGCTGGCCCGGATCAGGGGGTTGGTCTGGAGCTCACGAGCGAGGTGGAAGGTGAGGTCGATCACCCGCTGCAGACCGGCACCCTCCGAGGGGAAGGCGATGAAGGTCTGCTGACTGCTCATCACTGCCAGGGCCAGACACTTCTTCGACTTGAAGTGGAAGTACATGCCTCCCTGGGTCACACCGGCGCGGTTCAGGATTTTACTGATGCTCGCCCCGCTGTAACCGCACTCGTCGAACACCTCAGCAGCGGCACGGAGGATCAACTCCCGTGTCCTCGCAGCACGTTCCTGCTTCGGTTCGGCCATCGTTCGACCTCGGAATCATCATCTCGACAAAAAAAACGAACACCCTTATTTTACAGAGCGGATCCTTCGGCCGGTAGATCCGGAGGGCATACGTACGCACGCCCCAGGGGGGATAGGCATGCTTGATACGGACGACCGTCCCGGCCCCGTTGCACCCACGCTGACCACGACTGTTGCCAAGGAGTACGTGCACAGGGCCGCGCTCGCGGAAGTGTTCCTGACGGGCTGGAGCAGGACCGGCCCCGACTCGTTCCTGGTCAGTGCCCAGTGGCCGCGCTGTCACAGCTTCTACAGCTCCGAACACGGTGTCCACGACCCGCTGCTTCTGTGTGAAAGCCTGCGCCAGTGCGGCCTGCTGCTGACCCACGCGGCGTTCAAGGTCCCCTTCGGCTACCAGCTCAGCTGGTCCAGCCTGCGGTACTCGGCCAATCCCGAGGCGATGCGTATCGGCCGCGCTCCCGCCGACATCGAAATGCACGTGCAGTGCACCGACATTCGCTACCGGCGCTCCCTGCCCGTCGCGATGACCATGCGCATCGAGGTGGTGCTCGACGCGGCCCTTCTGGCCGTCGCCACCATCACGTTCGGCCAGCACGCCCCGGCTGTGTACCGCCGCCTGAGAGCCGGACGGTCCGACGCAGCCGGTCTGTGCGCGAACGCCCCGGCCCCGGCCCCGCCCGTCCCCGCGTACGTGGCCGGACGCACCAGGCAGGAGGACGTGGTCCTGTCGCCCACGGAAGACCAACTGCGCTGGCGGCTGCGGGTCGACACCAGCCACCCGGTGCTCTTCGACCACCCGGTCGACCACGTTCCGGGCATGCTGCTCCTGGAGTCCGTACGGCAGGCGGGCCATGCTCTGCATCCGTCCGGCGGCATGATGCCGACGTTGATGGACGTTTCGTTCAACCGCTACGTGGAACTCGACGAACCCTGCTGGATAGAGGCGGAGGCGATGCCTTCGACTGCCAGATCGCGAAAGGCGACACGTGTCAACGCTCTTCAGGGCGGGAGGCTCGCTTTCACGGCCGTCACGCAGATGACGAACATAACCGGCTCCCCTCCCGGCTGAGAGGGGAGCCGCGCTCCGAACGACCGGCGGATGCGGGCGCGCCTCGGCGGGCGAGGACCTCTGCCGGCCAGGGAACGGTGCGGCGGGGAACGCCGGGCCCCGGAACACCTCACGGGGCGTGTTCCGTCAGGACGGTCGCCGCCTCCGTGTCCGAATCGGCGAGTCCTGCCTGCTTCGTCGTCGGCCCCCGCTGAGGCGAACCGGCGGCACCGTCCCGCCGCTCGCCGGAATCGGCCGCCGCGTCCGCGAAGGACAGCCTGACGCTTCGCCGCTCACGCCACAGGTGGAAGACGGCGACGGTGAGGATCGCCGTACCGACGAGGTTGGCCACGAAGTGCCACCAGACGCGGTACGTCGTCAGGGCCGAGCCCGGGGGGATGGCGCCGAACCAGGTGGAGAGTCCGATGGCGCGGTCGGCGCCGAGCGCCACGGAGACCGTCAGCGCGACGTGCTCGAGCCCGTGGATGCCCTGCATCCAGACCCCCATCCGCGCCCACCGGCGGGACTTCAGTTCCGTCACCGCCCGGCCCGTGATCAGCATGATGCCGACCAGTCCGGCGAGGAAGACGTAGTTGCCCGTCAGGTGCAGGATCTCCATTCCCAGCGTGGGGTTGTCCGGGTCGACGACGCCCATGCCGCGAGCCAGGCCGTCGCCCCATGGCGTCATCCAGGCGGGTGCGTCGGGATGCGCTATCCAGTAGGCCGCCTGGGCGATGTGTTCCTGGAAGTGCCCGACCTGGCCGATGACGCCGAGACCGATCACTGCCACCGAACCCCGGTACAGCCAGGGCCGCACCGGGCCTCTGTTCGCCCAGGCGAGGAGGCAGACGGCCAGCCACATCGCGACGGTCCACAGGACGAGGAACACGGCACCCGCGACATCGACGGCGCTCGCGACGGCACTCATGCCCTCCGCGGTGCCCGCCGGATGCGGTGCGTGTGAGGAATGGTCCATGTCTGTTCCTCCGAGAGTCGAGAGTCGAGGGCCCGCGTCACCTGCACTGCCGAGGCGTCCGCGGACATCGATCCGGACAGGACGTCACTGCGCCCACGGGGCGACCGGATACCACGGCAGAATCTCCCTGCGGGCCAGGAGCCGGACGTCCCAGTACAGAAAGGTGAAGGCGCCGGCCACGACGAGCGCGGCACCGGTGACGAGAGCCGCCCGGCCGGGCTTCCTCGCCAGCCAGGCGTGATGGCGGCGGCCGGCGGCCGAGGACAGCAGCAGGAAGAGCACCGCCAGCACGGCGATGTTGCCGACGGACTGCAGCACGAACGCCATTGCGCCGTAGAAGGGGTTGCCGCTCTCCGCCGCGTCCCGGAACAACTGCCGGAACAGCGGGTAGGGCCGGCCCACGAGGAAGCCTCCGACCAGGACGCCGAGAAAGAGCGTCCGCGCATGGACGAAGCGCGCCGACACGCGGGCGAGGGGATCGGGCAGGTAGCCCAGGGCGGCCAGCCCCATCCACAGCATCGCCAAGCCGATGAGGCCGAAGACCACCATCGACTGCACCGAGCGCCCCGACAGCGTCCCTGGAACGTTCTCGGCCTGGGAGAACTGCGGCATGGACGTCCCCACCAGGCCGACGACCGCGCCGTACAACGCGGACACCGTGACCATCCCCAGGGACATCCACCCCAGGGGGACCAGTGAACGGCGCGTGCGTTCCCACCGTGTCCCCGCGGCGTCCATCATCGGCGTGACGGCGCCGAACGCGGCGATGTTGCAGGCCGTGAAGGTACCCGCCAGCCCGGAGACGAAGGCGAACACGGCGCCGGTCAGCACCGAGGTGAGCGGCGCCGCCTCGGGACTGCGCCCCAGCACGGCTTCGGCGACATTGCCCCCGACCGTCTGGTCGACGAACTCCGCGGACCACACCACGGTCAGAAGAAAACCGGCCAGCACACTGAAGGCCAGGACCAGCCCCCGGCGCCGCCGAGAGGCGGACAGGGGATCGAGGGGATCCCCTGCACGCGGCCCGGCACCGATGACCGCCGCCTTCTCCGTTCTTACCACAGCCGGGCCCCTCTCGCTCGCAAGTCGCGTCCATGCACCCCAGGGGACAAATCCGGCATACGGAAGACGTCCCGACGCTCACGAACTGTAGGAACGGTCACGGCCCGGTGGCTTCTTCGAAACTGCGGACGTCGGTACGTCGAACGCCCGGCGCACCACGACTCCCCGGCTCGGCCCGCTACCCTGCGCTTGCCGATAACCTCATCCGCCCTGGTCGGAGCTGGTGTGCGAGGTATACGGGATGTCGAGTGCGGTCGGTCGAGTCTGTGCCGTCGCGCGGCTGTCGATCAACGCGGCATGATGACCGACCGTGCTGCTGCGACTGGCCTACTTGGGCATGGCGAACGCGTTCGCCAAGCAGCGCCTGCTACCGATGAGCGATCGGGACAAGGACATGGAGATCCTCGCCCTGCGCCACCAACTGTCGGTGCTGGAGCGCCAACTCGGTAAGGAGAAGGTACGCTTCAGCCCGAGTGACCGGGCTTTCCTGGCGGCGCTGCTGTACCGGCTGCCGCGGGACGTGCTGCGCAGGCTGCGGCTGCTGATGCGGCCGGACACGGTGCTCCGTTGGCACCGCGACCTGGTCGCCCGCCGCCACGCCGCCAAGTCCAGGCCGAAGCGCCCGGGCCGGCCCCGCACCGTGCGCTCCATCCGCGCCTTGGTGCTGCGCCTGGCACGGGAGGATCCCGCGTGGGGCTACCGGCGCCTGCACGGCGAGCTGCTGGTGCTGGGCGTGAAGGTCGCCGCCTCCACGGTCTGGGAGACTGCGGGAGGCCGGGATCGACCCGGCGCCCGAGCGGACCTCCAGCACGTGGGCCGACTTCCTGCGCTCCCCGGCCGACGCGCTGCTGGCCTGCGACTTCTTCGAGACGGCCACCCTGACCGGGGCACGACTGTACGTGTTCGCCGTGATCGAGCACGCCGGCCGACGGATCCGGATCCTGGGCGCGACCGCGCACCCGACGGCCTCGTGGGTGGCGCAGGCCACGAGGAATCTCGTCATGGACCTGGAGGATGTCAACTGCCGGGCGCGGTTTTTGATCCGGGACCGGGACGGGAAGTTCCCCGCCCTGTTCGACGCGGTCCTCGCCGATGCGGGGATCGAGGTCGTGCTCAGCGGTGTCCGGATGCCGCGGATGAATGCGGTCATGGAACGCTGGGTGCAGACCTGTAGGCGCGAACTGCTGGACCGGACCTTGATCTGGGATCAGCGCCACCTGCTCCACGCCCTGCGGGAATTCGAGCGTTTCTACCATGTGCACCGGCCCCATCAGGGCATCGCGAACGCCCGCCCGTTGAACCCGTTGCCCCCGCCGATCGTCGATCCGGACCAGATCGCCTGCCTCGAGGTACGACGACGCGATCGCCTCGGCGGCCTTCTCCACGCGTACGAGCATGCCGCCTGACCTGCCCGGACGAGGATTTCGGCAAGGGCAGCCTCAAGCGCACACGTAACGTAAGCGTGTGGTCACTTTCCAGGCGAGCGAACACGCACCCCTCGTGGCGGACGGCACCCTGTCAGCGGAGCACCGGTGGTGCGATGCTGGAGACAGCAGCGATCTCCTGTCGGTCCATGGGATGAGGAGTTCAGCCGTGCTGCGTGTCGCCGTCGTAGGTTCCGGACCGAGCGGGTGCTACACCGCACAGAGTCTGGTCCAGCAGGACGCCCAGGTGCGCGTCGACGTCCTGGACCGACTGCCGTGCCCGTACGGACTGGTCCGCTACGGCGTGGCACCGGACCACGAGAAGATCAAGTCGCTGCAGAACAACCTCCGCGCGGTCCTGGAGCACGAGCGGGTGCGCTTCCTCGGCGGGGTGGAGGTCGGCCCCTCAGGAGTGTCGGTCGCCCGGCTGCGGGAGTTGTACCACGCGGTGGTGTACTGCGTGGGCGCCGCCACCGACCGGCGGCTGGGCATCCCCGGTGAGGACCTGCCGGGGAGCTGGTCGGCGACCGAGTTCGTGTCCTGGTACAGCGCCCACCCGGACTCCCCCGGGCAGGGAGGCACCCCCACCGACGACGGGTTCCTGCGCGGGGTCAGGTCGGCCGTGGTCATCGGCGTGGGGAACGTCGCCGTGGACGTCACACGGATGCTGGCCCGGGGGGTGCCGGAGCTGAGCCCGACCGATGTGCCGCACGCCGCCCTGACCGCGCTCGGGGTGAGCCGGGTGACGGACATCGCCATGGTGGGCCGGCGCGGTCCGTCCCAGGCCCGCTTCACCACCAAGGAACTGCGCGAGCTGGGCATCCTGCCGGACACCGGGATCGCCGTGGACCGGGCCGAGTTGGCGCAGGATCCGGCCTACGCCGATCCCTCCGGGCTGCCCGCCCCGCAGCGCCGCAACGTGGAGGTGCTGCGCGGCTGGGCCGAGACCCCCGCACCGAGTGCCCGGCGGCGGATCCGGCTGCGTTTCTTCCTCCGCCCGGTCGAACTGCTCGCCCGGGACGGCCGCGTGGGCGCGGTGCGCTTCGAGCGGACGGTGCCGGACGGGCACGGTGGCGTGACGGGCACGGGAGCGTACGAGGACATCGAGGCGCAACTGGTGCTGCGTTCGGTGGGGTACCGCGGAGTGGCGCTGGAGGGTCTGCCGTTCGACGCCTCGGGCGGCACGGTGCCACATCTGGCCGGGCGGGTGCTGCGGGAGGGTGCCGTGGCGCCGGGCGAGTACGTGGCGGGCTGGATCAAGCGGGGCCCGACGGGTGTCATCGGTACGAACCGGCCGTGCGCCAAGGAGACGGTGGCCTCCCTGCTGGCGGACACGGCCGCGCTGGTCCGCCGGGACGTGCCCGGGGATCCGCTGGTGGCGCTGCGTACCGAGGGGATCGAGCCGGTCGAGTGGGCCGGGTGGCGGGCGATCGAACGGGCCGAGGCGGAACTCGGCGCCTCGCTGGGCCGGAACGTGGTCAAGCTGCCCGACTGGGCCTCGCTGCTCGATGCGGCGCGGAGGACGGGAGCGTAGCGGCTCGGCGGGCGCCGCCACCTGGCCGACCCCCAACGACGGCCAGGGCTCGCGGCCCCCGCGGAACATCCCGATTGTCCGGGACAGCGACAAGCCGCCGTCTCAGGTACCGCCCACACGCGCGCGTACCTCCCCGGTCAGCTCCCGCTGATAGTCGGCGTACGCGGCCCGCAGCGCGTCAGGCGTTGTCACGTTGGCTGACCGGCCTGGGATGATCTTGGAGTTGGTCGTGCCGGGGAGGGGGTCGTTCGTGTCGTCCGCGCCGCCGTCGTACAAGGGCCACCGGTACCCGGTGGAGATCATCTCCCACTGCGGG
Source organism: Streptomyces sp. NPDC085927 (assembly GCF_044540975.1). Lineage (NCBI taxonomy): Bacteria > Bacillati > Actinomycetota > Actinomycetes > Kitasatosporales > Streptomycetaceae > Streptomyces > Streptomyces sp. NPDC085927. Next base: position 112,845 of record NZ_JBITSN010000018.1, read on the forward strand.
TGGCTGTACTTCCGGTTCCCGCTCAGTTTCCGTGAGGTGGAGGAGCTGATGCTCCAGCGTGGTGTGATCGTCTCGTATGAGACGGTGCGCCGGTGGTGTCTGAAGTTCGGCCAGGCCTACGCGAACGGATTGCGCCGCCGTCGGCCGCGGCCCGGGGACACGTGGCACCTGGACGAGGTCTTCATCAAGATCAACGGAGAGCGGAAGTATCTGTGACGGGCCGTCGACGCCGACGGCAACGTGCTCGACATCCTGGTCCAGAACCGCCGGGACACGGCCGCGGCCCGGCGCTTCTTCCGCACACTGCTCAAGAAGACCTGCTTGGTGCCGCGGATGGTCGTCACCGACAAGCTGCGCTCCTACGGCGCGGCCCACCGCGAGGTTCTGCCCTCCGTCGAGCACCGCTGTCACAAGGTCCTGAACAACCGGGCGGAGAACAGCCACCAGCCCACCCGGCAGCGCGAACGCGCGATGAAAGGCTTCCGCTCCGTCGGCGGGGCCCAGCAGTTCCTGGCCGCGTTCAGCGGCATCTCACCCCGCTTCCGCCCTCACCGCCACCTGATGACCGCCTCCGACCACCGTGCCGAGATGACCGTCCGCTTCGCGATCTGGGACCAGATCACCGGCGCTGCCGGCCGGTCCACCACGGCCTGACCCCAGGCCCGAAGCGCAAGCCCACCACGCCCCGACCCGCCATCAGACACTCACACACCCAACAACGTGACAGCGCCGTCACGAGGCATCATCAAGGGTTCACTTGCGTTCGCCCGTCCGGCCTTCCCCTCGCCTGTTGCACCCCGATGGCCGGGACGCTCTTGGGCTTGACCGCTCCGCTTCACATCCCGCCGTTACCAGCGACGCATGGGAGCGCGGGGACGGGCCCCGGACACTGGCCCGAAGTTCAGCCGATCGATACCTCCTTCACGTGGCTGGACTTACTTACGTGGAGCGACTTCGTGCCGCACACTGGGCGCTTCAGTTGGCGGGCTTCGCCAACTGAAGCGCCCAGCGCGGAGCGTGTCCGTTACCGTCTCGGTCCTGCTGCGGCGTACAGCACGGTGCCGGTCGCCAGCAGGACCCACGCGGTCGCGGCGGACGCCGTCGTAGCGGGGGAAATGATCATCCAGTTGCTCACCTCTCCCGCGATGCCGGGCGGAACCGGGACGAGGAGGGTGAACGCGAGCCAGCCGATCGGCAGGGTCCATGCGAACTGTGCCCCGCAGAGCACCGCCCCGAGCGCGGCCAGGCCGGCCAAGCCCGCGCTGTCGCGGACGACGAGCGCGGCCGGGGCGAGCTTGGCTCCCGCCGCCTGGACCGCCAGCAGCGCCGCCCCGGCGACCGCGCCGGCCAGCAGCACGTGCGCCGCCCGCCGGGGCATCCACCGGATCGCGGCCGTCCGATCCAGCGCGGCGTCCTGCCCACCGAGCCCGACGGAAGCGGCCGCCACGTTCGCGGTCAGGATCAGGACCGCGGTCCCCAGGCTCATCGGGCCCGCGCCGTCCTGGTTGAAGGTCCACGCCGCCAGCGCGACGAGCGCGACCGCTGCGGCCGAGGTGGGCACCTGTCGTGAACGGGCGTACAGGATCAGCCACCTCATTGCGACGCCTTCCCCGCCAACACCTCGGTGTACCCCGTGCAGGAGAGGGCGGCGGCACGCACCTCGGCCATCCGCGAGCGTTGCTCGGCCGGTGACAGCGCCATCAGCCGCTGCCAGACGATGTCGGCGTCCGCCTGTGTACGCTGCGAGTACGCGTAGCGGTCCGGCCTCTGCAGCGGTTTGAACCGCTGATCGCCCAGGGCCCAGCTCGCGGCGATGCTCTGTGCGGGGATGTCGACCTGCCCCCCGCCCTCCCAGGGGGTGCGCGCTGCGCAGTGCGGTACCAGGCCCTCGGCGACCAGGAGGCGGGTCAGTTCCGCCCCCGTCGCATGGGCGATCAGCGGGTCGCCGAAGTCGACCAGCACCGCGTCGCCGGAGAGTCGGCGGTCGTCGCCGAGCGCGCGCAGTTGGGTGTCCTCCCGCACCGAGTTAGGTGCCTTGTCGCCCAAGGCGTCGTGCAGCACGCGCAGCGCGTCCTTGCCGCGCGACGCGAGTTCGGGCAGGTGTGAGCGGTTTGCCTGCGTCACGCACACCGGCCCGTCGCAGACCAGGGCGGCGGCGGCCTTGTCGATGACGTAGGTGTCGCGCGGAGTGGCCGGGAGGATCAGCAGGGCCAGGGCCGCGCCGGCCAGGACGGGGGCCACCGCGAGCAGTCGGGCCCGGAGGGTCGCGGCCGACAGCAGTGCGAAACCGGTGGCGAGCAGGCCGAGCAGCCAGAGCGTCTGGCCGAGGTGCACGGAACCGGACAGGGTCAGCAGCATCTCCCGCGGCTCCGCAGTCGCCGGGAACAGCAGAGCGAGCCGGTTCGGCGCGACGCTCGACGGCAGTGCCTCGTCATTGCTCGGCCGCAGGGAGAGGGTCGTCAGCAAGAGGAACACTGTCAGGGCCGGCGGGGTGAGCGCAGAAGGCACGGCCCGCGCGAGGCCCATGCCGAACACGGCCCCCGCGACGAGGGACAGCGCCGCCACCAGCGAGATCGGCAGCCAGCCGAGACTCGTGTAGGCGGTGGCGCCGAGGGCCACCTGGACTCCGCCCACGAGGACCAGGAGGCCGAAGCCGGACGCCAGCACGAGTGCCGTTGCGCCGGCCGGCAGCGCCGTACGGCGCCAGGCCGGCAGCGGCGTGGTCGTCAGCAGTTCGGCCATCCGCGAGCGGGAGTCGCGCAGCCCGTACACCGCCCCCAGGCCCACCACGAGCGGCCACCAGAAGCTCAGCAGGTACCGGGTCCACAGGGCCATGGAGGTCCACTGGGCCGTCCATCCCGCGTCACCCTGCCACCAGATCCCGTCGATCAGCAGGAGGACCGCCAGGCTGCCTGCCAGGACGACGGCGCCGGGCCACGGGGCGATGGAGCGCTTCAGCTCGATGCGCAGGACACGTGCGTTCACCAGGTGCCTCCCGGCTGCTCGAAGCCCTGGAGCAGCGCCGAGTAGCCGCGCTCCAGGGGGCTGCCGCCCGGGTGTTCGGGGCCGCCCGCCGCGGCCAGGTCGTCCGGCGTTCCCTGGAAGACGAGGCGGCCGTCGGCGATGAGCACCACGTCGGAGCAGGCGGCCGCGACGTCCTCGACCAGATGGGTGGAGACGACCACACACGTGTCGCGGCCCAGTTCCTGCAAAAGCTCGCGGAAGCGCAACCGCTGCGCCGGGTCCAGGCCGACTGTCGGCTCGTCCAACAGCAGCACCGCGGGATCGTTGACGATGGCCTGAGCGATGCCGGCCCGCCGCACCATGCCGCCGGACAGGGTCTTCATCCGATGGTCGGCGCGGTCCGCCAGGCCCACCCGTTCCACGGCCCGCTGGACGGCCGCGGGGACGGCTGCCTTCGGAACCTCCTTCAACCAGGCCATGTACTCGACGAACTCACGCACTGTGAAGCGTTTGTAGTAGCCGAAATCCTGCGGCAGGTAGCCGATCCGGCGGCGCAGGGCCCGGTAGTCAGCCATCGCGCCCGCGCAGGTGCCGAGCATCTCCAGTTCGCCCTCGGTGGGGCGCAGCACGGTGGCCAGCGTCCGGATCAGGGTGGTCTTTCCCGCTCCGTTGGGTCCCAGGAGGCCGTGGGTGCCGATGCCCAGGCAGAGGTCGAGTCCGTCGACGGCCATCTTCTTGCGTCCGACGCGTACTCTCAGGCCGCTGGCCCGGATCTCCCAGGCGTAGGTTTTCGGCGCGGTGTCGGCCACGTCTGTGGTGGGCATGGTGCGGTGGTCCCCCTCGAAGGTCGACGATGGTTTCACAGCGTTGAGTACGCGTTTCTGCGGGCGATCACGGCGCCGATGCCGAGCGCGAGGAGCAGCCCCCACACGGGCAGTTGGTCGGGCTGGAAAACGATTCGCAGGGCAAGGGGGGCGTGGCCGGTGACCCACGTGGGCGCCACGACGACGACGCCCCACGTGACCGCCAGCCCGGTGGCGGCGCGGGTCACGCCGACCAGGCTGCCCAGCGCCAGGGCGGTGGAGGTGAAGGCCAGGGAGGGCAGCAGCCACTGCGCGGCCGTCATGGTTCCGGTCAGCCAGCCCTCCACCAGGAGCCCGGGCAGGACCACCACGAGAACCGCCGTGGTGCGCCTGAGGAGCAGGGGCAGGCCGGCTCGGGCGGTCGAGGCCGTCAGTTCGTACGCCGGGTCCAGGCCGCGCGACCACGATGCGGCGACACCACACAGCGGCAGCACGGGTGCGATCGCCAGCACGGGAGAGATGTCGCCGAAGAACGTAGGCGGCGCGAGCGAGTCCAGCAGCAGCGCCATCAGGGTAACCACGACGGTCATGGCCAGCCACGGGGCCATGGCCGGCGTCAGCCAGGCCGACAGCCACCTCGGGCGGTGTCGCCGCGAGGGTGTCCTGACGGCCGCGTCCAGCTGCGGTTCCAGACCGGCCCGGACGGTGTCGAGGAGCGTGGCGATGCCGGGCACCTCGGTGGCCACGGAGGCCGCCAGACGACTCCGGCACATCGCGCACGTCTCCAGATGGGCCTCCAACGCCCACACCGCGTCCACGGCCATCTCCGTATCACCACGTGCGTAGTCGTCGAGCAGCCGCATCGACGCGTGTTCCCCGCTCATGCCAGCGCCTCCCGCATCGCGATCCGGGCCCGGCGGGCGCGGGTCTTGACCGTGCCTTCGGGCAGTCTGAGCAGGACGGCGGTCTCCCGCACGGAGAACCCGTCCAGCACCATGGCCTGCAGGACCTCTCGAAGTTCCGGCGCCAGTCGCCGAAGAGCGTCACCGACGTCCCCGTCGACGGTCCCGGCCAGTGCCTCGTCCTCCGCCGCGGGCACCACCGCCCGCTCGGCGGCGGCGACCGGCGGCTCGGCATGGTGGGCACGGCGCCGGAACGCGTCGACGAGGCGGCGCGCCGCGATCGTCCACAACCATCCGACGGCCGTCCCGCCAACCGCGCTCCCGGCGAACGCGCCGGCCGCGCGCCACACCGCCAGATAGGTCTCCTGCATGACCTCGGCGACGATCTGCTCGTCCGCGCAGCGGCGGCGCAACCGCACAGCCAGCCACGGCGACGTGCGCCGGTACAACTCATCGAACGCCCCGCGGTCACCTCTGGCCACCAGCCGGACGAGGCGCTCCTCGTCCAGCTCGTCCAGTGCTCTCACACGTGATCTCACACCAGCCAGACGCCCGATGGTGCGCACAGGTTCTACGTCTGACGTGGTTTACGTCACAGTGTCACGCGTGCATGTCCTGGCTCGCCGGCTGCCGCCGTCTCCACCGTCGCTACGAGCGCAGGGCCGACCACTTCCTGGCCTTCACCAGCATCGCCTGCACCCTCATCTGCTACCGCAGGCTCTCCAAATGAGATGACGTCTAAGAGTTCCGGCTGACTTTTTTTGCGAGGTCGTGGGGCGGCGATGGTCACGGCGAGTAGGAGCTGGGCTGCGGGACGTGCTGCCAGCACCGGCTGGGTGTGCAGTTCAGGGTGTCAGGCTGAAGGGGAGTGGGTGTTCGTTGGCAGCAAACGGAAGACCTTGCAGGCGTCTGCTTGGAGTTCTTGCAGGCGTTGGTAGTATTCGGTTTTCGTCCATTGGGCCAGTTTGGTGAGGTCGCGGGTCATTCCTACTTTGCTGTGCACGTAGTGCTGGGTGCACTTCGTCTGGAAGGTTTTGTTTCCGGCGTCGGAGTTCTCCCGAGGACCGAAGAAGGTCAGGTTTCCCAGCCGGTTGAGGAGCTCACGCAGGTCGGGCTGAACTTCTCCTGGGAGGGGGCTTTGTGGGTAGATGTGCTCGATGGTCACCTGCTGAAGATCGAACACCGCCATCATGTCGGGCCGTGGTCTGCCCTTGGCGCCCTGGTCGAGCCACCCGCGGTGATCTTCCAGGGTGGTGAGGAACTCGCGGAGGTTTGCTTTCTGGGCGCTTCCACGGTCGTAGCGAAGGTGGTTGTCGATGCTTACTTTAAAATGCTGATCAGTTGCTGATTTGTCGAGGAGCTGCTGAAGCTTGCCTCGAAGGTCGTTCCATTTCACTTCGTCGCCGCGCCCCGCGGTTTTTCGTACGTTTTTGGCTTCGGCGTAGTAGATCGTCTGAGCAGGGCTTGCGTGGCCCCCGCATACGTTCTTGTAGCGGAAGGCAAAGATCTCGAGCATGAACACGAGCTCTGCGAACTTCTTCTCCGTGGTGGAGTGCGCTGCAGCCAGCAGGAGGGGGAGGGCGAGCTCATGCTTGAGTGTGCGGACGAGGCGGCCGAGGCGGTCCTTCTGCCATGCCGATGCTTCGGGGGTGAATCCTGGTACGACGGCGCTGTCGAAGGGCCACTCGCCCGCCGCAATTTTCAAGTACGTATCTTTCTCTTTGGAGAAGGAAGCGATTTGCTGGACAACCTCGGCGGGGGCCAGCGGCGAATCCTTTGGAAAGTACTCATCGCAAAGTTTTTGAAAGAGCGGTGTTCCCGCCCGGGTTCCTGTGGTGGACGGGTAGTACGCCTTGAAGAACGAGCTGACCTTGGCACTGGGGGTGCTTAGCATCTCGTCCCACGTTTTGGCGGCAACGCGCTGTTCGTGTGGGTGTCCTTCAAGGAGCTCGAGCGTGTAGCTGCGGAGCAGGTCGGCGTCTTCGAGGGAGCGGCCTCGGTCGTTGAGGACGCTGAAGAGCTGATAGGCCCGTTCTCGGTCAAGGCAGACGATCTGGATGACGTGGGACTGGACCGTCAGGGCATGGCGCAGGCGGTCGAGGGCCGCGACTTGTTCCATTGTCGAGTTGGCGGCGTCGACGATAGGCTTGATCAGGTTTGTCTGCAGTGACTTCTGTGCAGCCAACAAAAGTTCGTGGCTTTCCCTGGAGGCGGTGACGTTCCGGCCTTCAAGGAGGTCCTGAAAAATTTTGTCGTCTGCGGTGGAGAGGGAGAGACGGGGCCGCTTTTCAACGCGTCCTTCCGTCACGTTGAAGTGTTTCCAGTAGATGAAGCGGCTCCGCATGTCCTCGCAGAGGATGTTGGCGGAATTGGCGGCCCGGTCGTCACCCGCCCGTCGCGCCTTGTCGGAAATTTCTTGGGCGGCTGCTGCGATCTCTGACAGGGTCAGCACAAAAGTGGTGAGGCGCTGTTGCCCGTCGACGATCTGGTACTTGTGAGGCCGCGACTGAGAGTGGTCTGTGTGCTCGATACATACGAAGCCGCCGAAGAAGTGACCGCGTTGGGAGTTGGTGTCGTCCAGGAGGTCTTTGACGTCGTCGATAAAGGCTGCCGTCTGATCGTCCCATGCGTAGGCCCGCTGGTAGACGGGGACCCAGAAGGGGTGATGCTCTTCCAGGAGGGCCCCCATGCCCACGCTTCGGGGGGAGACGGATGCGGCACCGAACGTCATGAGACCTCTTTTGAGTGACGAGGGAACCGACACCTCTCACCCACCTCGAACCCGGTGGCCGAGTAACGTCCCCCACGCGTATGTGACTGCCGGTCAGGTTAGTGGAAGGTGGTCAGGGCTGACCACTTGGATGAGGGACCTCGCTGGCGCGGTCGTTGGGTCGTCGGGTGAGAACCGGCGATGAGGGGCAAACGGCTCCTCGCGGCGCAGGCCGGGCGTGCGGCGGCGGCACTCCGGTGCGGGCGGGGTCGGCGCTCTGGGGCGAAAGGCCATGCCCCCTGAGCTGGGATGGACGCGTCACGCGGGATCTTGTGCTGGCCGACACCGCGCTCCCGTCGAGCACGCCTGATACTAGAAGGACTCTGAATGTCTCGGGTGCCCTTGCGGGACAACGCCATTGCCGGCGAGCGTCTTGGAAGGCGCGAGACTCTGTTGCATGCGCCAGCGGTTTCTGCTGTGCGTTCACTGGTTGCGTGAGCGTGCCGGTCGTGTGTCTTCTACTCTGCTGCTGTTGGTCGTTGACTGAGCGCGGGTGCGTGGTGGAGCGGGTGTGGCGAAGTGATCGTCGGCGGACGGCGATCGGCCGGGTGGCGTTGTCGGTGCCGGCGCGTCAGGCGCTGGCGGATCGGCAGCTGACGCCGGAGCGGACGGTGTTGGACTACGGCTGTGGCCGTGGTGATGACGTGCAGGCGCTGGAGCGGCTGGAGTGCCGGGTTGCGGGCTGGGATCCGTACTACCGGTCGGATACACGTCTTGAGGTCAGTGATGTGGTGTTGCTGACGTATGTGCTCAATGTGATCGAGGATCCTGCGGAGCGCCGCCAGACTCTTTTAAGGGCGTGGGAGTTGACGTCGACGTTGCTGGTGGTTTCGGCCCGTCTGACGTGGGAGAAGTCGAAGGTCCGCGGGGAGGAGTTCGGGGACGGACTGCTCACAAGCCGGCAGACGTTTCAGCATCTTTTCGCTGCCGGGGAACTGCGCCGGTATGTGGAGGAGGTGACCGGAGCCAGGGTGGTGGTAGCGGCGCCGGGTGTTGTCTATGCGTTCCGGGATGACAGTGCCCGCCTTGGCTATCTGGCCCACCGGGTGGTGCCGGATGCCGAATGGCTGGCGTCCCAGGACACTGCCTCGGCGATCAGCGCCCTGGTGGACTTCGTGGAGCGTCGTGGCAGACCGCCCCGGATTGAGGAAATGCCGCGGAAGGTTGCGGAGTTGCTGGCCCATCTGAAGCCAGCGGAGTTGCGGCGGCTGGTGCGCGATGGGGCGGACGCAGGGCGCGTCGAGGCCGGGGGGCGGCAGTCGACGCTGAACACCCTGCTGTATCTGGCTGTGGAGCTGTTCAATGGCCGGGGGCCCTTTGGGAGTCTGCCGGTGGGTTTGCAGCAAGACGTGCGCACCTTCTTCGCGTCCTATAGGGAGGCATGCCGACGGGCCGACCGGCTGCTGCTCAAGCTGCGCGACGATCAGTATGTGCGCAGCGCTATGAACGGTTCGGCAGCTGGCAAGGTGACGCCGACGGCGTTGTATGTGCATCGCCGGGCTTTGGAGCGGATTCCCACGGTGTTGCGGCTGTACGAGCACTGCGCGTCGGTTGCTGCGGGACGGCCCGGGCAGTGGACGGTGGTGAAGCTAAGGCATGACGGACGGGCGGTGTCGTGGCTGGATTACCCGGATTTTGACCGCGATCCGCATCCGAGGATCGAGTCTTCTTACGTGGTGGACCTGCACACGCTGGAGGCGTCGCATCTGTCGTACGCGCAGTCGTCCAATCGGCCGTTGCTGCACCGCAAGCACGAGTTTTTGACGGCGGATGACCCGGATGCTGCCCGTTATCGGCGGCTGACCGAGGCAGAGGTGCGGGCAGGGCTGTATCAGAGCCCGCACCTGATCGGGACGGAGAAAGGTTGGGAAGCTGAGCTCGTCAGGTGTGGGCGTCAGCTGCGGGGACATCGCCTGGTGCGGCGCACCGATCATCTCTAGCGCAGGTCAGGTCTGGCGGGGCTGCATGGAGGCGATGGTCTGGGCGATCGGTGCCGGGTCGAAGTCCTGGGCTTGGGAGGGGAACCAGGACAGGCGCAGGCCGTTTGCTGCCACATCGTCATCGAGCCCCATGGCCTGTAGGACGTGGCTGGGGGTGTAGGAGGCGCTGGTGCACGCCGAGCCGGTGGCGATCGCGACGTGGTCCTTGAGACGGACGATCAGCGCTTCGGCGTTGAGCTGATCGAAGCTGACGTTCAGAATGTGGGGGACGCTGTGCTCGGGGTCTCCGTTGATACGAAAGCGTGTGGTGCCCAGCGCGTTGAGGATCTGCTGGCGCAGGGCCCGCGCCTCGCGCTCCCAGCGATCGTGGTTTTCGCGAAACGTCTTCGCTGCTTCGTACAGGCCCATGATCAAAGGAACGGCTAGGGTCCCGGGGCGCAGCTTGCGCTCCTGGCCACCGCCGAACATGATCGGTTCCAGCGGCACCTTGTCCCATCCCCGGCGCCGGGTGACCAGAGCACCGACGCCCTTGGGCGCCCCGATTTTGTGACCACTGATGCTAATCAGATCGATCGGAGTGGTCAGGTCGGCGGGAACCTTGCCGTAGCCCTGCGCGGCGTCGACATGTAGGTACGTGGGCGTAGCGCGCAGCTTCTCGGCGAGCTCGGCCACCGGCTGGATCACGCCCGTCTCGTTGTTGACGTGCATCAGCGACACGGCGAGCGTGTCGGGGCGCAGCCGCTCCAGCACCGCTTGAGTGCTGACGCGACCGGAAGGGCCGGGCTCCAGAAAGTCGACATCGAAGCCGCGCTCGTCACGCAGGTGCGTCAGCGGTTCGATGACGGCCTTGTGCTCGATGGCCGAGGTGATGATGTGCTTGCGGCCGGACTTTTCCCCGTGAGGCGCCAGCCCCAGCAGCGCAATGTTGTTGGACTCGGTGGCCCCGCTGGTGAAGATCACTTCTTCGGTCTTGGCGCCGACGGTGTCGGCGATGAAGGAACGGGCTTGCTGCACTGCCTTCTTGGCGCGTGCCCCGTACTCGTGGGTGCGGCTGCCGGCATTGCCGAAATCTTCGGTCATCCAGTGCAGGACCACCTCGGCGACCCGCGGCTCCACTCGCGTCGTCGCCGCCACATCCAGATACGCCACCACAGCGATCACCCGCCTCAGAGCCATCCCACTACACTGCGTACGTCAAGCGCTTAACGTACATGCTCGCGCGCACGTTGCGCGAAGTGTCTGTCGAGGGAGCCAACCGCCGGAGCAGCGGATCTCTTCCTGTGCAGCACGGCAGAACGATGTGGACCGCGTCCGCGTGCCGTGCGTATGGCCCCCGGTACGTCATCCGCTGGACCGCGTACGTCGACACAGGAGGGGGCGTACGTTTTGTTGATGACGTACGTGCGCTAGAGTTCCGGTGTGCAGACTGAAGCAGCGAGCAAGGCTGCGGGGCGGGCTGTCTCGCGAGCGTCAACAGGCTTTGAATACACTTTTCCTGCTATCCGCGGGGTGCAGGCGGGACGGGAGTTTTATGCCTCGATGTGCCCCCTGCGGCTCATCCCGAAGATCTTCCTCTTCGATGAAGATGATCTTTCGGCGGAGCTCAGGGCCCAGCGTGTCTTGAACAAGGGGCGCCTGCCCGCGCTGGCCAGATACATCCTGGACAACCCCGACGACTACGTCTTCAGCGCCCTGACCGCCTCCGTGGACGGAGACATGGCCTTCGAGAGCCAGGGAGACGGGGGCACCGCCCACCGCGCCGGCCAGCTGCGCATCCCGATGGACGCCCGTTTCCTGATCAACGACGGCCAGCACCGCCGCGCCGCCATCGAGCTCGCCCTGAAGGAAAACCCCGACTTGGGCGACGAGACGATCGCGGTTGTCTTCTTCCACGACGCCGGGCTTGCCCGATCCCAGCAGATGTTCGCCGACCTCAACCGGCACGCGGTACGCCCAGCTCGCTCCATCGGCGTCCTGTACGACCACCGGGACAGCAATTCCCAGATCACCCGCGCCCTCACCGAACGTTCTGCTGTCTTCAAGGGCTTCGTCGAGATGGAGAAGAGCAACCTCTCTGCTCGCTCGCGCAAACTGTTTACCTTGAGTGCGCTGTACTTCGGAAACCAGTCGCTTCTTCAGGGACTGGATCTGCAGCAGGAAGAAGCTACCGACCTGACCCAAACGTTCTGGGAGACCATCGACGCCATGCTCCCCGAGTGGGAGATGGTGCGCACGCGAGAGCTGTCTGCTCAGGAGATGCGCCGGGATTTCATCCACAGTCACGGCATCGCTCTGCATGCGCTGGGGCGGATCGGCAACTCCATCCTGCGGCAGACCACCCCCGACGCGACGTGGCAGCAGCGCATCGCGCCGTTGAAGAGCGTGGACTGGACCCGGGCGAACACCGCATGGGAGGGGCGCGCCATCGTCGGCGGCCGCGTCTCCAAGAGCCATCAGAACGTCACCCTTACCGTTAATTACTTGCGTCAGCATCTGGGCCTGGAACTGAGCCCGGAAGAGCAGCGCGTGGAAGACGCATATCTGCGAGGCGATGCATGAGCACCATCCCCCTAGACCTCGGCCTCACCCCGGTACGGCGCAAGCCGTTCAACGGGCAGTCGTTGGACGAGGTCACCGCGCAACTGACGGCCGAAATCCGGGAGCTGTACACCGCCGACCAGGTGCCCTGGGTCATCGGCTACAGCGGAGGCAAGGACTCCACCGCCGTCCTGCAGCTGGTGTGGATGGCGCTGAGGGACTTGCCGGCGGAGCAGCGCACCAAGACCGTCCATGTCATCAGCACGGACACGTTGGTGGAGAACCCGGTCGTGGCGGCCTGGGTGTCGATGTCGCTGGACACCATGCAGAAGGCAGCTGACGCACAGGAGTTGCCGATCGAGCCGCACCGCCTGACGCCGGAGATCAAGGACACCTTCTGGGTCAATCTGATCGGCCGCGGCTACCCCGCCCCGCGACCGAAGTTCCGCTGGTGCACCGAACGGTTGAAGATCAAGCCGTCGAACGCCTTCATCCGCAGCGTGGTGGCGGCGCACGGCGAAGCAATCATGGTCCTGGGCATCCGCAAGGCGGAAAGCCAAGCCCGTGCCCGCGCCATGGAAAAGCATGAGAAGCGACGCGTGCGCGATCGCCTCTCACCCAACGCGAACCTTCCCAACTCCCTCGTCTACAGCCCCGTTGAGGACTGGACCAACGACGACGTGTGGGAATTCTTGATGCAGATGCCCAACCCCTGGGGCTACAACAACCAGGATCTGCTCACCATGTACCAGGGCGCCTCCGGCGACGGAGAGTGCCCGCTGGTCGTCGACTCCACCACCCCCTCCTGCGGCTCCAGCCGGTTCGGCTGCTGGACCTGCACCCTCGTCGAGCAGGACAAGTCCATGTCCGCAATGATCCAAAACGACGAGGAGAAGGAGTGGATGCTCCCGCTCCTGGACCTGCGCAACAAGCTAGATGCACCGTTTGGCCACTACGAAGAGGGCGATCCCGACCTCCCGCCCGGCCGCAAAGCCCCCTTCCCGCGCCCGGACAAGCCAGCCCGTGACTTTCGGCGCATGAACGGCTCGGTGATGCTGTTCAAGGACGACGCCATCCACGGCCCCTACCTGCAGGCCTACCGTGAAGAGTGGCTGAGGGAGTTGCTGGGCGCGCAAACCTGGATCCGCGCCCACGCCCCGGAACACGTCAAGAACATCGAACTGATCACGCTGGACGAGCTGCACGAGATCCGACGCACCTGGGTGTTCGACAAGCACGAGGTCGAAGACAGCCTGCCGCGCATCTACGAGGAGACGACAGGGGAGCCCTTCCCCGGCGGCCCGCTCGATGAGCAGCTCGTCATGGGCTCCGACGAGATGGAAGTCCTCAAAGAGGTCTGCGACGGCGACGGCCTGCACTACGACATGGTGCGCGAACTCCTCGCCGTCGAACGCAAATACCGCACCATGGCCCGCCGCTCCGGCCTGTTTCAGGCACTGGAACAAGCCGTCCAAAAGGGCTACTACGACAACCATGAAGATGCGGTGGAGTTCGCCGCCCGCAAGAAAAAGTGGCGTGACGACATCGCCGAGAACCTGACCTTCGACGACGAAAACGAACTCGATGCTCCTGCGTAAGATCACCCTCGAAGAATTCGGGGCCTACCGCGGAAAGCAGTCGCTCGACCTCACCCCCAAGAAGAACAAACCGATCATCTTGATCGGCGGACTGAACGGGTGCGGCAAGACGACTCTGCTCGACGCCATCCAACTCGTGCTCTACGGCAACCGCGCCCGCTGCAGCGGCCGCGGCACCAAGGCGTACGAGACCTACCTGCGCGAGAGCATCAACCGCAAAGCAGACCCCGCGCGCGGCTCCTCCATCACCCTCGAGTTCACCGTCTTGACCGGTGGGCATGAGCACCACTACCGCGTGGTCCGCAGCTGGCACATCAGCGGCAAAACCCTCAAGGAATTCCTCAACGTCTACGTTGATGAATCTTACGGAGAGCGTGCCAAGCTGGGCCGAACCGTGCGGCCCGAAGGCGACTACAACAGGCTGCTGAGCGAAGGCTGGGCCGACCACATCGAGTCTTTGCTCCCGCTGGAGATCGCCTCCCTGGCGTTCTTCGACGGTGAGAAGATCGAATCACTTGCCGACCCTGAGCGGGCAGCCTCCGTCATCGAGTCCGCTGTGCACTCCCTGCTCGGCGTCAGCACGGTCCAACAGCTGCGCAACGACCTCCTCGCCCTCCAGCGGCGCCAGAAGCTGTCCGACGAGGAACAGCACCTCCTGGACAACATCCGCGCCCAGGAAACCGAACGTGATGCGGTGCTGGAGGCGTACGACGTCGCCCACCAAGAGCTGGGCCACTCCCGCAGTGAGCTGGGCAAAGCCCAGCGCACGCTGGAAAGTGTGGAAAGGGCCTTCGCGAAGGAAGGCGGCAACCTGTTCGCCCGCCGCGTGGAGCTGGAAAACGACAAAGAGCAGGTTCTGGCCCAACTGGCCCAGCTGCGCGCCGAGCTGATTCAGCTGGCCGCCGGCCCTCTTCCACTGCTGCTGGCCGCCCCGCTCCTCAGTGACCTGCGCGAGCAGGCAGCCAGAGAACAGCAAGCCCAGCAATCGGCCCACGTGCTCGAGGTTCTCGCGCAACGCGACACCTGGCTGCTCGACCTGCTCCCCGCCGCCCAACGCACCGATGTTGTGGCCCAGTTGGAAGCAGACCGCACACAGCGCGCCAAGTCCACCGAACTCGCCGTCAACCTTCAGCTCCCCCACGACGCCACGGCCCAGCTCGCTGTCCTCGACGAACTCCTTGAACGGGACACGGCCCGCGGCGACCACCTGCTGAAGACGGTGGCCGATTTGACCGCGCAGCTCGACCAGCTCGACCGTCAGCTCGCCGGCGTCCCCGCCCAACACAAGGTCGAGGCGCTGCAGCAATCCCGAGAAGAGCAGATCCTCGAGGTTGCCCGCGCCCAGGCCGCATGCGATCGCGCCGCCGCCCAGCTGGAAGAACTCAAACGCCGTCGCGAATACGTCACCACACTGCTCGAGCGGGCCCACAAAGAGTTCGTGCGGACCAAGGTCAAAGCAGAAGAAGTCGAACGGGTCATCAAATACTCTGAAAAAGCCCGTGACACCCTGGAACGCTTCGGCACCGCCCTCCTGCAGCGCCACATCAGCCGGCTGGAAGTAGCCGTTCTGCAAAGCTTCAAGATCCTCATGCGCAAGCAGAGCCTGGTCCACGACCTGCGCATCGACACCGGCAAGTTCACCCTCACCCTTGCCGACGCCGACGGCGAGGGCATCGACCCCGCACGCCTGAGCGCCGGCGAACGCCAACTGCTGGCCGTCTCCCTCCTGTGGGGATTGATGAGAGTGGCCGGCAACCGGCTGCCCAGCGTCATCGACACCCCACTGGGTCGGCTCGACAGCCGCCACCGCGAGCACCTCGTCGACCGCTACTTCCCCCACGCCAGCAACCAGGTCCTCCTGCTGTCCACCGACGAAGAGATCGACGAATACCTGCTGGGCCGCCTGAAGAAGTCCATCGCCCACACCTACACACTGGTGCACGACGACACGGAATTCACCACCAGCGTCATCGAGGGCTACTGGTGGAATGAGGGAGTCCAGCATGCCGGTTGACAACGTCCGTCTCTCCCAGCCGGCCAAAGACCGGCTGATCTACCTCAAACGCACCACCGGCATCACCCAGTGGAACGTACTGTGCCGCTGGGCCCTGCTGCTGTCGCTGAAGGACCCTTCCACCCCGCTGGTGAAGGACATCGTCACCGATTCCAACGTCGAAATGAACTGGAAGACCTTTGCCGGGCAGCACGGCGACATCTATCTCGCCCTGCTGAAGCAACGCTGCGTAGCCATCGGTGAGCAGCCCACCGATGAGAACATCGCCCGCCTGCTCACCGTGCACCTGCACCGCGGCATCGGCTACCTGGGAGCCGACAAGAACATGGCCACCATCGAAGGCATGGTCAACACCGTCGTCCGCGCCTGACCCGAACCTGTACCTGCGACGGGGCCCCGCCCCGTCGCAGGTACAGGCATGCAGCACACCAGCGAACGGGACACGGTCAAACGTGCTGCCCGGCACGCACTCGCCCCGCCGCACAGATAATCTCCACGCAGATCCATGGGTCGCGCTTACGGCCTTCCACCACCGGGTGGCATGCCCGTTTCCGAAGATGCCAGGTCGAACGGGCCCTCTCCCACAACTGATACGCCAAACCAGCCGGCAGATGCTGGGCCGGCCACACCGGGTCGCAGACCTGCACTGGTGGCGGCACACGAAGAAGCGGTGAGGGTGGCAGCTCAACCGCTTTCGCGCCGGCAACAGACCGACTCCGCCATACCGGCCGGTCAAACGTTCCCCACCGGCACTCGTGCCCTGTTCCTGCCCTGCGCGGGCTGTCGGGAAGAGAAAACGCCCGCCAGATGTCCTGGGGCGGCCCGCCCGTCGGCGAGTCCCGCCCAGGCACGATGACGCGCTCCGAAGCAGCCCACGTGATCCATCGCCCCGCCTATAGTCCGGTCGCCGCCTGACGCTTGTCTGCTCACAGCCCCACAGGTCGGCTGCCACGCCGCAATGAGGAAGAGGCTCGTGGCGTTGCTTACCGACCACGCCACCAGCCGCCCCGGTGTACCGATCCCGGCCCCCGGCTATCTCATGGAAGATCTTCTGCCATCCGTACAACCTCGGAAGCTGACGACGGTCTGATATGACAGGGGGATGTACGTCAGCACGACAGGTCCCCGCAACGGGTATGCCCGTTACGGGATGCGTTCAGTGGTGCCGGATAGCCTTCGCACATCACGTAGCAGGCGAAGCCTGCACGTTACCGCTGGACAGCACGGACCGAGAGAACGGCGCACATGGCAGCACGCAGCCTCGATGGGCGATGCACGAATGCATGGCCAGCCCTTACGGGACCAGCACGCAGATGGCCGACGCTGGTGACGGGGCAGAGGCAGGGCGACGCAGCCGCGCCCTGCGTCACGGGGGACAGGGGCACGGTGACCAGCGCATGAAGATCTACTGGAGCGAGCCCACCAGCTCATCCAACCACCCTGCTGTTGCTGCCCTGCGAGCCTGGTTCGATCACCTCGACCACCGCGCACAAGACCTTGTGCTGCGCCATGTCTGCACCAAGGACCCAATACCTCTCACCGCCCTGGCCCACGACCACGCCATACCCCGCCAGGACCTACGGCGCCGCCGCAACCAGCTCCCCGCATCGCTGGACGACGCGCTGGACACGGACGCGGCGGCGCTGAGCGCAGTGACGGCGATTAACAAGGAACTGCAGATTCCCGCGCAATGGCGGGACGTGGTCAGACGCCACCCCTGGCTTGCGGTCACCGTCAGCGACCAGCACGGCATCACCACGCTCCAGATCCTCCTCGGATTGAGATGGCCCGATGCCCTCCAGGACACTTGGCTGTTCGACGGCGACCTCAGCGCCTGTGCTGCAGCAACGCTTGGTGCCCTACAGCTCGAACCGCAGGAGACGATGAGCCTTGGCACCGCCCGGCGCCGTCTGGACGAAGCCCTTGTCCCCGCTCCGCAGGACGAACCACAGCTGCAACACTGGCTGACCTACTGCGGACTCACCTGCCACTCCACCGCCGGCGGCGGGTTAGTTTCGATAACGCCCCACACTGACGCATCCACCACAGACCCTGATCAGCGCGATGGTGTCCACCACATAGAAAACGAGACACCGTACTCCCACCGATCGCTCCCGCATGCTCTGTTGCGGATCTCGACACTGCTCCATGAAAGCCCCACCCCCGACACCAACAGGACACTGAGTGACGTACTGGCTCGTGCTGATCAACTACAGGGGGAACTCGGGCAACTCGCACGGTGCGTGCGTGACGCCGTCACCACCACCCCCCCCGGCACATGGGCACTCGGCGCCGGCACCTCCCGCACGGCACACCTGCCCACGCGCCCCACGCCGGCAGCACACGCAGCAGCACGGCACCACAGCGCACCAGACGCGCAGGAACGGCTCACATGGCTCGAAAGGCTCGCCGGCGATCTGCAGCATCTGGCTGCCACACACCCCAGCGACCGCCTGGACGGTGCCGCATCCGCATGCGACTCGACGCCCTCCGGCACCAACGACGCACGGGCCCAGTGGCTGCGCTCCCTGCGCCACGACATCCGCGAAGTCCTCCTGCAGGTGCGCACCCCCCTGCCAGCAGGTGAAATCGCCGCACTCCTGCAGCGGCGGGTCCGCCTGAAAACGCTGCGTGACATTCTGCGAAACGATCCGCACATCATCACGGCAGGGCACGACAGGTGGGCCCTGGCCCTGCTTCCGCCCGAGGAGCCCAACCCCCACCCAGCCTCTGCCCCCTCGGCACGGCTCACCCGTCAGCTCGACACCGTGGTGCAAGCACTCACGGATGCCGACCGACCGTTGTCCACCGCCGAACTCAAGGAATGCACCCGTCTCAGCATGCAACTCGCCTACCTCAAGCAGAGATTGGATGCCGACCCGCGCTTCCAGCGCAGCGCGAAGGACCAGTGGGCCCTCACCGAGTGGGAGCTGCCCGTGTACAAACCGATGAAGGAACTCGTCGGTGACCTCATCGACACCCACGGCGGCGCCATCGACGCAGAGGAGGTCATCCGCCGACTCCTCAGAGACTTCGGCGTCAAAGAAGCCAGTCTGCGCCAGGTCATGTCCTCCCCACCCTTCACCGCACGAGGGGGAGTGGTCCGCCGCTTGGCCGACGTCGAAGCTGAACACACCCGCACCCCCGACACCGACACCGAACCTGCCGACGACGACGCGCCCACCGCGGACGACCTGATCAAGGGCATGGGACTGATCTGATGGACCCCACCACCCGACTGCGGGACACCGACCTCGGCCCGGAATACCGCAGCGACCGCGGCCACATCGTCCACGACTTCTACCTGCCGGCCCTGCGCACCGCCACCCACTACGACCGGGCAGTCGGCTACTTCACCTCCTCCAGCCTCGCCCTCTTCGGACAGGGACTCGACGACTTCACCGACCGCGACGGCACCATGCGCATCGTCGCCTCCCCCTGCCTCGAGCAGCAGGACATCACCGACATCGAAGCCGGCTACGCCCTGCGCGCCGTCCTGGAGCGGGCGGCCCTGCGCGACCTGACCCACGCCATCGAAGAGCCGCACGCCGCGCGCGGCCTCGGCAAACTCGGCCGCCTCGTCGCCGAAGGCCGCGTGGAATTCAAACTCGCCTACATCTTCAGCAACAACCGGGTAGGCATGTACCACGAGAAGATCGGCATCTTCCGCGACGGCAAAGATCTCGTCGCGTTCAAGGGCAGTGCCAACGAAACGCGCTCCGGGCTGGTTGGCAACTTCGAATCGATCGAGGTATTCCGTAGCTGGGATCCCCGCGACGCCGACCGCGCGCTGCGCATAAGCGAGGACTTTGACGATCTCTGGCACAACCGCACCACCCTGCTGCGCGTCCTGCCCTTCACCGACGCCGCCAAACAGATCGTGGAACAAGCTGCCCGTGACACCGCAATGCGCACCGACCTCGACGACCTTCCCTTGGACGGGGCACCAGTGGCCGTCCACCCACCGCGCAACGACACCAACGGCATGCTGGCCATCCCCTCCGACCTCTTCGTCCGCGACTACCAGAAGACGGCCGTACAAAACTGGTTTGCTCACCGCGGACGTGGCCTGTTTCGCATGGCCACAGGAACCGGCAAAACCCTCACCGCCCTGGCCGCCGCCGCGCAGCTCACCGGCATGCTCCACAAGCAGAACAAAACGCTCCTCACCGTGATCGTCGTCCCCTACCAGCACCTGGTCGACCAGTGGGCAGGCGACATCGCACGGTTCGGTATAACCCCCCTGCGCGCCTATGAATCCACCAGCGCCTGGTACCAACGTGCCAGCGACCTTCAGCACGCCCTCGCCCTAGGCGTCGCCCGCGCGGGCGTCATCGTAACCACCAACAAGACCTTCGGCGATCCCCCCTTTCAACGTTTGCTCGCCGACTACACCGGACAGCTCCTGCTCATCGCAGACGAGGCACACAATCTCGGAGCCACCCGCCTGCGCACCCGACTCCCAGAGAAAGCCCAGTACCGGCTCGGCCTGTCCGCCACCCCCGAGCGCTGGTTCGACGACGCCGGCACCGAAGCACTCACCGACTATTTCGGCGACGTCGTCTTCGAGCTGGGCATGGGCGAAGCCATCCAACGCGGGGCCCTGTGCCGCTACACCTACCGGCCCATCCTGGTGGAACTGGACGAAGAAGAAGCCGACCTCTACGTCACCGTCACCACCAAGATCGCTAAGCTGATGGCAGCCCAACATGGCGCCGACACCCTGGACGACGACAGCCCACTAGGCGCTCTGCTACGCAAACGCGCCAACATCCTCGGCCACGCGCGAGCCAAACTGCCAGCCCTCCATAAGGAACTCGAGCAGCGACGCGATCAATCCCACCAGTTGATCTACTGTGCCGAAGGCCGCCATCCCCTCTCTCACGAACACGATCTTGACGAGCCCACCCAGCTCGACCAGGTCATGACCATGGTCGGCACCGACCTGCACATGCCCGCGGCCCGCTACATCTCCGAGACCAAACGCGCCGACCGGCAAACAGTCCTGCGCCGCTTCAGTGCAGGAGATGACCTGCAGGCAGTGGTCTCCATGCGTTGCCTTGACGAAGGTGTCGACGTCCCCGCTGCCCGCATCGCCTACCTCCTGGCCAGCTCCTCCAACCCCCGCCAATTCATCCAACGACGCGGCCGCGTCCTGCGCAAAGCCGACGGCAAAGACACCGCCGACATCATCGACTTCATCGTCGTACCCCCCAGCGGTGCCAGCGCCCTGCAACACGAAACAGAACGCCGCATGCTGCGCGGAGAGCTGGCCCGTGTCGAAGAGTTCGCCCGTCTCGCCGACAACGAAGCCGACACCCTCGACCTCCTGCGCCCACTCCGCAAGCGCTACGGTCTGTTTGACACATGATCAGCCACACGCAGCCGTCTTTTCCCATCCTTGCTGTTGGAGTCGAATTGACCACAGGTCCCAACCCGCCTGCCCCGCGGCGCACCGCCCGCGACGTGTTGAGTGAACTGTCACCCGAGGCACGCCAACTTGCCCAAATCGTGACGCAGTTGGAAAACGAATACCTGCACATCAACAACCCGACGCAGGTTGTGCCCGGCATCGTCGAGGCCGTCAAGGGACTGGTCAAGTGAAACTGCGCAGACTGACCCTCAACAACTTCCGTGCTTTCTACGGAGAGCAGGCCATGGACCTGTCCACCGAAGACAACAAGCCCGCCATCTTGATCTTCGGCAACAATGGCGCCGGCAAAACCACCCTGCTCAACGCCTTCACCTGGGCCTTGTATGGCGCCTTCTCCGACGACGTGGAGCAACAGCACCGCGTCATCCACGACCAAGCCTGGGCTGACGCAGGCTTCGGAGAGCCGGTCAGCGGCTCGGTGAAGCTCGACTTCGAGCACGAAGGCACCCACTTCACGGTCACCCGCGACGTCACCGTCACGAAGAAAACCGACGACCAGACGCCCGTCACCCCGCAGCTCACCGTGTTCGAGACCTCACCAGACGGCGAAACCAAGAGCGTCCCCAACGGGCAGGACCGCATCGAGAAAATCCTCCCCGAGGGACTGCGCCGCTTCTTCTTCTTCAACGGTGAACGCATGGAGAAGATGTTCACCGGCGAAGAAAATAACGATGAAGTCAAACGTGCCATCAAGACCCTTCTCAACTTGGAATCGATCGAGCGCGCCATCAACAAGCATCTCCCCGAAGCGTCCAAGAAGCTGGCCCGCGAGATCGACAAGAAGAGCGACAGCAGGCTCAGTGAACTGACCGACACCATCGAGCGCCTTGAGCAGCAACAAGCCGTCGTCGATGCGGCAGCACTGAAGCTTTCCAAGGACGCCAGTAGCTACCAACGCGAGGTAGACGAAGCCGAGCGACAGCTACGCGCCAACAGCCAAGCCGCCCCCCTACAGGTACAGCGCACCCGTCTGACCCGTCAGATCGAAGCTGAGCAGGACAAGCTGGCAGAGCTCAAAGCCCGCAAACGGGAGCGACTGTCCAAGAGCGGCTTCATCGCCTTCACCCAAGGAAACGACGAGACGGTCATGAAGCTGGCCGAGGGTATGCGCCAGCGTCGAGAGCTGCCCGCAGGCATCCAGCGCAGCTTCATCGACGGCCTCCTCGAAGACGGCCAGTGCATGTGCGGGCGTCCCCTTGAGCCCCACACACCGTCTTATGAGGAACTCGAACGGCGCCGCTACAACGCCGGCCTGGCCGACGTCGAGGCTCGCTGGGTCTACGTCGACGGACAGATGCGCAACCTAGGTGACGAACGCCAAGCTCTCCTCGACGACCTGAAGCAAAACGCCCAGGACACCCTGGCCGTCAACGAAGCCATCAACCGTCTCAACGCCGAACGCAGCGATGTCGACCGACAGCTGGAAGGCGTCGACCTCCAAGACGTCCAGCGTCTGGAGCAGCGTCGCAAGGAGTACCTGGAAAAGAAGACCCGGGCACTCATCGAACACCAGCAACGCAAGGACGAGTTCGCCGAGCTCGACAGGCAGATCGACGCCACCAAGCGCCTGTTCAAGCACGCCGAGGGCGCGAACGAGAAATCCCGCAGAGTCCAGCGGCAGGTCAACCTGGTCGAGGAAGTAGCGAAGGCGTTCACTGAAGTCCTGGTTTTGAAGACCGAAGAGGTCCGCGAGGAGCTGGACCGCAAGATCAAAGAGGTATTCTCCCGCATCTTCATCAAGTCTTACGTTCCAGAGATCGACGACTCCTTCGAACTTCACCTCAAATCACCCGCTGGCGTCGCTATCCGCTCCACCGGTGAAAACCAGATCCTGGGCCTCTCCTTCGTCGGAGCCGTCTCCGAACTCGCCAAGAACCTCCGCGATCGCCGAACCGGCACCGACGACGCGCTTGCCGGCGGCGGCAGTATCTACCCCGTCGTCATGGACGCCCCCTTCGGCAGCCTCGACCTCACCTACCAGGAAGAGATCTCCCGAGCCCTGCCCGAACTCACCTCGCAGATCGTCACCCTCCTGTCCCAGTCGCAAGCCCGCGGCAAGGTCATGGAGAACCTCCAGACATCAGCAAGCAGCATGTACGTACTGCGTTCCATCACCCCCAACAAGCAGGCGCAGGAGGAGACCATAGAGATCAACAACCGCGCTGTTGCCTACGTTTCCCACGGGGACTTCGAGCACACCATCTTGGAGAAGGTGACCGTCTGATGGCTACCGTCGACCGTTTCCGCAGGCCAGCGCAGCACGAGGACCTCCTCAACGAACTGTCGGGTAAAGACGGCCCCTTCCGTACCCTGGTCGAGGCCCTCATGTTCGCCGCGGCCCTTGGCCAGCGAAAAAACCGGCGGGAAGAATTCGACAAGTCAGGTGAATCCATCAGACTCGCCCTCATGGAGGGCCGCGTCTATGGAGATGTCTTGATCGACATGCTCGCAGCCGTCGAAGTCCAACAAGACCCAAAAATCCTCGCCGACGATCGCCTTGATGACCGAGTGCGCATTTTCGAGGAATACGCCAACGGTGGACTCAGCTACATTCGAGGCGAGCTCAACACCGCTGCCACACGCGACCTGGACGTCCTCATCGGCAACCTCGTCATGGACGCCCTCACCGCGCCAGCCGAAGAAGACGACGAGGTAGGTGCGATTATGTCGTCAGCCGACCTTGACTGGTAAAGAAACGCAAAGAGAGAACGAACGGGCAGTGATCTCCGCAGGTCCGCGCTGAAAGGAAAGCAGAAATTCCCGGCGCGGGCCTACGCTTTTTCCGCTGCTCGGGAAAGCGCCACATATGATCTCATAAGTTTTGGGGTATTGCCGGAACGGCATGAGAATGTTGAATGCGACTTTCCTCGGTTCCCGGCAACGGAAGAATGTTAAACCTGGCCCACCTGATTACTCGACCTACTTGATGCGCTTTCCGGTGTACCCTCCCCGATTGCTGTCCGCTGCGCCTGATCCTTGCGAACGCGGGCGACGGCACTGCGGTTACGGCGCCCCTATGAATACGCAGCTTGTGAGGTGGGGCAAGCGCAGCGGGGAGTTGTATGCGAGCGCTGCGCTCCTGGGGCAACGTATCAACGTGGCAGGACGCAGGATCGCCTTCGTGGGTGCCGCCTTCTCAGAGCAGCCTCAGTGCAGCTTGAAGGGTGACCGACTGTACAGGCAACCTGCCCAAACAGGAGGACTCGAGGTGGCAAACCCGCATACGTACGAGCCTCACGATGTCGTCATCCCGCGCGCTTCCCCGTCGAGTTGCCACTTCCGTCCCGCATCAGATGCGCCGCACCGACAGGACAGCGAGAGGCGCGGCAGCCTTCACCCAACCGTTTACATAAGATGGAGGTCGCATACGGTGCGAACGCCACGCAGCACGCACTGCGCTGCACCGCGGGCACCGCAAAATTGAAGTGGGGCACGTGAGTTCGAAGCATGAAACCCATAACTCCACGCGCGCGCGTAACGCGCGCGAGCACATGACGATGATGCCATCTCCCGCGCTGTCGAAGCAAGCTCCTCAAGGAATCTCCTTCGTTGCGCCTGTGGGCACGCCGCCTCCTTGCTCGAATTGATGCCATTCGCCCGATTTTGGAATTTTGAAATGCGGGCGCGCTCCCGACAGGTGCACGTTTCTAATTTTCTATGCGGAAGATTGTCTGTCGTTTTCAGAACCTTTTTTGGCGACGCCGAAACGGCTGTTCCAACGTCAGATTACCGGTACCGTTGGTGACCGTTGCCGACGCCTCACCGAAAGCATGTGACACGGTGGAAGCAGCTCAATGCATGCTGCCTGCGGCGCATGAACGTACCGTTTTTCGTGTGAGGAGTAGCTTTCCTTGAGTCTTACGCTGCGCGCACCGCCCCATCCGTGACGCCACCGCTCTCTACCGATACCTGAAGCGAACGCCCCGCGGCAGTACACCTCTTCTGTGAGGGCGTGAAGAGCGATGGCGCGGCAGACCCTTGCGGGGAGTACTGACCGATGTGAGTAACCATCAGCAGGGTCCACCGGCAGCGCAGTTGGATCCCGCTTCCCATGTCGCCCTAACTTCTACCCCCTGCCGCACCCCGTTTCGTCGAGGTAAGTCTTCACGGATGTCCGATGTCGTCAGGGCTTGGTTGTGCGTTCGGGGTGTGGCAGACAGAGCCATCGGTCGCAGCGGGAAGTCCCCGCACACCCGTTTGCCGGACACCACTTGCCCGGGCGAGCCCGCACCCACCACATCCAATTCGCCTTACCAGGCCTTTCGCAAGAAGGAAGACTCCGATGCTTACGCTTGTTATGCTGGTTGGCCTGTTGCTGACCTTGGTCAGCCTGCTGGTCGTCGGCGCACTGGCTTACGTCGTCCACCGCAGACCGGTGCTCACCCAGCCGGTGACGGTCGCCCTGGCCGCTGCAGCGATCCTTATCGCTGCAGTCAGCGCCATCATCGCCGCCGGCGCCCGGTGACGATCGAGGAAGGCAGTCCACAGCGAGGACTCTCGCCAGGCCGCGTGCTGTTGGGAGCAAGCTCGAGGCCCCTGCTGGGCGGGCTCTGGTCACCCAGCAGCCACCGGAGTGAGCGCGGCCCGGCTGCCCGCTGAGGGCCTGCGGTTTGTTTCAGGTGCCGAGCGGGGCTGTTGCGGCGTCGATCTCTTTCATCGTGATGTTCTCGCTGCCGCTGCGGATCGCGATGACGGCGGCGGTGGAGACGACGTAGGCCAGGGTTTTGAAGTAGCCGCCGGTGCGCCGGTGCAGTTCGACGGCGTGCTGGCTCAGGGCGTTTTCCTCCAGCCGGTACAGGCTCAGGCCGGCTTCGAAGCTCGCCAGTACGCGCCGGAACATCTCCTGTTCCTTGGTCTTGGTGCCCAGGGGCAGCGGGTGCAGCCAGGTCACCGGCAGCAGCGCGGTGGGTGAGGGGGAGACGGGCGCCGGTGGGCGGTCTGCCTGTTGAAGCCGGACCCGGTTCTCCTCGCTGACCCGGGTCAGGTCCCGGGCCAGGATGCGGGCCTGATGCAGGAGGTGGCTGGCGCCGGTGCCGCAGAAGATGAGCGAGATGCCCAGCTTGTCGCGCAGGTAGTCGAAGTAGGGCAGTACGTTCGCCAGCTGCTGCGACGAAGCCCGGTTAATGTCGTCGATGAGCAGCAGACGGGTCTGCGCCGTCTCCAGGACGTAGTTGACCGGCAGGGTCACGTCCTGGTGCCTGCGCATTTCCAGCACTTCCGCGAGGCTCTTCGGCTCGGGGTTAAGACCCAGGTAGGAGCCGATCTCCCAGACCCAGTTCACCCGCAACTCCGGGTCTGCGGGAGTGGTGATGTGCACCACCGGGATCGTGTTGGGCCGCCTGCCGTTCGTGGCGACCTCGATCTCCTGCTGGGCGGTGCGTCCAACCGCCCGCAGCAGACAAGTCTTGCCGGTGCCCGCGGGCCCGTCGATGACATGGTCCATCAGGCCCTCACGGCTCCCGCTGTTGCGGTGGACCGCCTCGACGACCATCTCCTGCATGTGGGTCATTGCGTCGGTGGGCACCATCCGCAGATGCCGGTGGTAGGCGATGGCTTGTTCGTCGGTCTTCCTGTCCTCAGTGGGACTGCTGCCCGCCGCCAGGACGGGCGGCTCCACCTCCTCGTCGACGAAGTGGGTCCAGCCGGTGAGCTGGAACAGCGGCAGCGGCCGCATCGGGGTGTCCTTCAGCTGCTGACGCAGACGGGCCTCACGCCTGTCGCGTAGTTCTACGGATGCCTTCATCACGCTTCCCTCTCATCACGGTCCTGACCCACACCGGCAGACCGGCTCCAAGCCGGGGAACGTGTCCGCCCCCGGCCAGCGTGCGTCTGCGTCGTTCACGGCCCCTGCTCCCGGCCGCCTACATCTCCCATACGTCGTCCTCGTCCCCGTCCGGATCGAGGTCGTCGAGGAGTTCCGCATCGACGACCTCTGCCGGTGTTCCGCTCGTGCCGACGTCCTGCGGGCTGCCGTCGCCGGGGAACAGCGCTGCCAGCGGATGCGGAGCCTGCCCGCTGTCTGAGGGCCGGTCCGCGTCGGCTGCACCTGCGGGCAGCGCCGGCGGGGCGGGTACGGACAAAGGAGCCAGAGGAGAGATGGGCAGCGCCCGGTAGGGCCGCAGCGTCGACAAGTCGAACTCCTCCAGACCCGCGTAGGGGTCCTGGGACGGCTGTTCGGTCTCCAACTCCAATCCCTGAAAGGGCGGTTCGGCTCCTGTGCGCTTCGGCGGCGGCCTGCGACTGCGCCGTCGCCGGTTGCGCTGCGCCAGGGACAGGGCGATCGCTTCCTCGTCCTGCTCGCTTCCGCCTGCCGCGCGGTGCTGCTCGGCGTGCTCCTGCCACATGTCCGCGGTCCACGGGTCGGTGAGCAGGTGCCGGAGCCGGAAATCACAGGTCACCCAGGTGTCGCGGTTCGTTCGTTCTGATCGGCATCGGGGGCGTTGAACTGGGTTGATCAGTTGGCTGGTTGGGGCTGGCGGTCGGTTGGGGGCCGGCGGGGTGGTCGGCGTTTATTGCGGGCTGGGGCTGGGCGGGTGTGTGAGCTGTGGGTTTTGCGGCTCCGGGCTGGTGGTGTGGCGGTTGGTCAGTTTGTTTGGCTGACCGGTCAGGTTCGGTGGGTGGCTGTTGTAGCGGCACAGGGGTGCGGGGCCGTGGATGCCGAGGGTGGTCATCAGGTGCTGCTGGTGGGGGTGGAGCTGTTCCCAGGCTCGTTGCTGGGTGCGGATCCACTTGGTGGTCTGGTTGGGGAAGGGTTGGGCGGCCATGTAGTGGGCGTGGGCTTGGTGCCAGCTGTGGTTCCAGGTGGCTCGCCAGGGCGGGTTCCACCACGGGTCGAGCACGGCCAGTTGCGCGTTGTGGGGCCAGGGCCGGCCGGTGCGTTTCACGTGGGCGTGGGCGGCTCGGCGTTGTTTATACAGCCACCATCCCAGGGGAAAACCGTCGTGCTCGGTGCGGTAGTCGGCTGAGGTGAGGTGTCCGTGTTGGACGGTCCAGGCTTGGGCGTAGGGCAGACCGGCCGCGAAGGCGGAGGGCGGGTTCTTCAGCCGCGGGCGGGCTGGGCGGGCTGGTTGGGGAGGTTTCGGTGGTGGTGCCAGCGCGTGGGCGCGTTCGCTGGTGAGGCCGGTCTCGGCGAGCTGCTGTTGCTGCTCGGGGTGGAGGCTGTCGTAGCCGGAGCACTGGGTGAACAGCCATTTCGCTGTCGCCGATGGGAGCGCGTCGAGGTCGGCCGTGGTGGCCAGGGGGCGGCCGGTGGTGTGGGTGCGGGCGGTGAGGTAGGCCTGCTGCCAGCGCAGTCCTCCCGCCGGGTTCCAGTGAGGATCGATTGCTTCCAGGGCTTTGATGCGGTCGGTGGGCAGTTTTCCGCGGCTGGCTCGGCCGCGTTGGGTGCGCAGCCAGGTGCCGAGGTGGTAGCCGTCGTGGCGGGCGGGTTCGGGGACGGCGAGGTTGCCGTGTTCCTGGGCCCAGGCGCGGGCGTGGGTGAGGCCGGCGGCGAAGGAGGCGGCTTGGGTTTTGCGGCGGGGCCGGGCGGTGCGGGCGCCTTCGGCGGTCAGGCCGAGGTCGGCGAGGAGTTGCTGCTGGCGGGGGTGGAGGTCGTCGTAGACGGTGCACTGGCTGTATAGCCACTGCCCGGTCCAGTCCGGTGTGCCGGGGAAGCCCTCCTGGGGGGCGAGGTTTTGGCCGGGGGTGAGCTGTGTGCGGGCGGCCTGGTAGCGGCGTTGCCATTTCATGCCCCAGGGCGGGTTCCAGTACGGGTCGATGCGGGCGAGGGCTTCTTCGTGCGGCCAGGGGGTGTCGAAGAGGCCGTGGTGGAGGTTGGCCTGGTGTCGTTGTCTGGCGAGCCAGCGGCCGAGGGGAAAACCTAAGTGGCGGGCGGTGCGGGGGAGGTCGAGGGCGCTGTGCTGGGCTGCCCAGTCCCGGGCGTAGTGCAGCCCTGTTTCCATGGCGGGATGCCGGGTGGCCGGGGCGGGCACGGCGTTGCCCGCGGCGGGTTCGGTGAGGCCGAGGCGGGCCAGGAGCTGCTGCTGGCCGGGCTGAAGCTGCGTGTAGTTGACGCACTGGGCGTACAACCACTGCCCGGTACGGTCGGCGAAGTTCCGGAACCCGGCTTCGGGGTCGAGGGGGCTGCCCGCAGCGACGGCGGCGCGGGCGTGGTGGTGCTCGCGTTGCCAATCGGTGGGCCAGGGCGGGTTCCAGCCGGAGTCGAGGTCGATCAGCGCCTGGTTCAGCGCGGGGTCGAGTTGGCCGCGCCTGGCGCGCACCCGCTGGTTGTGCAGCCATTTGCCAATTGAGAAGCCGTCCTGGCGTGCGGAAGTGGGGGCGCACAGGTGGCCGTGCTCGGCGGCGTAGGCGCGGGCGTGGTCCAGGGCGGTGCGCCGGGCTGCCTTGAGATCCCGGCGCCGGGGCAGGGCGGCGCGGGCGCGTTCCGGTGTGATGCCGAGGCCGGCGAGGAGGCGCTGCTGTCCGGGGTGGAGGCTGCTGTAG
Organism: Streptomyces sp. NPDC085927; assembly: GCF_044540975.1. Taxonomy (NCBI): domain Bacteria; kingdom Bacillati; phylum Actinomycetota; class Actinomycetes; order Kitasatosporales; family Streptomycetaceae; genus Streptomyces; species Streptomyces sp. NPDC085927. The sequence goes on from NZ_JBITSN010000018.1 coordinate 142,289, forward strand.
GTGGTGCACTGCTCGTAGAGCCAGGTGCCGAGATTTTCCGTGGTGCCGGGGAACCCGTGTTCGGGCGTGAGCGGCTGCCCGGCCTGCACCAGTGCCTTGGCGCGGTGGTAGATGCGCTGCCACCACAGGTTCCAGGGCGGGTTCCACCACGAGTCGAGGGCGTCGAGGGCGGCGGCGCGTTCGGGAGCGAGCTCGGGTCCCGCGGCGCGCTGGTTGGCGAGCCACAGGCCGATGGCGAAGCCTTCCGTCCGCACCGTGTTGGGCGCGCACAGGTGGCCGTGCTCGGCGGCGTAGGCACGGGCATGGCGCAGCCCACGTGCGAACCCCCGGGCAGCGTCTTCGGCGCTGTCTGGGAGCGACGCAGGCTCGGGCTGCACGGGTGTCTCGCCCCGGTCACTGATTTCCGCCAGGAGCTGGGAGACCGGGGCAGGCCGGTGCGGCGGGGAGATGTGCCACATGCTCCGCGTCTTCGGTTTGTGCCCGGCTTGGCTGCGGACGCAGGCACGCACCCAGGCGTTCAGTGGTCCTGTCGTGGCCACAGTGAGGCGACCGGCGATCCACGGCCGCTCAAGACGCCGGGCCAGTTCGTCGACGAGGCGGGGGACATCGGCGAGCGAGTGCGGTTGATGGCGGCCCGCCTCGTCGAGCAGCTGCTGCTGCACACCCGCATCGGCCAAGGCCGCGGCCAGCGTGACGGCTTCCGCATAGGTCACCGCATCCCGAGCCGCTACGCGCCATGCGAGGCCGTTGCCATGAGTCATCAGCCGCAGCCGGTCGGACCAGATGGTCTCTTCCGGCCAGGCCTCGTCCCACCACGACGCCGTAACCACCTGGGCCACAGCGAACGCTTCGCCGGCGTGCGGGCTGCGCCGCAGCAGCCGTGCAAGACGGCGCTGGGCCGCTGCTACCTGCGGCACATACCGCACGTCCAGCTGCCCAGTGCCGGCCGTCGCTTCGTCGGCGACGGGTGTTTCCAGCATCCAGCACTGGTGTTTGGCGCATACCCGTGCGTGCGGCAGGAGGTAGCGGCGTGCTTCTTCCCCGCCCTGTGTGGCCCTCGCGGTACAGGCCCGGCAGCCGGGGCCGGTCGGCGGGATCGTAGCTGCGGTGCGGACCCAGGCGGCCGGCCCGCTTCCCAGCCTGCTCGAGGGGACCTCCCGGTCCCAGGCCGGCAGGGCACGGCGCAGGTGTTCTTCGGGCATGCGACAGAAGGCGGCGACCATGGCCCGGGCCTCGGTGTTGAAGACGACTTCGCCGTCGGGTCGCACGGTGAAGAGGTTGGGACGCCGTCCCACGTCCACGAGTGCGCCGATAAGTTCTTTGGCCGTGAGCCGGTAGCGGGAGGCGACTCGGCTCATGTACGACAGCGTCGTCTCTCCGTGCAGCGGCGCTACCCGCACCGCGCCCAAACCCCCTCTGTGCCCGGAGAGTTCGGGCTGCTCACGCTGTGGTGGCTGCGCCTGCTGCCCGCTGGTGGCCTTCGTCACCGCCGCTTTGACCTTGTCAGGATCCCGCGCCGTGGCTGCACGGGCGCGGGAGGCGTTTTCGGGGCGGGCGGGCTTGCTGCTCGGCCCGGATGTCGAGCTGAATGCCGGCCAGGAGCTTCTTGGTGATCTTCTCGCTGCCGTCGAGCAGGGCGGTCAGGGCCGCTTCGCGGATGAGGTGGGAGAGGCTGCCCATGACGCCACCGGTGCGCTGGTGGAGGTAGTCGGCGTGCCGCGCCAGGGTGTGCGGGGTGTGATGGCGCAGGCGCAGGGCTTCTTCCATGTCGGTGACCAGAGCGCGCCAGATCTCGCGTTGCTCTGCGGTGGCGCAGGGCAGCGCGGTGTTGCGGATCAGGGTGAAGCGACCGGCGAGCTGGGCGCCGCGCGGCCCGGTCAGCAGGGGAGAGGCTTCGACGTCGACACCGGCGTAGACGAAGGTGGCGGGGATGCGCTCGCCGAGGTGTTTCATCTGGTCGGACGTCTCCGCGCCGGACCGAGTGCGGGTGTCGAGCAGGTGGACGTCGTCCACGAGGACCAGCTTCGTCTCCAGGAGGCACAGCAGGTGGCAGACCGCGTCGGTGATCTGTGCCTGGTTCATGCGGGCCGCGATGGGGATGCCGAGGAACCGAGCGAATTCGCTGACCAGCATCTTGGGTGTGGAGGCCGGTGGCACGGCCAGGAAGACCACGGGCATGCGGTCCGTGCGGCCGGGGTGCCGGCGCTGCTCAGCCAGTTCGAAGGTGCGGCCCATTTCCAGCAGGGTGGTGGTCTTGCCGGTGGTGGGCGGTCCGGAGACGATCAGGCCGCGGCGTGCGGTGCCCTGCTGGCAGCGGTTGAGGAGCATCAGACGCCGCAGCGACAGGGAGATGCGTTCCATGGCCGGGGTGGTCAGCACCACGAACCGGGAGTGGTAGTCCAGCCGTTCCTGCAGCGACCAGTCCTCGTCCGCGGCCGGATGAGGCTGCAGCGGGGGAGCGGCGACGAACTGCTGCCAGCCGTCCCGCGTGGTCGGCGGCGCGTACGCCGCGGCCCTCGCTCCCTCGTGAAGGGTGCTGTCGGCAGAGGTGTCTGTCACCACTGTGCTGCTTCCTGGTGGGCGTCATAGATCCGAGAGGGACGCGGAACCTGAGCGGGGGAGTCCGGCCGTTCGTGTCCGGCAGGCTCGTCGGTGTCTGCGGGGCCGGGCAGGTCGTCGTCCTCGTCCCAGCCGTCCTCGAACCCCGTCTCCCCTTGCTGATCCTCTTCTTCCAGCGAGGTGAAAGCGCCCACCAGGCCGTAGGAGAGGGTCGGAGCCGCCACAGGGTCCGGGACCGCCTGCGGCACGGCCGGTCGGGCCAGGGACGCTGCGGCGCTGGCGCGCGCCGCCACCGTCTGCTCGCGGGGAGTTCCGGCGCCGTTGCTCGCGCGCCGCAGGAGGCGGTCCAGGGCCTGGGCGAGCTGCCGCTCGTGCTCGACCCGGTCGCCGCGGCGCTCGACTGCAGCACGGATGTGCTGCCAGGTGAAGTCGGTGAAGGGCAGGCTGACACAGCCGCGGTGGATCCACGGCACTTCTTCCCATCCGGTGGGCAGCCGCACCCAGATCTGATGGGGGTCGTAGGGGTTGTGGTGCACCTCCCATCTGCCGTCCGGCGCGGCTGACCCGTACCCGCGGTATGGGTTGAGGACCTTGTGGTCGTAGGTGCGGTAGTCGAAGCGGATGCCGTAGTCGTTGATGGCCACCCGCTTGATGGGCATGAGCTCGATGTAGTCGTCCGCGCTCAGCGGCACCGGGACATAGCCGGTGACTCCCACGAGCGCGCCCCACATCTCGTTCGGCGACAGGGCGAGCTTCGGCGCCAGCGGATGCCGCAACGATGCGTGCGGGCGGTGCTGCCAGTCGGCGACGAGCCACTCATCCAGCAGGTCCTGTACCTGCGCGAGCGTCCAGCACGCCTCGTCCTTAACGCGCGTGCCGCGCTGGGTGACATCCGAGCCGCTGTAGCCGGCCACGTACTGGGAGAACCGGTCCCCGATGGTGCGGAACGTCCGCTCGACATGGCCCTTGGCCGGGCCGTTGGCCGGCGGCGCCGGCTGAACGGAGACCCCCAGGCTCTCGCACGCGGCAACGAAGGAACCGGAGACGAACACCGCGCCCTGGTCGACCACCACCGTCTCCGGCATGATCACCGGCCGGGCCGCTGCCCTTTCCAGCCGCGCATCCAACGACACCAGCCGCTCATAGGGGATGACCGACCGGGACATCGCCAGCGCCGTCTCCCACCCGGCGCGCATCCGCATAGGAGTGACCATCTGCGCCAGCAGCACCGCCGCATCCACCGATCTTGTGCCCATCGGCCGCACCACCGCAGCACAGATACTGCGCGTTGCCACGTCCAACGCAATCGACAGCTCAACCCGCCCCGTCACCCCGTCGGCGAGCACCACCAGCACATCCAGCGGCGTGCTGTCCAGCATCACCAGCTCACCCGGCCGCAGCGCCACGGTCGGGGTGAACGGAGGCGCCGGCCGCGACGTGCGCCTCCGCTGCTGCGCCGCCAACCCCAACAGCCCGTGGCCGTCGGCGAGCGCGTGCACCAGCCGGTTGAACGTCGTCACCGGCGGCACCTCCACCACGCCCGGACCATGGGTTTCCTCCAGAACCCACCCGACCATGCGTCGCAGCCGGCTCAGCGTGCCACTCGACCGCCCCTGCTGCGCCTCCAGCACCTGAGTGATCGCAGCGACCACACGCTCATCGGCCCGTCCCACCACAGAACGCCGACGGGCCGCTCGCTGGTCGACCAGCCCCCACAGGCCCTTCTCGCGGTAACGGGCCCGCATCCGCCGCACAGTCACCGCACTCGTCGGCTGCCCCGCCGCGGTCAACTCCGCCGCCTTGGCCTCCTCCCGTTCCGCCACAGTCCACTGCGCCGGATCGAACGCCGCCCGCGGCACACCGCCCTGCCCCGGCACCGGAAGGCCGGTCTCCACCTCACGCACGTGCCGCTCCCATGCCTCCGCACGCTCGCGTGCCTGCACAGGCAGTTCCTCCAAGAGCCCGAACGGAGGCACCTGGCGGCGGGGCGCTCCTACGACCTCGAAGTCAGGGGTCGCGAACAGATAGTTCACCAGCACCGTCACCGTGGAGCTGTCCGAGTCGACCAACCGGGCACGCGCTCCTTCGAGCATCACCACCGTCCAAAAACGGTGCTCGAACCGCACCTGGCTCCCCACCTCAAGCACTGCCGCCGTCACGCAGGCCTCCGCTCGTCCTGGCCTGCTGTCACGGTCACCCGTTCATGCAAGGGCTCGCTTAGCGGGGCTGACAGCGCCCCGGTCCATAAGGCGTGGAAGAGGGCCGGGAGAACCTTGATGGTGTCTCCGAGCTCACGTGCTCCTTCGATCAAGGGCCGGGGGCGGGCGAAGGCCCGCACCGCCTCCTCCATGAGAGCGGTGTCCCCGTAGCGAGGGTGCCGATATCCCGACAGCCAGCCCAGGTTGGCAGCCACAACCGGTTCGGGAGGCGAGGCGACCCTGTACTGCCATCCCACCGCACGTGTCGCCGCTGCCATGACGTCAGCGCGGTGTGCGAGCCGGGGAGAGATCTCCCCTCGCCCAGCACAGTCGAGTAGCAGACCCCTGCCGTCGTTGAGCCGTGCCATCAGATGCGGCGCATGTGATACCCAGGTCCCGTCGGACTCCCGCCAGGACAGCTCTACGGGGCGGCATGCCACCGCCGTGACCGAAGGATCGTGGTCCAGCAGCATCACCTGGGTACGCATGACGCCCGACCCGTAGTGCACCAGCCGCCCGGTGGTTGCCGACCACCACCAGCCCGGCGCGAAACGCCGACCAGGCCGCAGGGGAAACGGATGAACCGGACCGCAGTCCTCCAGGCGCACCACGTGAGCGGCCTCGCCCCACGGGATCCGCTGCTTTCCGCCGTACGGATCCAGAAAATGGGCGCTGTACGGACCGGGATCAGCGACCACCAGGTGCGCCGAAGAATCTTGCTGCAGCGCACACCATCAACCGACGAGCATCCCATCAGGTAATGGCCACATGGCGACCTGCTTCGTCACGCCCATTCGATGCCCAGTTCGGCGAGTGCGGCGCGCTGCTCGGGGGTGAGCCTGTCGCGCCGCTGCTTGGTGTTGGAGAGCCATACGCCCAGCTTGACGGCCACCGGTTCCCTCTCGCCGTCGGCCGTGATCTGTTCGCTGTGGCCGCGCGGGACCGGCCGGTCGGCGCCTTCCCGCTCGACCCACTGCGCGAGGGCGGCCAGGCCGCGCTGGAACGCCTGCTGCGCCTTACTCAGACCCTTTGCGCGCCCGGCCGCCGGGGCGCCAGACGGCGCCTGGGCGGGCTGCACGCCCAGCCGGGACAGCCGCTCCTGCTGCTCGGTGGACAGCTGCGCCCAGGTGCCCGGCTGCTTCTGCCGCTCCAGCCACTTCCCCAGGTCGTCACCGTCCATCAGCACGCCGGGTGCGATGTCGGGCAGGCTGCCGTCGGCGTCGACCAGGTCCGCGAGCACTCGGTACTGTCGCTGCCAGTGAAGTGGCCACGGGCAGTCCCAGTCCGGGTCGATCACCGTCAGCTGCTTGGCACGCTCCGCCGCCCGCTCCGGGTCCTTCCCGAAGCCGCCCTTCCGGCGGAGATTGGCCATGTGCTGCCCGACCGGCACCATCGCCTCGCCCCCGCCCCAGACGGCGTCCTGGCGGGGTGCGAGGTGCCCGGTGGCGCGCCGGTACGAGCGCAGCGCGGCGAGCTTGGCCTCCCAGGCCTCTTCGCCGGGCTCCCAGACCATGCCGGCCTCCGGGGCGTCGAGCAGCTCCTTGCGCCGCTCCTCCAGCTCACCCGCCCGCAGGGCCTTGCGCTGCTGGTGCACCCACCGCCCCAGCGGAAAATCCTTCGTCACCCCCACCTCGACCTCCACGTCATAGGGCACGGCGTGCAGGCCGGTGATGCCGTTCTCGGCCCGCCAGCGGATGAGGGCCTGGTAGCCCTCGAGCCACACCAGGGACTCGGGCCGGTAGACCCGGGTGCGCAGGAACGCGGCGATGGTGGCCGCGTCGCGCGGGCTGGAGAAGTGCAGTAGCGCCGACCCGGCAGCGGCATCGCTGCCGTCGTCCTCCTGGTCCTCGCCGCCGGCGCCGATGATCCGCCCGTCCTCATCGCGCCGAATGTGCACCTTGCGCTGCCCGCTGGTGAGGGCGCGGGAAGCGAGCTGCTCCACGAGTCGTTCATCGTGTGAGCGCAGGCCTTGGAGCACAGCGACCAGTCCCGCATACGAGGCGGAGGCGACCATGTCGGTCGGGTCCTCGCCGGGCTCCAGGAAGACGGGCACGATGATCCGGGCGATCTTCGTGGTGCCGTCGCGGTTGAGCCGCAGGGCCCGGCCGATGTTCTGCACGATCTCGACCTGGGAGGTGCGGGTGTCGGCGAAGCAGACGGCTTCCACGCCCCGTTCGCCGGTGATGTCGACGCCTTCCCCGAGCACGCGAACGCTCGCCAGGAACGCCCGGTGCACCCGCCGGCCGGCCGCGTCGATCCCATTGGCGAACTGCCGGATCACTTCGCGCCGCTCGGTGACGAGGTGGTCGCCGCACAGCCAGGCCGACCACACCCGGTCCGGGGGTACGTGGCGGCCGGCCTCCAGCTCGTAGAAGCCCGCGTCGATCGACGAGGCGGGGAGCCGATCCGCGGCCGCCAGGTCGTCGTCGGAGGCGTCACTGGCGTACAGCTCCGCGGCCGTCTCCGGCAGCTTTTCCGCGAACGCGGCGGCTTCCTCCACCTTCTGGTGGAAGGTCATGACCGTGCGCAGGTTGTACGCCGCGGCGTGCTCCAACAGTGCGGTCTGCAGCAGGGCGAGGCGCCGGCCTCGCTGCGCTTCCTCCGATTCCCCGAGGACCGGTGAGGGGTCGCGGATCTCCAGGACGTCGATCTCGAATCCGGCAAGGATGCCCCGCTCGACCGCCTCGCTCAGCCCGAGCTCGGCCAGCCACGGCCCGTAGGTCTGGGAGTCCTGGCCCATCGACGCGAGCTCCAACTCCTTCCCGCCGATGCCCTTCTGCGGCCGGGGCGCCGCGAGGATGCGCGGGGTCGCGGTCAGGTACAGCCGGAAGTCCGCCGGGATCCGGGCGTTGTCGTGGATCGCCGCCCACGGCCTGCCAAGATCACCTGCGGTTGAGTGGGCCTCGTCCACGATGGCGAGGTCGAAACCGCTCATTTTCTGCCCGTACAGGCGCTCCCCGCCCGCCATAGCGGCCTCCAGCGGCCCGCGAACCTTCAGCTGGCCCTCGGGTGCGTCGATGTCCTCGCGGTCCACCAGGGAGGCGTACGTAGCGAACACGACCACCGGCCCCGACCCCGCCCACAGCGCGAGCTGAATCGGGTTCGTGGTGGTGCGCACCCCCAGCTCGGTCAGCACCGCATCGCTCTCCAGTGAGCACACCGCCACCATCGGCGCCCGGTGCCCCACCAGCCGCCACGCCTGGGCGGTCTGCGCGAGCAGGTCCAGGGTCGGCACGGTCACCAGGATCCGGCCGCCCGAGAAGCACTCCAGCGCGCACGCGGCGGCGGTGATCGTCTTGCCCGATCCGGTCGCGGACACGATCGTGCCCCGCGCCCCCTCCGACGGTACGGATGATCTTGCAGGGAATCCCACCCACTTACGGAAACTCGCTTTCTGGGCCACCTGGTGTTCCCGAAGCTGAATACCCAGCATTCCCACACTTCTCCTTCGCTCGCTTCGGAAATCACAGGGACGGCGTGAAGGGCGGGATGGACACCGTGCCGTCCTCGCCCACGACGATCCGCTCGGCAAGCTGGGTCAGGACCTGAGCGGGGCGCAGCCCCGCCCGGTAGGCCACCGCCCGGATCAGCCGACCGGGCGCGGCGGACAGCCAGACCTCCACCCGCAGTTCATCCGCTTCCTCCCCCTGCCGTGCCCCGAAGGCGGCCTGTGCCGCAAGAGCACCAGCAAACCGTTCCTCACGCCCGCGAGCCCACACCGAGCCCTGAGCATCCTGTTCCGGCTCGTACACGCTCCAACCGACTGCAGTCATCAAGTCCCTGACGCGCCGCCACTCAGCGTGCTGGGCCAGCCAGATGGCAGCCAACCGCTCCCGGTCCATCTCGAACTCGTAGAAGGAACCGTTTCCCCTCAACTGCTCCGCGGTTTCCCGCTCACGGACAGCGGCCTCCGCGACCTTTTCCGCAACGGCGGCGACGTCCAGGCCATTCGCCTGACGCCGGACCTGATCCCGCGCCACGTCCTGAGCACTCCACATGCGTTTTCCCTTTTCCGGAAGCGCGGGCACCTGGACCCGCATCGGATGGTTGGGGGATGTCCCGTGTTTCCGCCAACAGTACATGGTGCATCAATCTGATGCACCATGTACACCAGAACCTGAAACGAACGAGCAACCCCCCACTCTCGCAGCCAGCCCGGCCCGCGAAGCGGGCCCCAACGGTCCTGGAGGCGAAGCCGGAAGGACCGTCAGGCGGGGGAGCGCAGCGGACCCGCCGGCCCGGGCTGCAGCGAAGCGGAAGCCCGGTAGCGGGACGAAGTCCCGCCGCTCCGGGAGCGCAGCGGACAGAGCGTCAACCCCGATGCGTAGCATCGGGGTTGTGCGGGTGGCGCAGCCACCCGCCAGCGCTCCCGCAGAGCGGGAGCGCAACCCCCGTGCGCAGCACGGGGGTTCGCTTGCACATCGCGCAGCGATGTGGTACCCGCTCCGCGGG
>NZ_JBITSN010000019.1:0-102214 GCF_044540975.1 Streptomyces sp. NPDC085927
ACCCCGATCAGGCGTTCCGGGCCGTGCTCTGCACGAACTCCTCGGCATGCGCGCCGACGACCCTTCCCTGAACGCCACCCGCAGCCGCCTTGGACGCCTCGCCCGTCAAGGCTTCCTCACCCAACCCGGACGAGGTCACTACTGGAAAACGGACTTAACGACCTCTGAGGGCCTTCAGGAAAAGCGCCGTCACTCCTCTGTCGGCCTGCATGAACGCGAGGCTGAAGGGGAGGTGGCGGCGCTCTGGGACTTCTCCGGGACTTTCGGCCGGTACCGAGGGCTTCCGGTCGCTGCGCACTCGACAAGATGCGTCATCGGAAAGGTGCCGACCCGGGCGAGTCACGAAAAGGGCGGGTCAGGATCTGTTCCTCGGCCCGCTGCCCGGCGTGCGGGCGCCCAGAGCGTCGAACGAGCGTCATGACCGACAGTCCACGCCTCCTTCTCGGGGCAGAACACGCTGCCCACTCCAAACGGTTCGTGCAGCGCACCCGCACAGGAGGCGATGAACAACCGCTGAAGGGCCGGCACGCCGAGCACCAGCAGCGTGGCCCGCTTCGTGATCGCGTTCACGCAGGCGGGACACGCCCGAACGGCTGTGGCCCAGGTGCTCGCACGTGATCGGCCCATCATCACGCGGCCGAGCCGCCGGCCGCCCCGGCTCCCGATCACGTAGTGCCCGTTCACTGTCCGCACGCCTCCGGATTGGGCGGAAGAACAGATCTGCGCCCGGGGCGTGCGGGTGTGCGCACGTGTCTGATTGACTCCGCGCCCACCCCCACACCGGTACTCGCACCCCTTCCGGGGTGCTGGATCAACGTGAGCGGAGCCGCCCACATGTCCTTCGGACCGCAGCCCCGGCACGGGCCGCCGCACCGTGACGAACCCGCAGCCGGCGCGCGACCTCCGGCGGAGCACGAGCGACGCGACGCCGAGGAGGCGGCGCGACTGGCCGTCGGGCTGCGGCTCGGCGTCCGGATCGCCGTCGCCTGGCTGCTCTACGTGCTGCCCGCCGCCCTCATACCGGCCGTGTACGGCACGCGGGTCGCCGGACCGGTGAGCCTCGGCGTGATCCTGGCCGTGGTGCCCTTCGCCGTCGGTGTGCACGCGCTGGTGGTGTACGGGCGACGGGTCGACCGGCTCGAGCCGCAGTCGGGTGCCCGGAGGTGGTCGTGACCACGCTGCTCGATCCCTCGTCCCGGTCCCTCGTCTTCACCGTGTTCTCGGTGTTCGTCGTGATCTGCCTGATGCTGTGCATCGTCACCGGCGCCGACGAGGACGACCGGGCTCTCGTACGGTCCGACAGCCGTCGGCTGCGCTCCTGGCAGCAGGGCATCGCGATGGGCGGCGACACCACCACGGTCGCGACGGTCACCGTCCTGGTGGGCATGGTCGCCACGTTCGGCTTCGACGGCCTCGGCGTCATGCTGGGCAGCCTGATCGGGGTCATTCTGCTCCTCGTGCTGATCATCGAGCCGCTGCGCAGGCACGCCTCGCTGACGGCCGCGGACATGCTGGACGCGCGCGGCAGCGGCGGGCCCGCCGTACGCGTCTCGTGGGGCGTGGTGACCCTGCTCGTCTGCTTCCCGCTGCTGGTCGTGCAGTTGGTGGTGGTCGGCAACGTCGCCGCGGCGCTGATCGGGCAGCCCGGTATACGGACCGGCTGCATCGTGGTGATCGGCTGCGTGATGACGGCGCTGGCCGTCAGTGGCGGGATCCGGGGCACGGGTGTGGTGATGATCGCGAAGTCGGCGATCGCCCTGCCCGTGCTGGCGGTCACTGCCGTACTCGTGTTCGACCGCTTCGGCTGGGACCCCGGGCGGCTGCTCGACGCCGCCGCGCACGGCTCGCGGATGGGCGAGGCGTATCTGCGTCCGGGCGGCTACACCGGTGAGGGGTGGGTGGGGGCCGTGAACCGGATCGGGCAGACCTTCGGCATGTCGATGGCCACGCTGGCGATGCCCGCCGTGCTGATGCGGGCGATCTCGACCAAGAGCCCGCGCGGCGCCCGGACCGTCGGCCGCTGGATGCTCGGCGAACTCACCCTGCTGTACGGCGTGCTCAGCGTCGTCGGCGTCGGTGCGGCGGCCCTCGTCGGCGAGGCGCTGCGCGAGGCCGGTCCGTCGGCGCAGGTGTTCACGCCGCTGATGCTCGGGCGGGCGCTCGACAGCGGCGGCATCCTGGTCGCGGCCATGGCCTGCGTCCTCTTCCTCACCGCGCTCGCGGCCGTGGTGGATGTGACCCTCGCCGCCGGCATCGCCCTGGGACGGGACGTGCTGGGTGCGTCCGGCAAGGCGGACGGCAGGCGCCCGGCGGGCAAGGCGGACGGTGCCGCGTCACGGTGGTCGGCGGCATTGACGGGGGCGGTCTCCACGGTCGTGGCGGTCGTCGCCGCCGACTGGAACCTGGTGGTCGTCTCGACGCTCTGGCTCGCCCTCGGCGGCGCCGCCCTCGCGCCCGTTCTGCTGTACGCCCTGTACTGGCCCGGGTTCACCGCCCGCGGTGCGCTGTGGTGCCTGTGGGGGGCCACAGTGCTGAGCATCGCGGCGCTCGCGCTGTCGCCGTACACGTCCGGCACACCCGAGTCGATCTTCCCGGAGCACGACTTCAGGATCTGGGACGTGACGATCCCGGGCCTGGTGACGGTGCCGGCCGGATTCCTGCTGGGCTGGCTGGGCAGCGTCACGGATCCGCGCCGGGCGGCAGGCGACGTACCGGGTTCAGAGCGTCGCAGGCAACTGGACACGGTCTGAACCATCCGCGTGCCGCCCACCGATGACTTCCGGTGGGCGGCACGGTCGTATCCGGTACACGCACCCCGATTCGGAGGACACCATGCCGCGGAAAATCACCGCCAGCCTGTTCATCTCGCTCGACGGCGTCGTCGAGGCGCCCGATCAGTGGCATTTCCCGTACTTCAACGACGAGATGGGAGCCGCCGTCGGCTCGGGCCTGAACACCACGGAGGTCCTGCTCTTCGGCCGCAGGACATACGACGGCTTCGCCGGCGCCTGGCCCGAGCGGGAGGCGGCGGGCGGCGAGGACGCGGGCTTCGCCGAGCAGCTCGGCGACATGCGGAAGATCGTGTTCTCACGCCGGCGGCTCGACCTGGCATGGCGGAACTCCGAGCAGGCGCAGGGGGACGTCGCCGAGGTCGCCGCCGCGCTGAAGAGCGAGCCGGGCGGTGACATCTCGCTGAGCGGCTCGGTTTCCGTCGTCCGGCAGCTGCTGGCCGCGGGCCTCCTCGACGAACTGCACCTCTTCGTCCATCCCGTCGCCGTACGCAAGGGCATGCGTCTGTTCGACGAGGGCGAGCCGTCGATCCCGCTGAAGTTGCTGAAATCGGAGACGTTCACCACGGGCGTGCTGAACCTCGTGTACGGGCCCGACACCGCGCCGCCGACGGGCGGTTACGAGGAGGCCGTCGCCACGCTCGGGGAGTGAGGGCCACCGCGGAAGACGGAGGCCCGGCCGCCCGGAGCTCCCCGGTGTCGCCCCGCACGGTATGAACGGCGGGGCAGCACCGGCCGGTTGCCGTGGTGTCACCAGTTCTTGTACCGGACGTCGCCGAGGCCGCAGAAGGCGCAGTCGGGGCTCAGGAAGTCCTGTGTGCGGCGGAATTCCTCGTCGGCCAGGTGCCACCGGAGCCAGGCGGTGATGATGTGCCGGCCGTTGCGGGTGGCAAGGATGTGGTCGGTGCCGTCGAGGATGTTGAACCACACCGGCACGTCGGTGTGGGTGTAGTCGCGTTCCATGTTCGCGGTGGCGAAGTCCTCGTCACCGCCGATGTAGAGGGCCGGGTTGCGGAGGCTGTCGGGGCCGTTGCCGTCGAACGAGCCTCCGGCCACGTGGATGGTGGTTTCCAGCCGCGGTTCATCGGCCACGTCGAACGTACCGATGGACCCGCGGGAGTGGCCGCCGAAGGCCACCTCGGAGGTGTCGAGGTCCCCGTACAGCGGACTGCTCGGACTGGCGTTCTGGTCCTCCAGCCAGTCGAGGGCGTCGACCATGTAGGCGCCGCTGCTGGACGAGACCTCGCTGTAGACGACGAACCCGTGCGAGGCCCACTGACGCAGCATGTCCTCGTAGTCGGCGGGGTCGGACCCCGCGCCCGGGCCCCAGACGAAGACCGGGTGGTCCACACCGTCCTGGCCCGCGTTCGTCGGGTGCACCAGCCAACCGTCGTTGCCGGGACCGGCGGAGTCGTCAACGGTCACCGAGTACGGGCCGGGCTGGGTGACGTCGTCCACGGGTGGCAGTGACCCGGTCGGCGGGTCGGTCGGGCCTCCACCGCCGGCGGCCTCGATCAGCACGTCGTCGACGGTCAACGTCTCCAGGAGGCTGTTGGCGTCCAGCGAGAACCGCAGCCGCAGGTCACCACCCTCGACGGAGTCCGGCAGGGGGAACGACACCGCGCCCGTGGCGGTGCGCGCCGATTCCAGCGCGGTGAACGAGCCACCGTCGACCGAGTAGGCCACGGTGAAGGTCTCACCGAGGTCCAGCCCCGATGCCGCCCGGGTGTAGGACAGTGTCAGGTCGCCGTACCCGGTCAGATCGATGGGTGCGGACACCATGGACGGGTCGGAGGACAGCGACCCACTGAGCCGGGCGCCGTACGTTCCGGTCCTGACGGAACCGGAAGCGGTGAAGGTGCCGAGCCCGTCGGAGAAGTCCTCGCTGTGGACCGGCGTGGCGGCGGAGGCGGGGGGTGTCGCAACGCCCGCGGTTCCCAAGGCCGTGATGCCGACGGCCACGGCGCCGAGTAAGCGCAGGCGCCCGCTGATACGAGACATGTCCGAGATCCCTTCCGGCCGCGCCGGTCGACTGCGTCGGCGCACCCTTGCCGGTTGCGCGAGTCGTGCCTGCTTCCGATCCCCCGGATCGTTCCGGGATCGGCTCGCACCGAGTCAAGCGGGCAGTCGGGATGGGGGAATCGGTGAAATCACCGGCCGGGCCGACGTCGGCGGACAGGGCGAGCAGCACGACCGGGGCGCCGGCACTCCGGTCATGGGCCGAGCGTCGTCGGCTTCGGGGCGTTCTCGGCCGGGACGTTGCCGTTGCCGCACATCGCCTGCCGGTACAGCGCCGACAGCGCGTCGTCGATGGGGTGGCGCTGCGGCAGCCCCGAGGAGTCCGGAATCCGCCGGCGAAATCCCGCCGGCACGGCGGCCGGGTCCAGGCCCGTGCGCTGCGTCAGCGATTGCCGCCGGGAGCAAACGGCCGCTGATCCTGGAGAAGCCGCTTGGGAGACGGGGGCCAAGTGTGGAAATCCAGGGCCCCGACGGAGTGGTGAGGGCCGCCCACGGCCTGCCCGCGAAGATCTCCTCCGAGTTCCCGAGCGGTGAGCTCGAGGCGGGCCCTCTGCCCCTGAACTTCGAGCTCGTCCTTCCGGCCGCCGCGATGTGCCCGGGCCGCACCCTCCAGGACGCCGTGAAGGACAGCACCACGCCCGGTGAGGGTTCATCCACCCTCACGGTCGGTGTCCGCGGTCCGGCCATCAGTCGGCATCGAGCCGCCCACGGCATCGACGCCTCCAGCGACCCGCTGGTCGTCTCATGGCCTCCGGACCCGAACTCCCCGGCCGACGGCGCGGGCCCGTTCCCGGGCAACCGAGCGCTCCAGTCGGCCACGGAGTGCTTCACCCGGCCGACTCGGCGCTCAGCTCGGCGTCGTTCGTGTGCTCCTTCGAAAGAGGTGACGTCGAGTCGCGCCGACCGCCACCGACCACATGCACCGCCGGCCGGTGCGCTGTTACCGGAGGGTGTACTCGCACATGTGCTTGCCCTCGACGCCACCCGGGTCCTCGGCGACCTTCTTCCCGTCGACGCTGATCGAGCAAGGGGCTGCGCCGAGCTGGCCGTTGGACAGCTTCACCGATCCCGGCACGATGGACACGATGATCCCAACCTTACGTTCGGTGCTGTTCAAGGTGAGTTTGTCCGACTTCTTCCACGGCAGCGTGACCTGCTCGGAGCGGTTCGTGTCGAGGTTGTAGTAGACGCTGGACTTGCCCTCGCCGCCGACTTCGAAGGTGACCTCGTACGTCTTGTCCTGGCCGTCGGAGGCCGGCTTCGACGGCGACGTGGCTGCGCCCTTGTCGGCGCTCTCCTTCTTGTCGTCGTCGCTGCTGCTGCCGCACGCGGTCATCAGCCCGACTGCCGCGACGAGCGCCGTTATGGTCGTTGCCCTGCGCATGCGTGTACTCCCCGTGGTACGGATGTGGCCTGTGGTACGGAATGATCCGCCCGAGACATCGTATGCGTGGCGTTCTCCGACGTCGGGGGCGGGCCGCCGGCCGCCGGGCCCGGCGAGGGGGCTCGTGAGGGTGCCGGTGGACCGGTCCGCCACGTCACGTCGCGCCGGGTCACCTGGCCCAGGACCCTGGCTGGTACTGCAACGGTGCTTGCCGAACCGGCGATCCTGCGGACCCTGGGCCTCCCACCGCCACCCGCCCCGTGCGGAAGGACCCGCATGATCCCGCCGTCCTGGACACCGGGCTTGATCCGGGGTCACTTTCCATCGACCGGCAGGGGGCACGGTTCAGGTTCTGGACCACTTTCCGCACTCAGGCCACGGAAGAGATCCAGAACCACGGTCCGAGGAACGGCGACACCCGAGTAACAGCCGGCCGGAAGGCACCGGCCGGCGAACCCGGCTCGCGCGTGTCCGGAGCCTCGACGAGCGGACGACCGCCGCGCTTCCCGCGCGCCCGGCCTGCCGCCGTCCATGCGGGGAAAGGCCCGCACCACGGACGTCACCTCGGACGCACGGCACAGCCCCGACGCCACCACTCGACTCCGGAAAGGGCGGCGCCCACGGGTGTCCACTGGCTGGGCATCAACGGTCGTTCGTCGTCGCGGACATCACCCTCGGCAGCGACGCCGCCTCCTGGATCCGCCCCCACCGGCGTCCGGCACAAAGGGACGGGCCTACGGGCGACGCTCCGGTCGGCCCTGGAGCAGGACAAACGCGCCACCGTGGCGCCCCCGCCCACGACGGGACGCCGAGCCCACCCTTGCATGCGTGGGGCCCCCGCACTTCGCGCACCGTGCCGCTGAACAAGATCGCAGTACACCAATCATCGTGCGGAAACAAGGTATTGACGGGTCAGTCACCTCCTCTTAATGTCGCCCCTGGTACGGATGACGTACGGAGCGTACGGAATGCGTACGGCTGCAACTGTTCGAGGAGGAACACCATGAGCAGCATGGCCACAGGCGCGGCCACGGGCGGAAAAGCCGCACCCGGCGCAGTCCTGGTGCGGCATCTCCCCCGGCTGATCGGCGCCGTCGTCTTCACCTGGCTGTTCGTCTGGCCGCTGGTGATGCTGGTGTACGGGGCGTTCAGGACGTCCCCGATCGGGGTGAACCCCAGCTGGACCATGGAGGGTGTCACCCGGGTGTTCACCGACCCGGGAACCTGGAGCACCCTCGCCACCTCCCTGGTGTACGCACTGGTCATCACCGTCTTCGCGATGGCGATCGCGGTCTTCTTCGCGGCCGTGAGCACCCGCTTCGACGTTCCGCTCCGCCGTTGGATCACTCCGGCGATGATGGTGATCGTCGCGATGCCGACCGTGCTCTACGCCCTGGCGTGGGCCATGCTCGGCGCCGGGGAGTCGGGCCTGATCCACAAGTCGCTGTCCACGGTCGGCCTCGGCTCGCTGGCTCCGCTGCTGGAGACCCGCAGCTGGTTCGGGCTCATCGTGGTCACGGCGCTCAAGGCGGGCGCACTGGCCTACCTGGTCGTCGTCGGCGCCTTCCGCAACCGCAACGCCGCCCTGGAGGAGGCCGCCCGGATCAGCGGAGCCTCGGGGAGGCGGGCCTTCTTCGGCATCGAACTGCCCGCGCTGATGCCCGCGATCCTCGCCGCCGCCCTGTACGTCTTCGTGAAGGGGCTCGAGGCCTTCGAGACGCCCGCGATGCTCGGGGTGCCCGCCGGCATCGAGGTCTACTCGACGCACATCTACGACTACCTGCGCGGCGGGCTGCGGCCGGACTACGCCGCCGCCTCCGTGGCCTCGCTGGTCATCGTGCTGATCCTGGCGGCGCTGGTCGCACTGCAGTGGCGGCTGACCGGCGGCGGACGTTCCTACTCCTCCGTCGGCGGACGCGCCAAGGCCGGAAGCCTGCGGTCGGCGGGCCGGGCCCGGACCCCGCTCACCGTGGCGATCACCCTCTTCCTGCTGGTCGCCCTCGCGGTCCCCACCGTCCAGGTCGTCCTCAGCGCCTTCCAGCCGTACCTGGGCGTCTCGACGCTGACCACGGCCAACATCGAGCGTCTGCTCGCGGACGACGGCGTGGTCAAGGCACTGCGGAACACCCTGACCGTGTCGGCGATCGGCGGCGCGCTGGCGGTCCTGCTCGGCTTCGTCGTCGCCTACGCCTTCGTGCGCATGCGGTCGGCAGCCGGCCGGTTCATCCAGATGGCCTCGTGGGTTCCCGCCGCCATGCCCGGCCTCGTCCTGGGGCTGGCCCTGCTGTGGTCGGTGCTCACCACGCCCGGCGGCAGCAGCCTGTACGGCACGATCTGGCTGCTCGTGATCGGCCTGGCCGTGGCGACCGCGCCGCTGGCCACCCGCACCCTGGAGGGACCGCTCTCCCAGATCGGGGTCGAACTGGAGGAGGCCGCGCGGGTGTTCGGCGGCAGCCCGCTGCGCGCCATCGGCATGGTGACCGCACGCATCCTGTCGCCGAGCCTGCTCTCGGCCTGGTTCCTGGTCGGCATCACGATGTCCGGAATCCTCGACGTGCCGATCCTGCTGGGCTCCACCGACACCCAGATGATCGCGACCGTCAGCTTCTCCTACTACAACAACGGCGAACCGGTGATGGCCTCGGCCCTCTACGTCGTCTTCACCGCCTGCCTGGCCGTGCTGGCCCTCGCCCTGGCCGCCCTCGGCGCCCTCGTCCGCCTGCTGCTCCGAAGGGCCGTGCCCGAGACCGCGCCCGCCACCTACTCCGACTCCGAGAAGGAGAACGTCCGATGACCGGGATTTCCGTCAGGGGTGTCACCAAGTCCTTCGGCGCCAAGACCGTCCTGGACGGGGTGGACCTCGAGGTCGCCGACGGCGAGTTCGTCTGCCTGCTCGGCCCCTCGGGCTGCGGCAAGAGCACCCTGCTGCGCTCCATAGCCGGTCTCGAGAGCCCCAGCTCGGGCAGCATCCACCTGGGTCACGAGCCGGTGTACGACAGCTCACGGAAGCTGAACCTGCCGCCCGAGAAACGCGAACTGGGCATGGTGTTCCAGAGCTTCGCCCTGTGGCCCCACAAGACCGTGTTCGACAACGTCGCCTACCCGCTGAAGCGGCAGCGGGTCGAGCGCCGCGAGATCACCGAACGCACCCGCGAGGCACTGTCGATGGTCGGTCTGCTCGACTTCGCCGACTCCTACCCCGGCACCCTGTCCGGCGGTCAGCAGCAGCGCGTGGCGCTGGCCCGCGCCGTGGTCGGCCGGCCCCGCCTGCTCCTGCTGGACGAGCCGCTGTCGAGCCTCGACACCAACCTGCGGTCCCAGATGCGGCGCGAGATCCGCCGCATCCAGCAGCACCTGGGCGCCACCGCGCTGTACGTGACGCACGACAAGGAGGACGCGGGAGGCCTCGCCGACCGCATCGCGGTGCTGCAGCAGGGCACCATCGTGCAGCAGGGCCCGCCGCGCGAGGTGTTCGTCCGTCCCCGCACGGCTTTCGTCAGCGAGTTCGTCGGGTTCGACAACTTCCTGCGGGCCACGGTCACCGAGACCGGCGACGGGATGTGCACCGTGGAACTGCCGGGCGGCAACCACCTGCGGGCGGCCGTCGACCGCCCGGTCGCCCCGGGCGACCGGGTCACGGTCGCGGTCCGCTCCCGGCTGGTCCGCGTCCACCCCGAGGGCCGGGAGACCGACAGCGGCAACGTCTTCCGCGGCACCGTGCGGTCCAAGTCCCACCTCGGCGACGACGTGGAGATCGTGGTGTCCGACGGCACCACCGAGATCGTCGCCCGGGTACGCCCCGGATACGCCGACGAGGTGACCGTCGGCGAACCGGCCCTGGCGGCACCGCCGGCGGGCGCGTCGGTGGTCGTCGCGGTGGGCGAGGAGGACCGGAAGCAGCCCGCGTCCACCGCCCCCGTCCCGGCGGTGGCCTGAGAGCAGGCCGGCCCGAGAACCCCCGTCACGCGGCCGGCCGGCGGCACCGGCGCTCCTTCGGGCGTTCCCCCCGCCCGGACGCCGGTGCCGCACCCCTCACCTCCGCACCCCACACCTCCCGCTTCCACGCGGCGGCCTCCCCACGACCGCTCCGCCACCCCTGACACCGGCCGGGGAGACCGCCCCCGGCACCCCGCCCGCGCACCCCGACCGTACGAAAGGCCACACCGCCATGAGAAGAAAGCACCTCGCCCTCACGGCCGCCCTGCTCTCCACGTGCCTCACCCTGACGGCGTGCGGCGGCTCGGACTCCGCCCCGGAGGTGACGGACGCCTCCTCCCTCACCGAGCTGTACGAGGTGGCCAAGAAGGAGGGCGAGATCCTGGTCTACGGCCCGACCGAGGACCTCTACGCCGAGGTGTACGAGGAGTTCGAGGCCGCCTACCCCGGCATCAAGGTGAAGACCACGGACATCTTCGGCGCCGAGCTCGACTCCCGGCTCGAGGGCGAGCTGGTCGCCGGCGGCTTCGAGGCGGACCTGCTCCACATCGGCGTCTCCGACATCGAGCGCTACGCCGCCTCCGAGTACCTGTCGTCCTTCCGGCCCGTCGAGGCGGACGCGCTGGAGGACGCCTACCGGGGCGAGGAGGACCTGTGGAGCGTTCCCTCCCAGCACCTCTACGCCACCGTCTACAACACCAAGACCCTCGACGAGGCGGACGTCCCGGACACCTGGGCCGAACTCGGCGACCCGGAGTGGAAGGCCGGGCAGGGCGTCTCCGACCCGTCCATCAGCGGCGCCGCCCCGCAGGTCCTGTCCGCCGCCCTGGATGCGGGGGTCGTCGACGAGAAGTGGCTGGACGACTACGCGGGCAAGGTCAAGCCGAAGGTCTTCCCCAGCGTCGCCACCGCGCTGCAGGCGGTCACCACCGGTGAGACCCAGGCGTCCCTGGTCGCCGGATACGGCACCTACATGCGGCAGAAGGCCGCCGGAGCCCCCCTCGGCTACGCGGTCATGAAGGACGGCGGCTACATGTCGGACGTCGCCTACGGCACCCTCGACGGCAGCCCGCGCCCCAACGCCGCCCGCCTCCTGGTGAGCTGGATGTTCTCCGAGGAGGGCCAGAAGTCCGTGGCCGAGCACATTCACGAGTTCGGCACCATGCCCGGCGCCCCCGAGCCCGAAGGGGCCGAGGAACTGGGCGAGTTCGAGCCGATCACCTACCCCGGTGCCGAGCGCTACGAGAAGGACCTCGAGCTGCTCGGCGAGAAGTTCTGACCACGCGCAACCAGTGGATCCACAGGCAGAAATGGAAGACATCGCACCCATGGACGACATCGTGAGAACGCAGGTACTCGTCGTCGGCGCCGGCCCGTGCGGCACCACGATCGCCAACCTGCTCGGTGTGTACGGCATCGAGAGCCTGCTCGTCGACAAGGCTCCCGAAGTCGTCGACTTCCCCCGGGGCGTCGGAGTGGACGACGAGTCGCTGCGCGTCTTCCAGTCGGCGGGACTGGGCGAGACCGTGCACGCGGACATGATCCAGAACCAGCTGCTGCGGTACTTCGACTCCTCCGGCCGCTACCTCGTGGAGATCGCGCCCTCCGCGCAGCCCTTCGGCTGGCCCCGGCGCAACTCCTTCCTGCAGCCCATGCTGGAGAAGAAGCTGCGCACGGGACTGGACCGCTTCGCCCACGTCGGCCTGCGCGTCTCGACGGAACTGCTGACGCTGGAGCAGGACGACGAAGGGGTCACCGCGCGGATGCGCGACGGCTCCGGTGAGGAGTTCACCGTCCGGGCGGACTACGTCGTCGGCGCGGACGGCGGCCGCAGCACCGTCCGCAAACTGGTCGGGGCCACCCTCGAGGGTTCCACGCTCGGGGCCCGCTGGCTGGTCGTCGACCTCAAGGACGCCGAGCTGCACGCCCCTTACGCCGGCAACTACATCAGCAGCACCCGCCCCCACGTGTCGATCGACCTGCCCTTCGGCTACCGGCGCTTCGAGTTCCGGCTCGCCGAGCACGAGACCGACGAGGAGATGCTCAAGCCGGGGGCGGTCGAGCACCTGATCCGCAAGCACTTCGACTGGGACGGCCCGATGCCCGGCCTGGAACGCGGCCGCATCTACCAGCACCACTCGCGGGTCGCCGACCGCTTCCGCACCGGCCGGGTGTTCCTGGCGGGCGACGCGGCCCACCTCCAGCCGCCGTGGTTCGGCCAGGGCATGAACTCCGGCATCCGCGACGCGGCCAACGTCGCCTGGAAGCTGGCCGCGGTCCTGGCGCACGGCGCCGACGACCGCATCCTCGACACGTACCACACCGAGCGCCACGGCCACGCCAAGGCGATGGTGGACCTGGCCACGACCCTGGGGAAGGTCTACTCCCCGAAGACCAAGCTCGGCGAACGGGCCCGTTCGCTGCTGCTGCGCGCCAGCGTGCGCGTCCCCTCGGCCCGGGACTACATCCTGCAGATGAAGTTCAAGCCGATGCCGTTCTACCGCCAGGGCGTCGTGGCCCACCGGCGGACGGACGACGCATCGCCGGTCGGCAAGATGTTCATCCAGCCCGCGGTGGAAACCGAGGACGGTACCCGGCTGCGGCTGGACGACGCCGTGGGCCCGTGGTTCGCCGTGATCGGCATCAACATCGACCCCGCCGACCACCTGTCGGAGGAGTCGGCCGCCTACTGGCGCTCCCTCGGCGCACAGCTGGTACGCGTCAACCGCTCCCGGGCCGGGAAGCACCTGCGCACCACGGACGCCGGCACCCTGCTGCTGGACGACACCGCCGGGGGCTTCCGGGACTGGCACAAGGGCGACCGCTCCCGCGAGATCGTCGTCCTGCGCCCCGACCGCTACCTCGCGGCCACCTGCGCCGGGGGCGAACTCGACGACCTCACCGCACGGTTCCGCCGCATCGTGCCGGTCCGCGAACCGGCGGTCCGCACCTGAGGGCCGGAACACCCGGAAACCCGAGGTACCCAGGCATCCGAGAAAAGGCTCACACATGTCCGAGATAGTCGGCTTCGCCGCCCTCTCCCACTCCCCCTTCTGGAACGGTTCGTTCCCTGCCGAGGCCACCCCCGAGACCCTTGGTGCCCGGTTCACCACGGCCGCCGCCCGCCTCCGTGACCTGGTCGCCGACCTCGCGCCCGACGCGGTGGTGATCTTCGGCCCGGACCACTTCCGCAACTTCTTCCTCGACGTCATGCCGTCCTTCTGCGTCGGCGTCGGCGAGATCGTCGGCTGCGGCGACTACGGCACGCACAAGGGCGCGGTGCCGCACGCCGAGGGCATCGGCCGGCACATCGCCGAGAGCGCCCAGGCCGCCGGCTTCGATCCCGCGTTCTCCGTGCGCATGGGCGTGGACCACGGCATCGTGCAGCCCTACCAGGTGCTGTGGCCCGGTCTCGACGTGCCCGTGGTGCCGGTCATGGTCAACTGCAGCGCGGACCCGCGGCCCTCCTTCCGCCGCTGCTTCGACTTCGGTCTGGCGGTCGGCGACGCCGTCCGTGCCCTGCCGGGCGACCGGCGCGTGCTGGTGCTGGCCTCGGGTGGGCTGTCGCACTGGGTGAAGGCGCTCTCGGTCGAGGACGAGGCGCTCGACGCGAGCACGCGCGAGTACCTGGTGGACGGCCGCGACCGTGTCGACGCCTACAACGCCTCCCGTGAGGAGAGCCTGGCGCAGCGCATCGCGGACGGCCACGAAGGACCCGTCAACGCCGAGTGGGACCGCTGGTTCCTGGACCGGCTCGCCGCCGGCGACCACACGTCGTTGCTGGCCATGGATTCCCGGCAGGTCGAGGAGACCGCGGGCAACGGGGCCCACGAGGTGCGCGCCTGGCTCGCCGCGTGGGCGGCCTGGGGCGGACCCGTCGAGGTCCTCGGCTACGAGGCGGTACCGCGCTGGGTCACCGGCATGGGCGTCGTCGTGGGAAGCGCACAGCTGTGAACGAGGAAGGCACGCAGAGCATGGACATACCCGACTACACCACCGACGCCCACTTCGGGCTCGACGACAGCTGGGCCGAGACCGCGCCCGGGGAACTGACGCACTATCACGACCTGGGCGAGGGAACGCCCGTCACGTTCCTGCACGGTTCCGGGGCGGGCGTCTCCGCCGCCGCGAACTGGTGGCTGAACCTGCCGGACCTCGCCCGCGAGCACCGCACCGTCGCGCTCGACCTGCTGGGCTTCGGCCAGACCCGGCCCGCGCCCGACACCGCCTACGGCATCGACGCGTGGGTGCGGCACACCGTACGGCTGCTCGACACCCTGGGCATCGAGCGGACCTGGCTGGTCGGCAACTCCCTCGGCGGCTGGGTGGCGTTCCAGATGGCGCTGACCCACCCGGAGCGCCTCCTCGGCGTCGTCTCCATGGGCACCGGCGGTGCTCCGCGCACCGCCGCGCTGGCCCGCCACGCACGGCCCGAGGTCACCGAAGCGGGCATCCGCAAGGTGCTGAACGAGTTCGTCACCGAGCCGTCGCTGGTCACGGACGACCTCGTCGCCGCCCGCTACACCGCGGCCCGCGCACCGGGCGCCGAGGAACGCTTCGCCAGGGTCATCGAGGCCCGCGACCACGACCGGGTGCACCATCCGCTCGACATCGAGGCGCTGCGCGGGTTCGACCGGCCGGTGCTGCTCGTGCACGGCCGGGACGACACCGTCATCCCGGTGTCCCGCAGCCTGCAGCTCGCCGAGGTGCTTCCCCGGGCCGACCTGCACCTCTTCTCCCGGTGCGGCCACTGGAGCCAGGTCGAGAAGGCGCCTCAGTTCAATGCGCTGGTCGGTCAGTTCCTGCGGCTACACTCTGGCGGCTGACCGGCAGACGGACCCTCCCGCCGACAACGCGCGACGGACGTGCCGGGCCGGCCGCCCCGCGCCGGCCGCGGAAGACAACCCCCGAAGGAGGAGCCAGGGTGGCTCGCAACGATCAGGTGGCACCCATCGCCGAGGGCGACTTCATCCAGTCCCTCGGCAAGGGACTGGCGGTCATCCGGGCCTTCTCGGCCGAGCGCAAGTCGATGACCCTCAGTGAGGTCGCGGCCGTCACCGGCATATCGAAACCGAGTGCCCGGCGCATCGTCCTGACCCTGCAGTCGCTCGGGTACATGAGCAACACCGACGGCGCCTTCCGGCTGCTGCCGAAGGTGCTCGACCTCGGCTACGCCTACATCTCCTCCTTCGAGCTGCCCGAGATCGCCCAGCCGCACCTCGACGCGCTCAACGAGCAACTGGGCGAGGTGTGCTCCCTGGGCGTCCTGGACGGCGGCGACGTGATCTACCTCGCGCGTTCCCAGTCCAAGCGCGTCATGAGCACCACCATCCGCATCGGTTCGCGCATCGACCCGACCGCGACCGCCGTGGGACGGGTGCTCCTCGCCCACCTCCCGGAAGCCGAGCTGACGTCCTTCCTGGACACGCACACCTTCCAGGCCTACACCGAGCACACCGTGACCGACCCGGACCTGGTGCGTGCCCGCCTGGCTCGCATCCGCGACCGCGGCTGGGAACTGGCCGATCAGGAGAAGGAGCTCGGCGTACGCACCATCGCCGCCCCGATCACCGACACCAGCGGTGAAACGGTGGCCGCCGTCAACATCGCCACCAACTACATGCGGGTGTCCATGGACAGGCTGCTGGACGAGTTCCTGACCGCCCTGTTGGACACCGCCGCACACATCAGGAACGACCTCGCCGACTACCGGTGAGCCACCCGGTCTTCCACGACCCCCGGAAAGCGAAACACACCCATGCTCGACTCCGCGCAACGACAAGCGATCGCCGACGAACTCGCCGAGGCCACCCGCACCCGCACTCCCATACCCCTGATCAGCGCCCGCTACCCGGAGATGGAGGTCGAGGACTCCTACGCGGTGCAGAACCTGTGGGCCGACCGGCAGACCGCCGCCGGCCGGCGGGTCGTCGGCCGCAAGATCGGGCTCACCTCGAAGGCCATGCAGGCAGCCACCGGCATCACCGAACCCGACTACGGTGTCGTCTTCGACGACATGGTCCTGGAGAACGGCTGCGAGATCCCCTGGGAGCGCTACACCCACCCGCGGATCGAGGTGGAACTCGCCTTCAAGCTCAACGCCGACCTCGACGGGCCGGGGTGCACCGTGTTCGACGTCCTCTCCGCGACCGAGTACGTCGTCCCCGCCCTGGAGATCCTCGACTCCCACATCGAGCTGAAGGGCCGCACCATCGTGGACACCATCAGCGACAACGCCGCGATGGGGGCGATGGTGGTCGGCGGCAACCCGGTCAAGCCGGACTCCGTCGACCTGCGCTGGATCGGCGCCCTGTTGTACCGCAACCAGACCGTCGAGGAGACGGGCCTGGCGGCCGGCGTCCTCAACCACCCCGCATCCGGCGTCCACTGGCTGGCCAACAAGCTTGCCCGGCACGGCAGCGGCCTCAAGGCCGGTGACCTGGTCCTCGCCGGCTCCTTCACCCGCCCCGTCCACGTACAGAAGGGTGACACCTTCCTCGCCGACTACGGACCGCTGGGAACGATCACGTGCACGTTCGCATGACCCCCGACCCCACTTTCCTCGACGCCCTCGCCGCGGCCGACCGGCCGCTGACGGGCATGTGGCTGTGCACCGGCAGTCCGCTGGTCGCCGAGATCTGCGCCGGCTCCGGGCTCGACTGGCTCCTCATCGACGCCGAACACAGCCCCAACGGCCTCGACTCGGTCCTCGCCCAACTCCAGGCGGTGCGCGGATACGGTCCCGTCCCGGTCGTGCGACCGCCCGCCCTCGACACGGTGACCATCAAGCAGTACCTCGACCTCGGCGCGCAGAACCTGCTCATCCCGATGGTCGACACCGCTGAGGAGGCCCGGCAGGCCGTCGCCGCGATGCACTACCCGCCCCGCGGCGTCCGCGGCGTGGGCGCGGCCCTCGCCCGCGCCTCCCGCTGGAACGGCATCGACTCCTACCTGCACACCGCCGACGGGACGTGCTCCCTCACCGTGCAGATCGAGTCCGAGGAAGCCGTGGCCAACGTGGAGGAGATCCTCGCGGTCGAGGGAGTCGACGCCGTCTTCATCGGCCCCTCCGATCTCGCCGCCTCGATGGGCCTCCTGGGCCAACAAGAACACCCGGACGTGATGCGGTCCGTCGAGCACTGCCTCACCGCCGCGCACCGGGCCGGCAAGCCCGCGGGCGTCAACGCCTTCAACGAGGGGACGGCCCGCCACTACCTCAGCGCGGGAGCCCGCTTCGTCCTCGTCGGCGCAGACGTCACACTGCTGGCACAGGGCAGCCGAGCACTTGCCGCTCGCTTCGCCACCGAGGGGAACCACTGAAGCGCCCCTGTTCCCGTCGGCCGGTCGACCGGACCGTTCCGGTGCATCCGTCGGTGACCGGGCAGATGCCGTTGCCGTGAGCGGCCGGTGAGCGGGGGCCGGGGCGGCGGAACCTGGCCCCCTCGCAAAGCACCGCGCTTCGTTCTTTCCCAGCCGCTCCGGGCCGCGCGGTTGTCGGGGCACCGTCCTGCGGCCGAATCGCCGATCGCGGAACGGTGCCGTCCGGCGGTTCCCGGGCAACGCTGTGGAGGAACCGGGCGGGGGGGGAGTAGGCGGATTCAGGACGCCGGGCCGCCGACTTCACCCACGTCACCACCTTCGCCGGCGTCGTCCACGTCGCCTTCGTCGTGGACGCCTTCTCCCGGCGGATCGTCGGCTGGTCCGCCGCCACCACCAAGGAGACCAGGCTCGTCCCCAGGTCATGCCCGCAAGGGTGCGGGCGGCGCGAAGGGCAGGGCCGTGAAGGGTGAGGGGAGTCGTCGGGAAGGGTCTGCGGCGGCGCACCCTGCCCGCTCTGTGGCGATGGCCGCCCGCCACTCGGGCCCGTCCCCGGCGCACCGTGCGAACCGGCACCGCGCGCCACCGTTCTTCCGCGCGTCCTCATCGCGGCCCGCAACTCGGCCCGGGCCGTGGTTTTCGACGTCGCGCCGGCCCTCTCAGGTCAGGGCCGACAGAACCGAGATACGGAAGAGACGTTTGTTCGGGCGCGATTGGTGCACACGATGAGCTAACACAACCTTTACACGACGGAGCGGAGACACCCCATGGGCATCATTGCGTGGATCATCATCGGCCTGCTCGCCGGCGTCATCGCCAAGGCCCTGATGCCGGGCAAGGACCCCGGCGGCATCATCATCACCATGCTGATCGGCATCGCCGGCGGTCTGCTCGGCGGCTGGCTCGGCAAGGTCATCTTCGGTGTCGATTCCATCGACGGGTTCTTCGAACTCTCCACCTGGATCGCCGCGATCGTCGGATCCCTCATCCTGCTCGCGCTCTACCGCCTCATCGTCGGCAACCGACACTCGCACCGTCACGCATGACCCGTTGAAGGCATACGCCTTCGAACCCGTCTGGACGGCTCCCCCTTGTTCGCAGGAGCGGGAGCCGTCAGGGTGTACGGACGGCGCGCTTCGGGCGGGAGCCGATCACCACCGCGTCCGGGCATTGCGGCCTGGTGGCCGGCCCGCCGGCAGCCCGCTGCCGGCGGGCCGGCCACTGCGACGGCGTCTCCGCGTGGGACAGGCCGCTGTCACCGGCCGGGGCGAAGGCCTCACGTCGCCGTCGCTCGTGTGTCCGGCCCGGCCCCGTCGGTCGACCGGAGCAGTGCGGTCAGTTCCTTCTTGAGCACCTTGCCGCTGGAGCCCAGGGGAAGCCGGTCGAGGAAGACCACCCGCCGTGGGCGCCGGTACGCCGCGATGTTCCGTTTGCCCCACGCCACGAGGGAATCCGCCAGCGCCGCGTCCGGTGCCCGGCCGTCCCGCAGCACCACCACCGCGCACACCTCCTGGCCGTGGACCGGGTCCGGGACCCCCACCACCGCGACCCGGGCGACGGCGGGATGCCGGAGCAGCGCGTCCTCGACCTCGCGGGGGTAGACGTTGTACCCGTCCCGGAGGATCACGTCCTTCTTGCGGTCGACGATGGTCAGGTACCCCTCGTCGTCCAGCAGTCCCAGGTCACCGGTGCGGAACCAGCCGTCGGTGAACGCGGCGGCCGTGGCGCGGGGGTCGTCGACGTATCCGGCCATCAGGTTGTGCCCGCGGACGACGATCTCGCCGACCTCTCCGGCGGGAAGCGGCTCGATGGCGTCCTCCACCGTGGACCGGGCTATGGCGACCTCGACGCCCCAGATCGGTTTGCCGACCGTGCCGGGCTTTCGCGGCCAGTCCCGCTGGTTGTAGGCGACGCAGGGGGACGTCTCGGTGAGGCCGTACCCCTCGTAGACCGGGCAGCCGAAGGCGGCCTCGAACTCGGCGAGGGTGTGCGCCGGCAGGGCGGAGCCCCCGGAATAGGCGCGGTCCAGCCTCGGCCTCGCGGGACGGCGGGAGGCCGCCTCGATGAGGGCGAAGTACATCGTGGGCACCCCCATGAGGACCGTGCAGCCCTCGGTCTCCATCAGGTCGAGCGCCCCTTCGGCGGTGAACCGCCGCATCAGCACCAGGGTCGCCCCGGCGCGGAAGGACGTCCCCATGCCGCAGATCTGGCCGAACGTGTGGGAGAGCGGAAGGCAGCCGAGCAGTACGTCGCCGGCGCTCATCCCGAAGGGGGAGAGCATCGTGGTGCCGATGTTCATCACCAGGTTGAGGTGTGTGATCGCCGCTCCCTTGGGGCGGCCCGTGGTACCGGAGGTGTAGAGGATCACCGCGATGTCGCCCGGTGCGCGGGGCACCGGCCCCGCCACCGGGTCGGTGGCGGCCGCGAGTTCGTCGAGCGCGGGGTACCGGCGGCGGTCGTCGCCCGCGCCGACGGTGAGGACGGGTGCTCCGACGGTGAGGACGGGTGCGCCCGCCGCCTCGGCCGCCGCTTCCGCCTCCTCCAGCGACTCGGCCGAACAGACGAGGGCCCGGGCTTTCGAGTGCCGGAGGATGTGGGCGATGTCGTCGGCCTTCAGCAGCACGTTCACGGGTACGGCGGTCGCTCCGAGGGCGAGGATCGCGAAGTAGACCATCGGGAAGTGCGAGGAGTTGGTCACCAGCAGGCCGATCCGGTCACCGGGGCCGATCCCCCGCTCGCGCAGTACCGCGGCGTACCGGAGCGCCGAGCGCCAGAGGGAGCCGTAGGAGATGCGCTCGGGGCCCGCGACCACCGCGGTGCGATCCGGCCACCGGCCCGCGGAGTCCGAGAGGACCGTGGCCGCCGAAAGGGTCGCGCCTCCGGCCCCGGGCGTGTCCCCACCGCCGGTGGAAGGGCCGGTGAGAGTTCCGGAGTGCGCCGTGAACCGCTCCGCCGGGGAGTTTCCGTAAGCGCTCATCGTGGCTCCGCTTCACTCCGCTTCGTATACCGGTAAACGGCCGCGACCGGCCGGACGACAGCATGAAACGTCTTCTGTGCAAGACCCGCGGTGGATCCTAGGATGAGCCCGACCCGTTGGGAAGCGAAAAGGAGCGGACCTTGGACATGTCCTTGTACATGGACTTCTTCGTGCGCCTCGCCCACGAAACCGGTGACCGGAAGAGAGAGTTCCTGGAACTCGGCCGCAAGGCGGGCCGATTCCCCGCGGCAAGCACCTCGGATGGCGAAATCTCCGTCTGGTGCAGCAACGACTATCTCGGTATGGGGCAGCATCCGGACGTCCTTGACGCCATGAAGCGCGCCGTGGACGAATACGGCGGAGGGTCCGGGGGTTCACGGAACATCGGCGGGACCAATCACTGCCATGTGGCTCTGGAGCGCGAGTTGGCCGAGCTGCACGGAAAGGAGGACGCTGTTCTCTTCACCTCGGGATATTCCGCCAACGAAGGAGCGCTGTCGGTGCTGGCCGGTGTCATCGACGGCTGCCAGGCGTTCTCGGATTCGGCGAACCACGCGTCCATCATCGATGGATTACGGCACAGCGGCGCCCGCAAGTACATATTCCGACACAACGACGTTCAGCACTTGGAGGAGTTACTGGACGCGGCCGATCCGGACAGGCCGAAGTTCGTGGTCCTGGAGTCCGTGCACTCGATGCGGGGCGACATCGCCCCACTGGCCGAGATCGCCGGCCTGGCCAAGCGGTACGGAGCCGTCACCTTCCTCGACGAGGTGCACGCGGTCGGTATGTACGGCCCGGGCGGAGCGGGCATCGCGGCCCGGGCCGGCCTGGACTCCGAGTTCACGGTGGTGATGGGGACCCTCGCCAAGGCCTTCGGCATGACGGGTGGCTATGTCGCGGGACCTGCCGTGCTCATGGACGCGGTGCGCGCCCACGCCCGTTCCTTCATCTTCACCACGGCGCTGCCGCCGGCGGTCGCGGCGGGCGCGCTCGCCGCGGTGCGGCATCTGCGCGGCTCGGACGTGGAGCGCAAGCGGCTGGCGCACAACGCGCGGCTGACGCACGGTCTGCTCCGCGAGCGGGGCATTCCCGTGCTGTCGGACGAGTCCCACATCGTCCCGGTCCTGGTCGGTGAGGACCGGATGTGCCAGCGGATGTCGGTCCTGCTGCTGGAACGGCACGGCATGTACGTCCAGGCCATCAACGCGCCCAGTGTCCCGGTGGGTGAGGAGATCCTGCGGGTCGCGCCCTCGGCGGCGCACGAGGCCGGCGAGATCCACCGGTTCGTGGACGCCCTGGACGGCATCTGGTCCGAACTGGGGGCCGCCCGGCACCTCTGAGGCCCCGTGGGTGTCATCCTCCGGGAGGGTTCGAAGAAGCGGGCCCGGTGTCCCCGCTTCCGCCTCCCGGGCCCGCGCCCGTCCAGATCCGGCCCATTTCGGCGGAGGCCGCCATGACCTCGTCGAAAGTGCCCGAGGCCTCCACCCGCCCGTCCTCGAGTACCACCACACGGTCGGCCGCGCGCAGCAGAGCGGGCCGGTGGGAGACCGCGAGCACGGTCCGTTTCCCGTCCAGCAGTCTCTCCCACAGCAGGTGCTCGGTCTCCGGGTCCAGGGCGCTGGAGACGTCGTCCATCACCAGAAGTTCAGGGCCGCCCGCCAGCATGCGGGCGAGGGCGACCCGCTGGATCTGCCCGCCCGAGAGACGCAGGCCGCGTGGTCCCACCACGGTGTCCGCGCCGTCCGGCATCGCCGCGAGGTCGGGTTCCATCACGGCCAGGCGCACGGCCTCGCCGAAGGCCGCACCGTCCCGGCCCAGCAGGACGTTCTCCCCCACCGTTCCGCTGAACAGGCGCGGGACCTGCGGGGTGTACCCGCAGCGCGGAGCCACCAGGAACGAGGCGGGGTCGGCGATCGGTTCGCCGTTCCACAGCACAGTGCCCCGGTCGTGCGGCAGCAGCCCGAGCACGGCCCGGACCAGGGTGCTCTTGCCGGAGCCGACCCGGCCGGTGATCACGGTGACGGTGTGCCGCTCCACCACCAGGTCCACGTCCTCTATGCCGTGGCCCGTCCCGGGGTGGCGGGCCGTCAGGCCGCGCACGGTCAGTTCCCGCAGGAGCGGGGCGGGTTCCGGCGCGGCGCCCGGGGCGGTGGCCCCCTCGGCCGTTCCTTCCGGCGCGTCCGGCGGGCCGGCCTGTTCCAGGGACCGCCGCAGCCGGCCGCCGAGGAACCCGGCGACCCGTCCGAGTGCCACCGAGACCCGCTGCAGCCGCACGGACAGCATGCCGATCGATCCCAGGGCCTCGGTCAGGATCTGCAGGTAGAAGGTGAACAGGGCGAGATCACCGACGCTGAAGGCCCCCTCGTCCATCCGGCCCGCGACCAGCAGCAGCACCACGCCGACCCCGATCGGGGCCGCGTTGCCGATCACCGTGCGCTGGACGACGGCGTACAGCTCCTCCCGTACCGCGGCTTCGGCACGGGCGCCGTTGAGCCGGGCAACGTGCGCGGTGACCTGCGGTTCGGCGGCGGCGGCCTGCACCGCGCCCACCGCCCCCACCATCTCCCTCAGAGCTCCCGCCACTTCCCCGGACGCGGCCCGGGTGGCCCGGCGGTGCCGCAGGAACCGGCTGTGGGCCAGCGCGGTGACCAGAGTCAGCACGACGAGGAGGGCGAGGAGTGCGCCGGTGACCACGGCGTCGATCCGCATCATCACCGTGACCGACGCGGCGACGAACAGCCAGTGGGCGAGATTCGTCGGTGCCCAGGCCACGAAGAAGCCCGTCTCGTCGACGTCCTCGCCCACCGTCCGCAGGGACTCACCGGGGGTGGTACGGGCCGTCACCTCCGGCCCGCGCAGGGCCGATCCCAGCAGGGCGTGCCGCAGCCGGGCCGTGGTGCCGTACTGGACCCGCGGCTCCAGCCTGTTGATCATCACCCCGAACTGGAGGAACAGCCGTCCCGCCTCGATCGCGGCCACCAGCGCGATGATCAGCCACACGCCGCCGTCCGCGCCCAGCGCGTCGAACAGCCGCTGGAACAGCAACCCCACGGCCAGAGTCCCCAGCCGCAGCAGGATCCACAGGCCGGTGAGGGTCCAGTAGGCGCGGGCCGAGCCGCGCAGCACGTCCGCGAGCCGTCCCAGGACGGACTGCCGCTCCGCACCCTCCTCCACACGGTCCCTGTCCCGGGCTGTCCGCCCCGCTCCCTCGTCCGTCCGCTCCACCCCTCGCACGTGATTGCCCTCCTGTTCCCTTCCCTCACCGGGCGGTTTCGGCCGTGCGGAGGAATTCGTGCAACCGCGACGAGGGGTCGGCCGCGAGGACGGCCCGCTCGCCCTCCTCCGCGACCTTCCCGCCGTCCCCCAGTACCAGGATCCGGTCGGCGTTCAGGAGCAGGTGCGGGCGGTGTTCCACCACGACGGCGGTCCTGCCCTCGAGCAGCCGCTCCAGCGCGGGCACCAGAAGCCGTTCGCTGTACGGATCCAGCCGGGCCGTCGGCTCGTCCATCAGGACCAGTCCCGGATCGCGCAGGAACACCCTGGCCAGTGCGAGCTGCTGCTCCTCACCCGCGGACATGCCGCGGGCTCCGGCGCCGAGCAGCGTGTCCAGGCCGTGGGGCAGGGCGCGCAGCCAAGGGCCGAGCCCGGCCTCGCCCAGCGCGGCACGCAGCCGGTCGTCGGGGACGGCGCGGTCGAAGAAGGTGAGGTTGTCACGCAGCGCGGCATGGAAGACGTGCACCTCCTGGGTGACCAGCGCGACCCGGCTGCGCAGCGCCCGGAGGTCGGTCTTCGTCATGTCCAGGCCGCCGGCGGACACCGAGCCGGTCACGGGGTGGTGGAGCCCGAACAGCAGCCGGACGACGGTGGACTTGCCGCTGCCGGTGCGTCCCACGACACCGAGGCGTTCGCCGGGGCGCAGGATGAAGGAGACGTCCTGCAGCACCGGTTCGTCGGGCTCGTAGCAGAACGAGACCCGGTCGAAGCGGACTCCGGGGCGTCCGGCCGGCAGTGCCCCGCCTCCCGTGCGGCGCTCCGTCCTGTGGCCCGGCAGGTCCTTGGGACCCGTCCCGTGGCCCAACAGGTCCCTCAGCCGCTGGACGCTCGCGGCGGCGTCCTCGAGGTCCCGGAAGCGGGTGGTGACCGCGAGCAGAGGGCGGCGCAGCAGCATGGCGTAGGACAGGGAGGCGAAGGCCGTCCCGGTGGAGAGCTGTCCGCGGGAGTGCAGCCAGGCACTGACCGCCAGGGCCAGGACGACGCTGACGGCGGACAGGCCCTGCACCGTGGCGGGCCAGCGGACCGAGGCGCGGGCCGCGTCCCGGGCCCTTCGGTACAGATCCTCCTGCCGGTCGCCGAGTTGCCGCAGCGTGTACCGCGAGGCTCCGTTGGCGCGGAGATCCTCCGCCGCCGCGAGGCGTTCCTCGAGGAAGCCCTGGAGGTCCGCCGCGACCCGCTGCCGTGCGGTGACGAAGGGCATGGCTCGGCCCACCAGGGACCGCAGGAGCAGGAGGGTGCCGGCCGCGAACGGGGCGAACACCAGGGCCAGTCGCCACTCCAGCCGGAACAGGGCGACGAGGATGCCGACGATCAGCAGCGCCTGTGCCAGCAGTTCCAGGAGCAGCGCCGACATCACCGCGGCGAGCCGGGTGACGTCGCCGTCCATCCGCTCGACGAGTTCGCCGGGCGGATGCTCGCGGTAGAAGTCCGGTGGCCGGCTCAGGCAGTGTCCGACCAGGTCCGCGCGCAATCGGTTGGTGCTGCGCCAGGCGATCCGTGAGGACAGCGCCTCGGTGCCCGTGGTGACCACGAGCACCCCGACGGCGGCCACCAGGGACCAGGCGGCGAGGTCCCTCAGCGTCTCTTGGGAGTCGCCGGAGAGCGTCCCGTCGATGAACCCGCGCAGCAGGTAGGGCGCCACCAGCTGGAGGCCTATTCCGGAAGGCACCAGCAGAGCGAGCAGCGCCATGGCGGTCCGTTCGCCGCGCAGGTAGCGGACAAGCATGGAAAGGTGCCGTAACGGGCTGCCTGCCAACGCGTCCCTCCCCCATTCGCCCCGCGGCGAACGGCCAGCATAAAGTCCTGTGCGACTCCTTGTGAATGACGCCTCGGCGACGGTGGCCAAAATGTGTTCATTCTGCGGAAATGCCGATAGCGGACGCAGCCCCGGGCAGGCGCCTCAGCGCGCTATTGCTCGTGATTGACGCGTGCTGTTAGACTCCCCAGGCCTCTTGGTCCGGACATGCGTTTCTCGATGCCGAAGGCGACGCCAAAAGCCTGGTCAGCCGCGCTTTTCAACGCCGCACGGCGCGACGGCGGCCACGCGAGTCGCCCGGTCGAGCCGGAGGCGGACGCGCGCGTACGTGCACCACAATGCACCGCCCAAGCACCGCCTTGATCAGCCATATGTGAGCGAAACAAGGGGGATTCGTGTCGAGCGACACACGCAGAACGGACCTGCCGGACGACAACGTTCTGATCACCGGCGCAGCCGGTTTCATCGGGTCGCATCTTGTGACCGAATTGAGGAGTTCCCACAGAAACGTTGTGGCGTTGGACCGGAGGCCCCTACCGGACGACTCGGAGAGGCAGTCGCCGTCTCTTTCCGGATCGCTCCGGACCATACGCGGCGACCTCAACTCATTGAATCTGGCGGACTGCCTGAAAAACACCTCGACGGTCTTCCACCTGGCCGCATTACCCGGGGTCCGCCCGTCGTGGACCCAATTCCCCGAGTACCTCCAGTGCAACGTGCTGGCGACCCAGCGCCTGCTGGAAGCCTGTGTGCAGGCAGGCGTGGAACGCGTGGTGGTCGCCTCGTCCTCCAGCGTGTACGGCGGCGCGGACGGCATGATGAGCGAGGACGACCTGCCCCGTCCGCTCTCCCCCTACGGGGTCACCAAACTCGCCGCGGAGCGGCTGGCCCTGGCCTTCGCCGCCCGCGGCGACGCCAAGCTCTCGGTCGGCGCCCTGAGGTTCTTCACCGTCTACGGTCCCGGCCAGCGACCGGACATGTTCATCTCCCGTCTGATCCGGTCGACGCTGCGGAACGAACCCATCGAGATCTACGGCGACGGAACCCAGATCCGCGACTTCACCCACGTGTCCGACGTGGTGCGAGCGCTGGTGTCGACCGCGGCGGTCCGGGACCGGGGCAGCGCGGTCCTGAACATCGGCACCGGGAGCGCCGTCTCGGTCAACGAAGTGGTCTCCATGACCGCCGAGTTGACCGGCCTGCGCCCGTGCACCACGTACGGCTCCGCCCGCATCGGCGACGTCCGCTCGACCACCGCCGATGTACGGCGGGCCGCGGACGTCCTGGGCTTCACGGCCCGGACGGGTCTGCGGGAAGGTCTCGCCACCCAGATCGAGTGGACCCGGCGGTCGTCGGTCCGCGCACAGGACACCGTCCCGGTCGGCGGCTCCTCGGCGTCCACGCCGCGGCTGTAGACGGCATGTGCGGCTTCGTCGGATTCAGTGACGCCGGCACCGGGCGGGAGAACGCGCGGGCCACGGCCGAGCACATGCTCGCCGCCGTGGCGCACCGCGGACCCGACGGCTCGGACTGGCTCCACCACCGCGGTGTCACCCTCGCGCACTGCGCCCTGACCTTCACCGACCCGGACCACGGCACACAGCCGTTCGTCTCCGCGTCGGGAGCCACCGCCCTGGTGTTCAACGGCGAGATCTACAACCACGTCGAGCTGCGTGCCGAAGTCCGGGCAGCCGGTGTCACGTTGCGCACCGGCAGCGACACCGAGGTCCTGGTGGAACTGTACGAGTTGCGGGGAAAGCGGATGTTCGACCGGCTGCGGGGCATGTTCGCCTTCGCGCTGCACGACGCCCGCACCGGCACCACCGTGCTGGCCCGCGACCCGATGGGCAAGAAGCCCCTCTACTACACCCTCGTGCCGGACGGCGTCGCCTTCGCGTCCGAACTCACCGCCCTGCTGCGGCACCCCGCCGCACCGCGCACCCCGAACGTCCGGGCGCTCGCCGACTACCTGGTGTTCCAGGCGTTCTGCGCCCCCGCCTCGGCCGTGTCGGGGGTGCACAAGGTGCGCGCCGGCAGCTGCGTCACCTACGAGCGCGGAGAACTGAGCGAGACCGAGTTCTGGCGGCCCCGCCTGGCCCCCGACACCCGGCCGCACCGCGGTCCCGGACGGCGGGAGGCCGCCCGGCGGTTCGAGGAGCTCTTCCGTGCCGCGGTCGCCCGCCGTGTGACCAGCACCGACCGCCGCCTCGGCGTTCTGCTCAGCGGCGGTC
The DNA here is from genome assembly GCF_044540975.1 of Streptomyces sp. NPDC085927. Lineage (NCBI taxonomy): Bacteria > Bacillati > Actinomycetota > Actinomycetes > Kitasatosporales > Streptomycetaceae > Streptomyces > Streptomyces sp. NPDC085927. Next base: position 27,686 of record NZ_JBITSN010000019.1, read on the forward strand.
TGGACTCCAGTGCGGTGGCCGCGGTGGCCCAGCAGCTCACGCCGGGCCGGCCGGTGCCCACCTTCAGCGCGGGGTTCGAGGACCCGGACTTCGACGAGAGCGACCATGCCCTGGCGGTGGCACGCCATCTGGGCACCGAGCATCATGTGGTGAGGATCGGCGGACCCGACCTCGCGGGTGTGGTGGAGTCGGAACTGGCCTTCGCCGACGAGCCGTTGGCCGACCCCTCCCTGCTGCCCATGCGCCTGGTCTGCCGGGCGGCCCGTGAACACGTCCGGGGCGCTCTCACCGGTGACGGCGCGGACGAACTGCTGCTGGGATACCGCTACTTCCAGGCCGAGCGGGCGATCGAGCTGCTGCTGCGCGTCCTTCCGGCCCCTCGCCTGGAGGCTCTCGTCCACCTGCTGGCCCGGCGGCTGCCGGCCCGTTCCGGCAACCTCCCCGCGGCGGCGGCCCTCGGCCTGCTGGCCAAGGGACTGCGCGCGTCCCCGGAGCACCGGTTCTACCTCTCGACGGCCCCCTTCGCCCCGGGCCAGCTGCCGCGGTTGCTCACTCCCGGGGCCGGGGCCGAACTGGCCGGGCACGACCCGTTCGCCGAGGTGTCGCGCCTCCTTCGGGGGCAGCCCGGTCTCTCCGGGGTCCAGCTCAGCCAGCTCGCCGTGACGACCCACTTCCTGCGGGACGTGATCCTCACCAAGACGGACCGGGGCGGCATGCGCAGCGCCCTCGAACTGCGTTCCCCCTTCCTCGACCTGGACCTGGTCGAGTACGGCAACTCCCTGCCCACCGGCCTGAAACTGCACCGCTTCACCGGAAAGCACCTGCTGCGGCGGGTCGCCGCCGGCTGGCTTCCCCCCTCCGTCGTGCGGCGGACCAAGCTGGGCTTCCGCGCGCCGATGGCGGCCCTGCTCCGCGGCGAGCTGCGGCCCCTGCTGCTGGACACCCTCTCCACGGCGGCCCTGCGCCGGGGCGGCCTGTTCGACCCCGGGGCGGTGCGTCTGCTGATCGACGACCACATCGGCGGCCGGCGGGACACCTCCCGCAAGTTGTGGGCCCTCCTGGTCTACCAGCTCTGGTTCGAGAGCCTGACGGCCCGGCCCCGCGCCTCCGAATCCCCCGCGTACCCGGCCCTCTCCTAGGAGACCCATGGCTGCTCCCGACCGACCGCGCATTCAGGTGCTCTCCCCCCGGACCTGGGGCGAGTTCGGCAACTACCTCGCCGCGACGCGCTTCTCCCGCGCGCTCCGGAGCGTGATCGACGCGGAGGTGACCCTCCTGGAAGCGGAGCCGATCCTCCCGTGGATCGGTGAGGCCGGGGCGGAGATCCGGGCCATCTCGCTGGAGAGCCCCGACGCCGTCGTCCGCAACCAGCGGTACATGGCTCTCATGGACCGCCTCCAGGCGCGCTTCCCGGAAGGGTTCGAGGTCGACCCCACCCCCGCCCAGCGGGCCGACCTGGAGCCGCTCACCCGGCATCTGCGCCGGACCGCTCCGGACGTGGTGGTCGGCACGAAGGGGTTCGTGGCGAGGCTGTGCGTGGCCGCCGTCCGGCTCGCCGGGACGTCCACCCGGGTCGTCAGCCATGTGACCAACCCCGGGCTGCTGCACCTGCCGCTGCACCGCAGCCGGTACCCGGATCTGACACTCGTCGGCTTCCCCCGGGCGAGGGAGCACCTGCTGGCCACGGCAGGCGGCGACCCGGAGCGCGTGCGGGTGGTGGGTCCGCTCGTCGCACAGCACGATCTGCGGGACTTCATGACCAGCGAGTCGGCCACCTCCGACGCGGGCCCCTGGGGCGACGGCCCGGGCCCGGACCGGCCACGGGTGATCATCTTCTCCAACCGCGGCGGGGAGACCTACCCCGAGCTGGTGCGGCGCCTCGCCGGCCGGCATCCCGGCATCGACCTCGTCTTCGTGGGCTACGGCGACCCGGAGCTCGCCCGTCGCACCGCGGCGGCCGGACTGCCCCACTGGCGGTTCCACAGCGTCCTGAGCCAGACCGAGTACTTCGACTACATCCGGCGCGCCTCCCGGTCCAGGTACGGGCTCCTCGTGTCGAAGGCCGGCCCCAACACCACCCTCGAGGCGGCCTTCTTCGGCATACCGGTCCTGATGCTCGAGTCGGGACTGCCCATGGAGCAGTGGGTGCCGGGACTCATCGACGAGGAAGGGCTGGGCCGCGCCTGCGCCGCCCCCGAGGAGCTGTTCAAAACGGCGGACGACTGGCTCACCCGTCCGTCGGTGATCGAGGTGCACAAGAAGGCCGCGGTCTCCTTCGCCGAAACCGTACTGGACCAGGACGCGGTGACGGACAGGATCGGAGCCGCCCTGAGGGCCCTGCTGGACGCCCGGTGACCGTCCGCCGCCCGGCCGCGTCCGCCCCCCGCCTCCTCCTGGTGGCGGGGGCCGGCGGTGTGCGCGTGGAGGGCGACAAGGAGACACGGCTCGGACATCCCCTCACCGGTGACCACCTGGACCCGGGCCCGCCGGCCGAAGGCGTCTTCGCCGGATGGAGCTGGGACGGCGAACGCCTGGTGGTCCGCAACGACCGCTACGGCATCTGCCCCCTCTTCTACCGGGCCGGCGGCTCCTCGCTCGCGCTCTCCCCCGACCCGTTGGCGCTCCCGCCGGACGACGGGCCCGCCGAGTTGGACCACGACGCGCTCGCCGTCTTCCTGCGGACGGGGTTCTTCCTCGCCGAGGACACGGCCTTCGCCGGGGTCCGCGCGCTGCCCCCGGCGGCCACGCTCACCTGGGACACCGGTGGACCACGACTGCGGTCCGGCGGACCGCCGCATCCCGGGCCCGCCGCCATGACCGGGGCACAGGCGGTCGACGGCTTCGTCGAGCTGTTCCGCGCCTCGGTGGCCCGCCGGCTCACCGACGAGCCGTACGACCTCCTGCTCAGCGGCGGCCGGGACTCGCGGCACATCCTGCTCGAGCTGTGCCGCCAGGGCGCGCCGCCGCGGCGGTGCGTCAGCGGCGCGAAGTTCCCTCCCGATCCGGGGGCCGACGCACGCGTCGCGGCCGTCCTCGCGGGCCGGCTCGGTCTGCCGCACACGGTGGTGCCGCGGCCCCGTGCGCAGTTCCGCGCGGAGCTCTCCGCCCTGCCGGCCCAGGGCATGACCACCCTGGACGGCGCGTGGATCCAGCCGCTGCTGGCCCACCTGCTCCGCCACAGCCGCGTCTCGTACGACGGTCTCGGCGGCGGGGAGCTGGCCCAGAACCCGAGCGTCGACTTCATCCGGGCCCATCCCTACGACCCCGCCGATCTGCCCGGCCTCGCGGACCGGCTGCTGGCCGCGGGGCGGACCGGCCCTCACGTGGAGCACCTGCTGGGTCCACGGACGAGCGTCCTGTGGAGCAGGCAGGCGGCCCGGCGGCGTCTCGTCACCGAGCTGGCCCGGCACGCGGACAGCGCCTGCCCGCTCAGTTCCTTCTTCTTCTGGAACCGGACCCGGCGCTCCATCTCCGCGGCTCCGTTCGCCCTGGGGGACGGACGGCTCCTGACCCACACCCCCTACCTCGACCACGACCTCTTCGACCACCTCGCCGCGGTGCCGCACCGCTTCCTGGTCGACGGGACGTTCCACGACCAGGCGCTGCACAAGGCCTTCCCCGAGCACGCGGACCTGGGTTTCGCCTCGGCGGCGCCCCAGCAACACGGGCCGGCGCTGGTCGCGCACCGGCTGGCGTACCTCCTGCGGTTCCTCGCCCACGCGGTGGTCGTGGAACCGGCCTGGTGGCGCAGCCCCGACCGCTTCCTGCAACGGCTGCTGGCCGCCGGCCGGGGAGCCGGGGCGCCGCAGCGCGTCAGCCGGCTGCAGCCCCTGGCGCTCTACCTGCTGCAACTGGAAGGCCTCGCCGCCCGGGGGGCCGGCCACCGGCCCTAGGAACCGGACACCACAGACCCGTCACTCCCGCCCACCCCACGAGACATCAACCGCAGGGCCCAGAAGGAGCGCATCGTATGCGGAAGACATTGCCCGTGATCAGCACAGGTCTCGCCGCGGGGGCAGCGTCGGGCGGCTGCTCGACCCCGGCCGCGGCACCGGCCCGTCCGGGCCTGCCCCTGTGGCGCAAGCGCAAGCTGCGGATCGCCCTGGTGCGCCATCACGACCTGTGCCTGAACACCCGCCAGATAGCACGGGTCCAGAAGCGGGCCGGTGTGCTGCCCCACCTCGGGCTGGGCTACATCCACACCGCACTCAAGTCCGCCGGGTTCCACCACGTCATCCAGGTCGACACCCCCGCGCTGGGACTCGACAGCGAAGGGCTGCGCAAGCTGCTCGCGGACTTCGAGCCGGACCTGGTCGGGGTGAGCACCACGACGCCCGGTCTGCCCGGCGCCATCGAGGCGTGCGAGGCGGCCAGCAGCACCGGGGCGAAAGTGATCCTGGGCGGGCCGCACACGGAGGTGTACGCGCACGAGAATCTCGTCCACGAGTCCATCGACTACATCGGCGTCGGCGAAGGCATCACGATCATGCCGGAACTGGCGGAGGCGATGGAGCGGGGCGAGGATCCGGAGGGCATCCGCGGCCTGGTGACCCGCAAGCACGACGGCGGTGCCGCACCGATGGTGAACCTGGAGGACGTCGGCTGGCCCGAACGCTCCGGGCTCCCGATGGACCGCTACTACTCGATCATGGCCCCACGGCCGTTCGCGACGATGATCTCCAGCCGCGGCTGCCCCTTCAAGTGCAGTTTCTGCTTCAAGCAGGCCGTGGACAAGAAGTCCATGTACCGCAGTCCCGAGGACGTCGTCGGTGAGATGACGGAGCTCAAGCAGCGGTGGGGGGTGAAGGAGATCATGTTCTACGACGACGTGTTCACCCTGCACCGCGGCCGGGTGCGGGAGATCTGCGGGCTCATCGGGGAGACCGGCCTCAAGGTCCGCTGGGAGGCGCCCACCCGCGTCGACCTGGTGCCCGAGCCGCTGCTGGAGGCGATGGCCGGGGCCGGGTGCGTGCGCCTGCGGTTCGGCATCGAGCACGGTGACACCGAGATCCTCGAGCGGATGCGCAAGGAGAGCAACATCGAGAAGATCGAGAAGGCCGTCACCTCCGCGCACGAGGCCGGGATCAAGGGCTTCGGGTACTTCATCGTCGGCTGGCTCGGGGAGACCCGGGAGCAGTTCCGCAGGACCGTCGACCTCGCCTGCCGCCTCCCGCTGGACTACGCCAGTTTCTACACCGCGACGCCTCTGCCCGGCACCCCGCTGCACACGGAATCCGTGGCCGCCGGTCAGATCCCGTCCGACTACTGGGACCGTTTCGTACAGGGCGAGTTCGACGCGCGGATCGGGTATCTGGTGCCGGACGCCCAGGAACGCGCCCAGCGCGCGTACCGGTCCTTCTTCATGCGCCGCTCCATGGTCAAACCGCTGGTGTCGCACATGGCGACGACCGGCCAGTGGCGCAACACGGTGGACGGCCTGCGCAGTCTGCACCGCTCCACGTCCAACACCGACCGTGACTTCTGAGCCGGCGGCCCCGGCCGTCCCGCGTCCGCCGGCCCGCCCGGGGCCGCCGGTCCCTCTCAACCTGCCCCTCCCGCGGCGCAGGCGCCGGCCGGCCGGCGAGGGGTTCCTGACACACCGTCTGCGCAGCACCATGGCCCGCGGTTTCCGGCCCCCGGAGTCCTGGGCGGTCCCCGTCCGGTATCTCCTGCCGGGTCTGCGGGCCGACGGGGACCCGCGGGCCGAGGAGGCCGCCGAGGCTCTGCGCACGCCCGCCGGGCAGCCGGGCATCGCCCTGGTGGTGCCCACCTACGTCTCCCGGGTGCCCCTGGCCCGGCAGCGGGAGTGGTTCGACGCGCTGCTGGACCAGGCAGCCACGGTGGCGCGGGACCACCCCCGGGTGCCCCTGGTGCTGTTCGTCGGCATGCAGTGGTCGTCGGCCGAGGAGGAGGAAGAGTCGCTACGGCGTCTGCGGGTGCTGCTGGACGATGCCCGTACCCGGCTGCCCGGCCTGCGGGTCTGCGGTCTCTCCCTGCCCGGCCCGGGCAAGCCCCGCACCCTCAACGGGGCGATCGCGGTCGCCGAGCTCCTCGGCTGTGCGGGCGTCGGGTGGGCCGACGACGACGTGACCCTGGAGGAGGGCTGCCTGTCCCGGCTGGTACGGGACTTCCTGGCGGCGGGGTGCCGCGGGGCGGTGGGCGCGACCAAGATCGCGCACACCCATGAGTACGCCACCTCCCGGCTGCTCTCCCGGGCCAAGGCGATCGCCGCGCCGGCCACGAACTACCCGCACGGCTGCTGCATCCTGGTGGCCACCGACGTGGTGGCCGGCGGCCTGCCGGGACGCTACGTGTCCGACGACGGCTACGTGTGCTTCCGCCTCCTCGACCCCGCGCTGCCCGACCCGCTGACCCACCTGCGGCTGGTTCCGGACGCCCGGTGCCACTACTACGTGGCGGGGCCGGCGGGCGAGACCCGCCGCAGGATCCGCAGACTGCTGCTCAACCACCTCGTCGACGTCGCCGACTGGCCCCTGCCGGTGGTCCGTCACTACTTCGGCCACGTCCTGTTCGGCGGCATGTGGCCCCTGACCGGCTTCGACTCCTCCCGCGGTGCCCGCCACGGCCTGAAGAAGGCGCTCATCAAGTGGCTCTACTTCGCCTGGTTCGCGGGCATCGGGAGCGAACTGTACGTGCGCGGGCTGTCCGGCAGGCCACTGCGCGGCATCGAGTGGGCCCCGTACTCGGACATCCGCAGACTCACTCCGTCGTCCTCATCCACGCGTCAGGAGAGCTGATGAAGGTCCTCTCGCTCCACTCCGCCGGCCACGACACCGGCGTCGCCTACTTCGAGGACGGGCGGCTGGTCTTCGCCGTCGAAACCGAACGGCTCACCCGGGTCAAGCACGACCACCGCTCCGACATCGCCCTGCGGCATGTGCTCGAGCAGGAGTGCGTGGACACCGACGGGATCGATCTGGTGGCCGTCAGCACGCCGGTCCGCAGCGGGCTGCTGCGCATACCCGACATGGACCGGGCCCTGGAACGGACAGCGGCGGGCGCCCTCCACCACCGGACCGTCTGCGAGATGCTGGGGCGCCGGGTGGAGTGCGTCGTGGTCACCCACGAGGTCTCCCACGCGGCGCTGGCCGCCCACTACGCGGGCTGGGAGGAAGGCACCGTCGTCCTCGTCAACGAGGGCCGCGGCCAGCTCACCCGCAGCTCCCTGTTCCGGGTGTCGGGCGGGGCCCTGAAGTGGGTCGAGAAGGACCCGTTGCCCTGGTACGGCAACGGCTTCGGGTGGACGGCGATCGGGTACCTCCTCGGCTTCGGCCCGAGCCCCAGCGTGGCCGGCAAGGTGATGGCCATGGGCGGCTACGGGCAGCCGGACGCCCGCATCCGGGAACAGCTGCTGGCGGTGGACCCCGAGGTGATGAACGACCGGGAACTCGCGGAGCGGGTGCGCGCGGACCTGGCCGGCCGGCCCGAGTTCGACTCCGGGTTCGAGACGGCGTCGCATGTCGTGGCGACGTTCCAGGAGATGTTCACCGGGGCCGTCCGGGAGGTGCTCGACCGGCAGGTGACGCGCACGGACGCCGGGGTGGGGCCGATCGCCCTCGGCGGCGGCTGCGCCCTGAACATCGTGGCCAACTCGGCACTGCGGGCGGAGTACGGACGGGACATCGCCGTTCCGCCGGCCTGCGGGGACGCGGGTCACCTGACGGGCGCGGGCCTCTACGCCCTCTCCCAGGTGGCCGGGGTGAAGCCGGAGCCGTTCAGCGTGTACCGCAACGGCGGGGGCGAGTCCCGCGCCGACGTCCTGAGCGCGGTGCGGGGCGCGGGGCTGCGGGCCGTCGCCTACGACCGGTCCGAGGTCGCCGGGGTGCTGGCGGCGGGCGGGGTGGTGGCGCTGACGCAGGGAGCGGCGGAACTGGGGCCGCGCGCGCTGGGGCACCGCTCGCTGCTGGGCAGCCCCGAGGTGTCCGGGATGCGCGAGCGCATGAGCGAGAAGCTCAAGCAGCGCGAGTGGTACCGGCCGCTGGGCGCCGTGATGCGCGACGAGCGCTTCGCCGAGCTGTACCCGGAGGAGGCGCCGTCGCCGTACATGCTCTTCGAGTACCGGCTGCCGGACGGAACCGCGTCCGAGGCCCGGCACGTCAACGGCACCTGCCGGATCCAGACCCTGGGCCCCGACCAGGACCGGCTGTACGGTCTGCTCGACGAGTTCGAGGAGCTGAGCGGCGTGCCCGCGCTGATCAACACCTCGCTCAACGGTCCGGGCAGGCCCATCGCGCACACCGCCCGGGACGTGCTCGACGACTTCGCGCACTCCGACGTCGACCTCTTCGTGTTCGACGACCTGATGGTGCGGGGCGACTCGGCGCGGTAGCCCGCCGGGCCGGACAGGAGCGGACGGCCGGCCGGAGACGTTCCGGCCGGCCGTCGGTCACTTCCCCAGGTGCCGGGGGACCAGCCTCGTCAGCACGTCGTCCGTGTAGAGATGGACCACCGGCACCAGGCCGGGCGCACCGGGCGGCACCGCCACCGCGGCGAGGGCCCGTTCGCGCAGCTCCTCCAGCAGGTCCACGACGTCCTGGCCGGCCACGGCCCCGGTCCGCACCAGGTGGGCGAGGTTGCCGTCCCGCTCGCCGTTGCGGTCGTAGTCGGTCAGGTCGTCGGCCACGGTGATGGTCATGGCGAAGGCCTCCGCGAACTGCCGGACGGCGTGAGGGGGTTGGCCGCCCCCGCCGGAGGCGGCCGCGAGCGCCCCGTAGCGGCCGAGGAAAGCGGCGCCGTAGGTGCTCGCGTGGGCGCGCCATTCCCGGAGGTTCGTCGCCCGGGTGCGTTTGGTGCGTATCTGTCCGCCGCAGAGGAGGACGGCGTCCCGCTCCAGGATGTCCGTCACCGCCTTGGGGTCCTCGGCGAGGGATTCCAGCTCGTGGAGCGCCCGCAGATGCAGACGGAGGCAGACGCAGGCGAGTTCGACGCGGTCGAGGCCGGTGTCGTCGTCCATCAGGTCGTCGAGGAGCTTCATGGCGACGATGTCGAGGGCCAGGGCGCGGGACACGGCGGCCCGCCGGTCCGGGTCGGTCGTCCACTCGGTGAGGAAGTGGGGGACCCTCAGGTAGAGGCGGAGGGCGGCGGTGTGCGCCACCAGGTCCGGTGATCCTTCGGTCCCCGCGACGCACCGTGTGACGTGGTCGCGGTTGGCGGCCTCGGCGGCGAGCATGGACTCCGTGTAGTCCGCGGGCAGGGCCGTGGCCGGGGCGGCCGTCACCGTCCGCTCCCCGGGCGGGCCGGGGTGTCGGGCCGTTGTCCGCCGATCTCCTCGAGGGTGGCCCGCCAGTCCGGATGCTCCAGGGCTCCGGCGAATCCCACGCCGTCCGCCCCGCTGTCGAGGTACTCGGTGACCTGCCGGCCGGTACGGACGTTGCCGCTCACGAAGAGGACCTGGTCGGGGTCGAGCCCTTTGCGGAAGTGCCGTACGACGTCGGGCGGCACGTGGTCGTGGCGCGAGTACAGGTACACCATGTGGAAGCCGAAGGTGCGGGCGACGTGGATGTGCCGGTCGATCTCCTCGGTGGAGGTGGTGCTCACCGGCATGGTGCCGAGCAGGTCCCCGGTGCGGTGGTCCTCGCCGAAGGTGAGGGCGACGGTGAGGAGCAGCTCGGGCCACTCCTCCCGGGGCACCCGGCCGGGGAAGGCGGCCAGGGTCTCGAGGAAGCTCTTCCAGACGAAGTAGTCGTCGCCCGAGCCCAGCAGCGCGGGCAGCAGAACCGCGTCCGCGCCGCGGACCACCGGGAAGCCGGCTCCGGGGCGGGGCGGGAAGTGCAGGACGACCGGTAGCGGGGTGACCGCTTTCACCGCCGCCACGTACGGTTCCATGTGCGACTCGAACGACTCGTAGTCGGTGCTGGCCAGAATGATGGCGGCGAAGCCCAGCCGGGTGAGCTCCGCCGCCTTCTCGACCGCTTCCGTCACCGGGACCTTGAAGGGGTCGATGATGTGGACGGGGCCCGGCCGGTGCTCGCGCAGCCGGGCGAGCACGCGTCCCGGTCGCCAGAGTGGTGCGGTGTGGAGTTCGGTGGAGTGGTCCAGCTGCGGTAAGGCGTTCACCAGCGTCTTCCCCCTTGTCGTCCGGGCGGTTCGCGCGACGGGGTGCCGGCCGCGTCGCACGTTCGGATGAGGTGTCGCGCGTTCGTGCGGAGGTGCGGGGCGCCCTGGTCCTCGGATCGTTCCCGAACTGGTCGCGAGGGGTCGCCACGGCGTCGTCGACACCGGCGCCGGCGCCGTGTTCCGGCGCCACCTCGCGGTTTTCCGTTATGCCTGTCCAGGGAACTGCGTGACCGTTCCGGCATCCGCTGCGGCCGAGGAAGTGGAGAAGTGCTCCGGAATTCTTCGGCGAGCCCGTCCGGTGGATTCACCGGCGGACGAACCGAGGGCGTCGTTCACGTACTCCCCTTCCATTGGAGAGACGAACAGCGGGTCCACCGGGCCGCCTTGAGAACATGATGCGGCAGGGCGGTTGCCGATACTACACGCGTTCGTTTCCACGGGGTAGGGAGACTCTGTGCGACGGTTATGAATGTCCGCCGCGGCAAAGAAGGAACGCCCCGGCGGTTTTGACCCGCGCAGGGCGTTTCCAGTGGTCCGGGGCGCAATTCACGCGAATTGCAGATGACGTCGGCGGCGCAATCGGCCCGCCGTCACGCATCCGCTCGCCACGACCAGCAGCAGGGCCACTCCGAGGGCGTGGGCCACCCCCGAGTCGAACGAGCCGGCGTCCGCGCCGTCGACCGCGTAGGTGATGATCTCCCGGGTCGACCAGAAGGGCAGCACCTTGGCCGAATCCTTGGCAGGGTCCGTCACCATCTGGGCGCCGATGACGGAGATCAGCAGCAGGGCGCCCTCCATGTCCCGTGGCACGACCGCCCCGAGCAGCAGTCCCAGTGGCACCGCGACCAGTGTGGTCAGGGCCAGCTCCACCATGACGGCCTGCGGGTGCCGCACGTCCTGCCCGACCAGGATCACCACGGCGTAGAGGGCGGACACGGCCATGCCCGCGGCGAGGAGGGCCAGCAGCCGTCCCAGGAAGAGCTGGAGCGGGCGGAATCCGGAGAGGGCCAGGAGCGGTTCGACCTCCCGGCCGCCGACCGTGGAGAAGAGGGCCGCGGCGCTGACCGCGAAGCCCACACCGAGGCTGGCGAACCGGACGGCCTGGCCGGTCTGGTCGTACCGTCCGAGGTAGAAGACGAGCGGGACCAGCAGCAGCAGGCCCAGTACGCCCCTTCGGCGCAGCAGTTCGCGGAAGGTCATGTCCGCCATCCGCAGGGTGGCTGTCATCGGATGCCCCTGTCCTTGCCTGGAGTGAGGTCCAGCACCTGGTCCACCTGGTCGAGTTGGTTGAGCATGTGGGTCACCACGACGACGGCCTTGCCCGCCTCCCTCCACTCCCGGACGCTCCGCCAGAAGTCCACGTAGGAGCCGTGGTCGAATCCCTGGTAGGGCTCGTCGAGCAGCAGCAGGTCCGGTCCCCCCAGGGCCGACAGGACGACGTTCAGCTTCTGGCGGGTTCCTCCCGACAGGTCCTTGGCCAGGACGCCCTCGGCCGGGGCCCAGTCGAGCTCGCCCGCGAGTTTCCGGCCGCGGTGGCCGGACTCCTTCCGGCTCAGGCCCCGGCCGGTGCCGAAGAGGGTGAAGTGCTCCTGGGGAGTCAAGAAGCCCATGACGCCCGCGTTCTGCGGGCAGTAACCGAGGTTTCCGGAGACGGTGACCTGTCCCTTGTCGGGGGAGAGCAGTCCGGCGCAGATCTTGAGCAGGGTGGACTTGCCCGCTCCGTTGCTGCCGACGATCGCGGCGATCTCACCCGCGTGCACGACGAGATCGACACCGGTCAGGACGCGGCGGCGTTTGTAGCGCTTCACAATGCCGCGTGCCTGCAGGAGAATCTTGCGGTCGGCGGGCTCGGACATGCCGTGGAACCCTTCCTGGGCACCGACGGAATAGCCCATGACTGCCACCTTTCTGCCGACTGCGGCACATGACCCGCGTTGTCGGCCTCAATGGTCAGGATTCGCGCCCCGGCCGGGTGGTTCATCGCCCCGGCCGTCGCTCGCACGACTCAGCCTGCCACACGCGGCGTGCACGACGGTTGAGACCGCGACTCCCCGGAAGTTCGGGCCCCGCAAACCGGTTTCGGGGATTCTACGGGGCGACCGGGCGGAGAACGGGAGTCGAGCCCCCGCTTTCCGGCCATATCCCGCCGATGCCCGGAGTCACTCTTGCAGACCTGTCCGAGGGCTGGTTAGCGTACCGACCCAGCCACATTCATCGCTCACTTGTGCGTTGCTCGCACCAGCGTTTTCCTCCCCTTCCGGAGTCTGCCGCCGGGACGGGAGCGGGTGGGGCCGCACCCCGTGTCAGGGCAAGAGGAATTCTGCTCGAGAACGACGAAGGGGACGTGGATGCGCGGGGGGACCGTGGACCGTCGTGTCTGGTGGCAACGGGCGGTGGCCCGCGGTTTCGCGCCGCCGCCGGCGCGCCCCACCCCGTTCGTGCTGCTGGGGCGCGAGGGACCGGACTCGGACGTCCGGGGCGAGGCGCGCGAGGACCGCGTGATCGGCGCGCGGCCGGGCGGGCCGGCGTTTCCGCTGCCGTCCGGCGGCCTCGGGGTGCTGCTGCCCAGTTACGTGGGGCGGTGCGACGCCGCGGCGCACGAGCAGACGTTCCGTCATGTGCTGGACTCCCTGGCCGAGGTGCGGGAAGCGCACCCGTCCCTGCCGCTGACCCTCTGGGTGGGCATGCAGTACGGCCCCGGGGAGGACGAGGAGGCGCTGCGCAGACTGCGCCGGCTGTACGCCCTGGCCCCCGAGGGCCTGGCCCTCACCCTGGTCGGTCTGGCCCTGCCCGGACCGGGCAAGCTGCGCACGGTGAGCACGGTCCTGCGGCTCTCCGAGGATCTCGGCTACACCGGCTGGCTCTGGACGGACGACGACATCGAGATCGCTCCCCGCTGTCTCGCCCTCCTGGTCTCCCGGTTCCTCGAGCGGGGAGAACGGGGCGCGGTCGGGGCCCACTCGGTGGCGCTGCCCAGGGAGACGGCCACCTCGCAGACCATGGACCGGGTCTCCGGGGTCACCGCTCCGCCGAAGGCCTGCCCGGCGGCGGCCTGCCTGGTGGTCGCGACGGACGTTCTGGGCACCGGCATTCCGGTCAGACGCCTGACCGACGACGGGTACGTGGTGTTCGAGCTGCTCGACGCCGGGGCGTCCGATCCGCTGCACGACCTGGAAGTGCTGCCCGAGGCCCGGATCAGCTTCTACCGCGTCAGCCGCGCCCACGACACCTTCCAGCGTCTGCGCCGCTCCCTCTACAGTCATGTGACCTGCGTCGCCGACTATCCCTGGCCGACCGCCCGGGTCTACCTCACCCGTGTCCTCTTCCACGGTCTGTGGCCGCTCGCGGCGTGGGACGGCAGCCGCGGACCGGTGCGCGGAACGCAGCGCTGGCTGGTCAAGGGCCTGCACTTCACCTGGTTCTGCGGAGTGGCCGGCTCCCTCGCCGTCCGGGGCGCGGCAGGGCGGCCCCGGCGTCATGTCGCGTGGGGCGACGAGGGGGACTTCCGCAGCCCCACGGTCGAGGAACCCTCCGCGGGAGCGGCTGCCGGGCACTGACACACGAGGCCGCCCCGAGGGCGGTCCGGAAGGAGACCCGATGGCGACAGCAGGGCCGGCCGGGGCGGCGGTGACCGTCATCCTGCCCCACTACGACTGCGCGGCGTATCTGGGTGCGGCCGTCGGATCGGTGCTCTCCCAGGACCGTCCGGACCTCCGCCTGGTGGTGGTGGACGACTGCTCACCCGACGAGAAGTGGGTCCCCGAACTCCACCCGTACGCCGGCGACCCGCGGCTGACCGTGCTGCGCACCTCCCGGAACGTCGGCCACCTGCGGATCAAGAACAAGGTCCTGGAATCGGTGGACACCCCCTATGTGGCCTTCCAGGACACCGACGATCTCAGCCTGCCCGGCCGGCTCCGCCATCAGCTGGCCCTGCTGGAAAAGGGCGCGGCCGACCTGGTCGGCTGCGCCTACTCCTACATCGACGAGGCGGGCCGCACGACGGGACAGCGGCGCATGCCCCGCAACGGCAACCTGTGGATGCGGCTGGGGCGGACGACTGTGCTCCTGCACCCGTCCTCGGTGGTACGGCGCTCCGTGCTCGAGACTCTCGGCGGCTTCGACGGCACCGTGCGGCTGGGTGCCGACACCGACTTCCATCTCCGGGCGGCCCGCCTGTACCGGCTGCGCAGCGTGCGCAAGGTGCTCTACCGGTACCGGATCTGGCCCAAGTCGCTCACCCAGGCGCCGGACACCGGGTTCGGGTCCGCGGAACGCCGGGCCTACACCGAGGCGATGACCGCCCAGGAGGAGCGGCGGCGACGGGCACGCACCCGTGAGGAGCTGCTGCCGTTGCTGGTCGCCCCGCCCAACGACATCGACTTCGCCCTGACCCGGATCGACCTCGGTTAGCCGGCGGCGGGTGCGCGACGTGGACGACAGGTCGGCGGAGGCCGTGGACGAGACGCTGCCCCCGATCGCTGTGGTGGTGGCGGACCCGGACGGCGACGGGGAGCGCACGGTGCGCGGCCTCCTCGCCCAGACGGTACGGCCCGTTTCGATCACCCTGGTGACGACGGACGGCCCGACGCCCGGGGACGGCCCGACGGCCCGCCAGGCCCGGTCTCCCGGTGGGGCCGGGTCCTCCGGTGCCGCGGCTCCGCCCGTACGGGTCGTCCGGTGCGCCCACGAGGACCTCGGGCCGGCGTGCGTCGACGCGGTCAGGAGTGCTCGGGCGCCGTACGTCGCCGTTCTCCGCGGCGGCGACGAGGCGCTCCCCCACTGGCTGTGGCACCTGTCGAGAGCGGCCCGCGACGGAGGCGGGAACGGCGCCGGGCCGGTAGGCCTGGTGCAGTGCGGCACGCTCCGGCTGAGGGAGGACGGCCTCGTGGACGGGTTCGCCCTGCCGTCCACGTCCACGAGGGCCTGGCCGTCCCCCGCGGATCTCCTGGAAGGCGCCTACGCGGTACGGCGCGAACTGCTGGACTCGGACGGCGGCACGGCGTCCTGGGTCGCCGTACCCATGCTGCTGGTCCGCCGGCGGACCGGCGCCGCCGGGAACCCGGCCGTGGTCCTGGCCCCCGGAGCGCGTGTGGCGGGGCGCACCCGCCTGGTCCGGCACGGATACCGGCCGCCCGCCGCCGGACCGCGGAACGGAAGCGTTCCTCGGCTGGTGTCGGTGGTCGTCCCGGTGCGCAACGGTGCCCGCACGCTCGCCGCCCAGTTGACCGCCCTGGCCCAGCAGACCGGCGCCGTCGCGTACGAGGTCCTGGTCGTCGACAACGGATCGACGGACGCCACCCGCGAGGTAGCCGAGCGGGCCCGCGCCGGGCTGCCGGGCCTGCGGATCGTCGACGCGTCCGACCGCGCCGGTGAGAGCCGCGCCCGCAACCGGGGAATCGCCGCGGCACACGGTGACTTCATCGCGTTCTGCGACGCGGACGACGTCGCCGACCCCGGCTGGCTGGCCGCGATGGCGGAGGCGGCCAAGGAGGCCGATCTGGTGGGAGGCGGGCTGGAGACTTCCGTGCTCAGCCCCGCCCACGCCGACGAACAGCCCCTGCCGATGGACGCGCAGACGGATTTCCTGCCGTTCGCCCGGGGGGCGAACAGCGGTGCCTGGAAGGACGTCCTGACCGCGATGGGCGGCTGGGACGAGCGCTACCGGGGCGGCGGGGAGGACATGGATCTCTCCTGGCGTGCCCAGCTCTGCGGTTACCTCGTCCGTTACGCGGGTGACGCCCGGATGCACTACCGGTTGCGGGGCGACCTCCGGTCGCTGGCGCGGCAGAAGTGGAACTACGGCCGTTCCGGCGCCCAGTTGTACGCCGCATACCGGCGTGCCGGGTTCGAACGGCGCGACGGCCGGGTGGTCGTCATGAACTGGTGCTGGCTGCTGCTGCACGTTCCGGACCTGGCGCGGTCGCCGGTGCTGCGACGGCGCTGGATCCGCTACGGAGCACGCCTGGCGGGATTCCTGGCGGGAAGTGCGCGGCGGGGCGTCCGGTACCTGTGAGGGGCGGGCGTCCGGCACCCGCGAGGGGCCGGGCCGTCGCCGGCCCGGCGCGCCGCCCGCTCGCCCGCCCGGGGTCAGACCAGCCGGTGGCCGGGGTCCTGCGCCACCGTGTCTCCCTCCATGGCCAGGCAGGTGGCGCGCAGGGCGGCGACGACGGCGTGGTCGTCCCCCCAGGCATCGAGCTCCGGGCCGTCCCCGGACTTCAGGGCCGGCACCGGCACTTCCATGATTTTCGGGTGCACGTACCGGACCGGGGATTCGGAAGGGGCCACCAGTGATTCGGTGAGCTTCTCACCCGGTCTCAACCCGACGTAGTGGACCGGGAGTTCCACGCCCGCTTGTGCGATGACCCTTCTGGCTATGTCGAGGATCCGGACCTGTTCCCCCATGTCCAGCACCAGGGCGTGGCCGACGCTGCCCAGCGCGGCGGCCTGGATGACCAGTTCCACGGCCTCCTGGACGGTCATCAGATAGCGCGTCACCTCGGGGTGGGTGACCGTCACCGGATGGCCGGCCGCGATCTGCCGGGCGAAGACGTCGAGAAAGGACCCCTGGCAACCGAGCACGTTGCCGAATCGCACGCTCACATACGGCCTGCCCGCCTGAATCGCGGCCGCCGCGGTGAGCCCCTCGGCTATGCGTTTCGAGTATCCGAGCACACCGACCGGATCGACCGCCTTGTCGGTCGAGATGTTCACCAGGAACGCGGCGTCCGCGGCCAGCGCCGCCTCGAGTACCGCCTGGGTGCCGAAGACATTCGTCTTCACGGCCTCTCCGGGAAACTCCTCCAGAATGGGCACCCATTTGAGGGCCGCCGCGTGAAAGACGATGTCCGGCCGGCATCGGCGGAACAGCCGGACGAGCCCTCTGGAGTCCCTGATGTCCGCGAGGAGAATGACGGGCCGCACCCGCGAGGAGTTCTCCATGCTGCTGGCCGCCAGGTGGAGGGCCGTCTCGTTCCGGTCGAGCATCATGAGGCTCTCGGGTTCCCACCGGCTGAGCTGCCGGCACAGCTCCGACCCGATGTAGCCACCGGCTCCGGTGACCAGGATCCGCCGCCCGCGCAGGAATCCGGCGCTGCTCTCGAGATCGGTGCTTATCCGCTGCCGGCCGAGAATCCTCTCAAGGTCCAGGGCGGGATGTCCGCTGCCCGGCAGGTGCGCACCATACCCTGCGGAATCATCGTCAAACATGCAGTCACACTTCCTTTTTGAGAAGAGCCATGACTGACGTGCCGACCAATACGACGAGTTGGACCGACGTATCGCCTTGGTGCTTGCTTCGCCGACACCATCACGCTGCCTCCCCGGACGCGCCTGCGCCCGGGGACCACATTCCGGCGGCCGATTCGCCACCTGCTGCGCCGGCTCCGTCGACGTCGGGCATGTCCTCGTTGACGTCCGAGGGCGGCCGGGAAAATCACTTTATCGAGAGGCGGCACGGTACGGGTGAATTTCCTCAACTGCCGCTTCGCGCAACGGAAGCCCGGTGGCCGGGGCACTCGGTCCCGGGGCCGCGGACCCCACGGGGAAGACGGCCCTTTCCCCGGCGCGGTCCGCCCGGCGCACCCGGCCGCGCCGAGTGGTAAACCTCCGTGCCGGCTCACGAGCCGCCGGAGCCGAGGAATTCGCGCGCGCCCCGCAAGCGGGTCCGGACCCGGGCCTGGGTGGCGTCGGTGACGAGACGGATGTCCAGGTCCCCCGGTGGGGCCACGTCGCTCCGCAGACCGGCCGGCAGCCGCGCCGGGTCCAGTCCGTCCCGCCGGGCTATGAGAACACCCAGCTCGTGGCGGTTCATCGCGTCCGGTCCCGCCACGTGGAACACACCGGATCCGTCCGACTCCGTGATCTCCAGAAGGGCGGAGGCCAGGTCGTCGACATGGACCGGACAGCGGATGTCGTCCGTGAACAGGACGCCGGTGCGCGTGCCGGCCGCCAGCGCGTGCACGGCCTTCTCGTGGGCGGACCGGCCGTGTCCCACGATGAGGGACGTGCGCACCACGGCGGCCCCGGGCACCGCCACCCTGACGGCCGTCTCCGCCGCGGCCTTGGCGGCTCCGTACGGGGAGACGGGGTCGGGGAGCGCTTCCTCCGGGTAGTGGACATCGGCTCCGGAGAACACCGCGTCGGAGGAGACGTGGACCAGCCGGCAGTCGGCGCTCGCCGCCTCCAGGGCGAGCCGGGCCGCGCCATCGGCCGTGACCGCCCAGTCGGCGTGTCCGCTCGACGCGTTGATCACCGCGGCCGGCCGGGCCCGGGCCAGCACCTCCCTCATCCGCCCCGGGTCCCGGAGGTCGGCCCGGTACCAGGTGACCGACGGCAGGTCCCCGGGGCGGGTCCGGTAGGTCGCGGCCACGTCCCATCCTGCGGCGACGGCCCGGCGGAGCACCTGGTACCCGAGGAACCCGCTTCCTCCGACGACAAGAACTCTCACGCACCGCCCCCTGACATCCGGCCTGCTCCGATCCGCTCCCAGGAGTACGGACCACGGCCCGCACGGCCGTGTCGAGCCGTGATCCCCGGGGGCCGATGCTACTGAAGGCCGCGTGCGACGGGGAGGGTGCCGACGGTCGGTGCGTTCGTCCTCCCCGTCGCCGTTCCCGCTGCCGGGCGGCCGGTCAGGGCTGGGTGGCGGGGCTTCGGCGCTCCGGCGCTCCGGCGGAACCCTTCGGCCCTTCAGAGGGCCCTCGTCATGAACGTGCTGTTCGGGTCGGGGCGGTAGTCCGCGCCCCCCCTACCAATGTGGCCGTACAGGAACGCGAGCGGCTCTCAGCGCTCCGCAAGAAGTACGCGGCGCGTAACACGCTGGCCGCGAAGAACGCCAAGCAGGCAAAGTCGACACCAGTCGGGCGTGCGGGCGGTAAGAAGCCCGCCCCAAAGAAGTCCACGGCGAAAAGCTCGACGCAGAAGCCGAAGCCCGCGCCTGTTCGCGACCTCGGTGACCGTTTCATCAATCGCGCCGCCCTCGGCTACGGCCCCACGGACGAGACCAAGGGCTCCCGAACGCGGTGAGTCCGTGCCGTCCGCCACTCCAGCGGACGGCACGGACTCAAGTCCGCTCAGCGCTCCGACGCGAACCGCACGAACTGCCCCCAGCCTTCGCGGCCGACGGCGAAGGCCGGGCGGGTCACGTCTTTGGAGTCCCGCACGTGGACGGCCTGTTCGGCGATCGCGACCTCCACGCAGTCGTCCCCCTGGGTGCCGCTGTAGCTGGACTTGAACCAGGCGAGTTTCGACGTACCGCTCTTCATAGCTCTCCTCGCAGTCGCTCCAGCAGGTCCCGGGATTCCTTGGGGTTGAGGGCCTGCGAGCGCAGTGTGTCATAGCGTCGGCAGAGCAGACTCATCTCTTTCGCGTCGGAGATCAGCCGACCGTTCTGCTGCCCCTCGGAGTACCCAAGCCGCCGCCCTTCCGGAGACTCCAAGATCCGCATGGGCCCGTCCAGGCACCCATGGAACTCCAACTCCAGCGGTACCACTTGAAGCGTTACGTTGCGCGGCGCGGTGAGCTCAAGCACTTGGTCCAGCATGTTCGACTGGACCTGCGCCCCACCCAGCCCGCGTCGGAAAACCGACTCCTCCACGATGAAACCGAACGGCACGGTCGGCCGCTCCCGCATCATTGCCTGCCGTTCCATTCGAGCCGCGACCTGCGCCTCCGTCTGCTCATCGGTCAGCAGCGGGATGCTGTTGTCGAACACCGCCCGTGCATACACTTCCGACTGCAACAACCCCGGCACCAACCGGCACTCGTACGTGCACAGGCTCACCGCCTCCCGCTCCAGCCGCGCCCACCGCCGGAACCACGCCGCGAGCCCTGCCTCCCCCCGCGTCAGATGCCGCGCAGCCTTCCGCAGCGCACCCGTGTTGCCCAGCGCCTCCTCTGCCCGCTCCACGAACGCCTCGTCCGGCATCCGGCGCCCCAACTCCACCGATTCCACCGTGTGCTTGGAGTACTGGACCCGGGCACCGAGGTCGACCCGGCTGAGCCCCGCGTGCTCGCGCAGCGCCTGGACGAACGCGCCGAACGTGCGCAGGCTGTCCGACGGATGCGGCTCCCGCTCCCACTCCCCCATCGGCACCGCCCGCGCACCAGCGCCGCCGCCGGCCGCCTCCCCCTCGACTTCGACGATGTCCATGCGCCGCTCCTTTCCTCCGCACCGCACCGCGACGGCTCCTCACGCCGCCCCGCGTTCACCGTCCAGCGTGACGGAAAATCAGACGTACTCCCCACTCTTCGTGTCCGTACGCTGACCCAGCGTACGGGCTGCCACACTCGTCCCCGCCCCGTCCGGCCGCCACTCTGAGGTCACGGAGAGCCAGGAGAAACCGTCCGCGTCCGCCGCTCACCTGCGGAAACACCCGGGCGGCCACCTCCCCTCCCGTGAACTCCCGCCCACCACGGGCGGCGGCGGCCGGACCTGGCCGCGTCAGACGAGCTGGAAGGTGCAGTCATGCAGAACGGAACCAACCTGTACGCGCTCGACATCGGCGGGGCCTCGTTCACGAAGGCCTGCGGCGGCCCCTGCACCGAGGGCTGCGTGACGCTGGCCCGGATCAGCGAGGACGCCTGGGCCCTGGGCGACAGCAAGCGGCCGGACGCGCAGCCACTGCGGTTCACCACGGAGGAACTGGACGCCGCCGGTATCGACCCGGCGCACTTCGGCCTCGGCGCCTGACCCTCTCCTCCCCCTACCGCCGGCCGGACCGGGTTCCCTCCCCGCGTCCGGCCGGCGCTTCTCGAAACGGGAACGGCTCGTGCACCACCACGCCTACCTCTGGACCGGCCCGAAGACGCGCTTCGACGACGAGGCCCTGCGACGACCCCCGCACCCCGAGCCGCCCCCGGCCGGGAGCAGGCCGGAACTGATCGAGCGCTACCGCCAGGCGGCCGCGGAGTTCCGCACGTCGGACCTCCCGCCCCTGGAGACGGCGTACTGGCTCGTCAAGCCCCGCTCACTGGTGCGGGGCACCTGGGACGAGGCGAAGGAGGCGGCGGCCTGGCTCGACGAACGGCTGGCCGAGTGCACCCCGCGATTCGCGTCGGAGAGCGACCGGGACACCGCGCGCCTGGCCCGGCTGGTGGACGCCGCCGCCGAACGCCTACGCTCGGGCGCCGACGTGTCGTACGGCCACTACCTCGAACGCCCCTCGTACCTCTCCCTGGCCGTGGTCACGTGCTCCCCGAACCGCGCGGCCCCCGGACTGGCCTGCCCGTGCGCGTAGAGCAGGCTCGGCACTCACCCCCGCCCTGACCGCACGCCTCGGCGTCAACCCCAGAGAGCGTCACCAAACGGGTGATCACACCTCAAAAACCAACGAATGTTCTTGCTCCGCGCATAGTTTCACGTCATGCCCAACGCCAGTCACGACACCCTGCACGGCTTCCTGCCAGGACGTCCGAAAGCGCTGAACCGTGCGCTGGACCTCCTGGACCTCGGAATCCCGCCCGGTGTCACCACCGAGACCCTTCCGACGGACGCATCCAGCGCCCCGAAGATGTTCACCCGGCAAATGGACTCCGTACTGCGGGTGGTCCGTCCCGACGGGCGCGATCCGTTCATCCTGCTGGTCGAGGCACAGAGCCGCATCGAAACGAAGAAGGAGACCTCGTGGCCGTACTACGTCGCGTACTTGCGTGACCGGTACAAACTCGAGGTCGTCCTGCTGGTCCTGTGCGTGGACACGGCAACAGCGGCATGGGCGGCCAGACCTCTGCGCACCGGCCTGGGGCGCCCCACCCAGGTGACAGTGCCTCACGTACTGGGCCCGGCCAACGTTCCGCGCGTCAGCCGGATCCAGGATGCCTCAGCCGACCTGGACTTCGCCGCCTTCTGTTTGTGGATCCACAGCAACGACCCGGACATCGAGGGCATACTGACGGTAATGGGCGAGGCGTTGGCCCAGGACACGGACCGCGAAGCGCGGGACGACCTGGCGGGACTGATCGAGGACGGCTTGGGCAGCGAACACGCCCGGAAAATCTGGAGGAACCTGATGAAAACCCTCTTCACCCCCAGGCAAGGCACCATCGTGGGCGACGCCCGCCTCGCAGGACAGGAAGAAGGACTCAAGGAAGGACGCGTGGCCGGAAAGGCCGAGCAACTGCTGCGCCTGATGGAGCGCCGCGGCTTCTCGATGACGGAAGAGACCCGACAGCGCGTCATCACCTGCGCGGACATGCCGCTCCTGGATCTCTGGTTCGACCGCGCCATCGACGCCATCACCCTCGACGAGATCTTCGCCAGGCCCTCCGCCACGGACCGCGTCCCCGCCCCCGCCCAGAGCCCGGAGCACACCGCAGTCCTCAGCCAAGAGCCGAGGAACCCCGGGTCCTCGGCCAACTGACACCAGAAGCGCACACCCGGCCGCGCCCCACTCCGGGGTGCGGCCCGCTCGGTTCGCGGCCCGGTCCCCAACGCCTCGCACATGCCCGTTCCGCAAGCGCACCGACTCCTCTCCGCCGCCGTACGGTCACCCCGCGTACGGGGCGCGGCACTCGCCCCCGCCCCCACCCGACCGCCAGTCTGACGGCATGAACCACGCAACATCCCCAGTGGGCGCCCCCACCGACGCCTTCACCCAGCTGCTGTCGTCCACGCGGCGCGGCGCCCGTCTCGCCCGGCTCCTCGCCGTGACCGAACTGCGCTCCCGGGGCGCCTCGCAGGACCTCACGGAACGTGCCGAACTCGTCGTCGCGGAACTCGCCGCCAACGCCGTCCTGCACGGCCGCGTGCCCGGCCGCTGCTTCCGGCTGACCCTCGCCCTCGACCCGGCGGCCGGCCGCCTCCGTATCGAGGTCAGCGACGCCCGCGGAGACCTCCGCCCGCTCCCCCGCCCCACGGACACCGCGTCCGACCCACTCAGCACCACCGGACGCGGCCTGACCCTCGTCACCGCCCTCGCCGACCACTGGGAGTGCGTCCCCTACCCGCCGAGCGGCAAGACCGTCCGGGCCCGACCTGCTCGACATCACTCCCTGATCACTTCGACGACCTACCGCGCCGGCGTCCCCACCCGGCTTCGGCACTACGGCGTCAATCACACCGAACAAACCCCCTTCGGGATCAGTACAGGTCGGACATCTCGTCGAAGTCGCTGAACGGTGGTCTGGGCCTCCCACTGACCTCACGGAACTCGTCCGGGTCGTAGTGAAGCCGGAAGGTGTGGGTGTGACCGTCGTCGACCCAGTACAGAGTGATGGCGGAGAGCAGGTCACGCGCCGTCCAACGGGTGCGGGACCGGATCCCCTCCTCCTGGTCGAGAATCCAGTCCTCGACGTATTCCGGGAGGCTGAAGGTCAACCTGTAGGCACGTCCTTCGCGGGGTTCGAGAGACCAGAGGGGATGCCCTGCCTTCCGCTCGCTCCTGCGCACGCGCACCGCGTGAGTGGGGTGTTCGCGCGCGTATCTGAAGAAGTGCTGGAGATCGTCGGAGACGAGCCCGAGGACGAAAGGAGCCGCGGGAAAGGCGAGGATGAGTCCGAGCGACAGACACTGCAGGTCGGCCACCAGCGTGTCGAGCGGACGAGTCACCGAGGTGGAGCTGGGCACGGGGTCTTCGTGCATGTCCAGCAGGTGGCGGCGTACGTAGTTGCGGATCTCGTACACTGAGCGTTTTCCAACCTGCCGAGCAGGTCGGGTAGTTGAGCTGCCAGACAGGTGAAGCCCCTGGTAGATGGTTTTTCGACCAAGAAATCCGTCTCCACCAGGCGCTTCGTGTGCTTGTCTACCCGTCCGACGTCGACGTGTCCAGCTCCGCCCTGCGCTTCCTGCCCACCAAGCTCCGCCAACACCGTCGGGAGCTCGGTACCCGGTGGCGGCGCCTGAGCCCCGGTCGGCAGGCTCTGCTTACCCTCGCCCACCTCCGCAACGGCCACCCGTACGCCCAGCTCGCAACCGGGTTCGGCATCGGCACCACGACCGCCTACCGCTACATCGCGGAGGCCGTCGAACTCTTGGCCGCCCTCGCCCCGACCCTCGCGGAGGCGGCCCGGACAGCATCGATGAAGGCATTCGTGCTGCTGGACGGCACCCTGCTGCCCATACGCGCCGACATGATCACACGCCACCAGCTGCCTGATGGCCCATCAGCCCTCACGACCGCTGCTTGACAAACATAGGGGCATCTGAGAGGCCGCCTGCGGAGCCATGATCGCCAGCCCTATGGCGCACCCGGGTCGGAGAGCAAAGAGAACGAGTAGCCCGAGATGCGGTCGTGCTCGTCACGGGGACCGAAGGGGTGCAGGGGACTCGCCAACTGTGTCCCACCCCAGTGCCCTTGTCAGTGCTTCGGTCTAGCCTTCGGCCATGCGACCGCCTCTCGAGAACGTTCTCCGCAATGCGCTCGTACAGAACCTGGAGCTGATCGAGCCGGGGCTCCGGCCGGTTCAGTTCGAGGAGTACCCGCTGCCCAACGCACACGGCACCAGGGGCAGCATCGACATCCTGGCCCGTGATCGCCATCAGATGTGGGTGGTCATCGAGCTGAAGCGGTCCCGGTCCAGCGCGCGGCAAGCCCTGCACGAGGTCAACAAGTACACCGAGCTTCTCTGCCGGGAGAAGAACCTCGCGCCGGACCGCATTCGTGCGGTGATCGTCGCCATGCCGGATGACTGGGAGGAACTCCTGATCGCCGTCAGTCATGCCGCGCGTGACTGGAGTCATGATCTTCGCGGATACCGACTGCTCTTGGACAACAACGGCACCCCCACCGGGACTGAGCGGGTGGAGCTCCTGTCCCGGGCGTTTGAACCCCGCATCACCCCCATCCACAACCTGTTCTTCTTCGTCACGGAGGAACAGCGGGAGCAGGGCTGGAGGATCATCAGCAAGGTCGCGGACGAGCTGGGGGCGCTCGACCTGTTGGCGGCGGATCTGGACCGCGTAGCGGAGAAGCACTACATCCCTGCGCCTTTCGGCCTGTACCTGGCGATCGGCCGAGTGAACGAGGAACTCGCCGCAGTGGATCTCCTGGGTGGTTACGACGGGCCTGAGCCGTTCGCTGACGAGCACCAGGCGGAGTACCTGGCCCTCAGCGAGATCTGCAACCGTCTTGCGCGCAGCAAGCTGCGCGGAATGAACATGGAGTCCGCACGGCCAGGGCTGTTGAAGAATCTCCGTGACGACCCCAACTGGGCCATCCAAGGCTTCCGAGGTACCGGCGCCTACGACGTCACAGCCGCCTTCGAAGAGCAGGATCTGTTCCGCTTCCTTACCGGGGACGAACGAGGAGACAGTCAGATCCTGTACACGGGCACCGCCAGCCCGCAGGTAGCCAGCCGTTGGAAGGCGTTCCGGCAGGAGGCTCGGCAGAGCCTGGACGGCAACCACGAGTGGGATTCGCTGGTGGCCGGTTGGCTCGACGAAGTGGGCCCGAAGGTTGGTGAGGGAGACGTCGGACTGCACGTCTACAACCCCTGTGACCTCCTGCAAACAATCACCCATGGGTGGCCGGACGGCCTGGAGAATCTCCTGCCCATGGTCATGGGCGAAGCCGTACCCCGCCACGGCCTACGGCACTCGGTACGTGGCGCCCTGTGTTGGAACGGCCGAGGCATGTCGTTGCCCGATGCGGTACGGCTCGTGTACCGCGATCCGCTGTTCCTGATGAGCAACATGTACGCGGGGGCCGTGTGGGAACGTGACCGAGAGCTCTTGGATCTCCTGGGGCTGCACTACGTGCTCCTGGAGAAGATCGGACCCGTTGGGTCCCAGGCAACGGTGGCCGAAGAGCACCGCATCTGGATACACCAAGATCAGGGTGCTCGCGTCTACTCCTCGGACACGGATCCTCGCGGGTACGCACAGGCGTACGCAACCATTGCGGCTGATGGCGAGATCGTCTCGATCGGGCAGTACCTCAACAGGCATTCCCACGAGGTGGAGCTGGTGGCTCGGGAGTACCGCGCCTTCACTCATGTCGTCTAGCGCTCGTCGGATCTGGTCGTGGCTGGCCGCAGGGCACCGCGAATGATCTGGTCAGCATGCGATAGGTGAAAAGGCTTGACTGAGGTGAAGGAGGCGACGAAGCCCTTCCTTGTGGTCGCCGAAGGAGAAGTGGATGCCGGGTTGCAATGTGGCGGGAGTCTCCAGTCGTTGTCGGGGCGGAGCGGTCAGTGGCTGCGGTACGCGGGCCGGGCCGCGGCGAGGGGGCGGGATGGCGCGCCCAAGGGGAGACCTGAACGAGCCGGCGCCGTATGAGCGCAAGTGCCGTCGCGGCGCCGGCTTTGCGATCCCGGACATTGACGCCTACCTAGCCAACCCGCCGGCGCGCCGCCCAGAAGCCCGTGTCATCCACGGCCGCGACGATGCCTACCTTCCGACCTCCTGGGCCTCATCCACGATGCGCATGTGGTCAAGCGCGGGTATGTGGAGTGGTTGTGAGCGTTCCGCAGCAGGCCAGTCGCCAAGATCAAACTCTTAGCCTCGGCGAACAGACGGATCGGGAGCGAGAACGGAGGGACGTACGGGAACTCCCCCAAACTGTCCGCCTGGTGCCAGGCACCCCGCCCCCGAACCACCAGCCCGTGTTTGCGCCTCTCCAGCACCTTCCACGGGTGTCTGGCCGTGTCGTCCGCCTCCGTCAGCAGACGGTATCCACTGGACCTCAGCAGCCAGGCGAGCACCTCTTCGAGTAGGTACCCCTGCAGTGTTCTCAACCCCACCATGGGGTGACCTTAAGCGCCGCGCATCTGAGCACTCATCAGAATGCCGGAAGAGCGCTCACCAGCACACGCTCCGGGAGAGGATGCGGCCAGCGTCCGTCGGGCGGCGGGCTTTCCCTGTCACGCCCGCGCGACCGCACTGGATCCGCACCCTCCACTCCGAGCCCTTATGCCTCCGCGGG
The DNA here is from genome assembly GCF_044540975.1 of Streptomyces sp. NPDC085927. Taxonomy (NCBI): domain Bacteria; kingdom Bacillati; phylum Actinomycetota; class Actinomycetes; order Kitasatosporales; family Streptomycetaceae; genus Streptomyces; species Streptomyces sp. NPDC085927. The sequence goes on from NZ_JBITSN010000019.1 coordinate 54,625, forward strand.
CAGCGCGGGGAACACGACCACCGAGCCGTCTCTGTCGCGGGCGATCTCGATCGCCACGTCCGTCGGGCGGCCGTTGAGTGCGACGCCGTCGCCCAGGCGGCGGATCTGGTACGCCGCGCGCAGGAGCCGGTCGACCTCACCGGTCGTGAAGACGGGGCGCTTGCTGTTCGGGCGTGCCAGCTCCAGCGCCGACAGGCGCACCAGCACCCCGGCGATGCCCGACTCCAGCTCGTCGAGACGCCGCTCGTCGTCCTTGAGGGCGCGGGCGAAGTTCTCGAACGGGTTGTCGGGCTCGCTCTGGGCTCGCTCGACCGCCTGGAGGACGTTGACACGCCGCTTCAACGCCATGGCCAGTTCCGCCAGTTCGACGTGGGTGCGGAACGTGCCGCCCTGGTCGTCCACGCCGGGGAACGACTCGGTCAGCGTGCCGATCTCGACGGGCTCGCCGGCGGGCAGCTTGTCGAGCGCGCTCCGCCAGCGGGCCAGACGGATGTCGGCCTTGCTCAGTGCCGTGTCGATGGTGTGCACCGCCGAGTCGAGTCCCAGCGAGACACCGAGCTTGCCCTGGTCGAGCAGGACGGCCGTGGCCTTGTCGATGGCGGGACGGCAGCCGTTGAGTGCGCTGTGCTCGTCGTCGAGCTTGTCGGCCTGAAGCTGCTCCAGCAGGTCCGTGATGTGCGCGATGGCCTGCTGCCGCTTGCGGTCGGCGTGCGCGCTCACTCCTACGGCCACCGCCATGAGCACGAGCGGAGCGGCCACGGTGAGCACCGCGCCGCCCGCGGCCGCGGCGCCGGCGGTCGCACCCGCGCCGCCGACCGTGCCCGCCGCCGCCGCTCCGCTGACCGGCACAAGTGTCGCTTTGGCGGCGATCTGGCCCGTCGTCGAATGCACGAGGGTGCCGTAGAACTCGCCCGTCGACCCCTTCGGCACCATCCAGCGAACCAGCCCCTGCCCGAACTCGGCGGCGACCTTCGCCGGGACCACCACGCGGCACAGGATCTCGCCGGAGGCCGTCGCCTTGGCGGCCGTGGCGGAAGCCTTCGCCGACTCGGTGATGAGCTGCGACAGGTGCTGCGCCAGGGGGCTGGCGGCATCGAGCGGGATGCCCTGGCTGCGGTCGAGCTTGTCGGGCAGCGGGTGCGCCTCGAGCGTGGCGATCGGCTGGTCGGCCAAGGCGGCCAGCACGCTGCGCAGTTCGGCCAGGCGCTCAGCCATCATCGGCTGGTCCCCGGCCACCGCGGGCGCCCGGACGTCACCGGTCGCCCGCGTCCAGACCGGAACGGTTGCCTTGCGGTAATCGATCACCGTCCCCCCACTCTGAGTTTTTCACGACAGCCCACGGCTGACGTCCCACGAGAACAGTGGATTCCCGTCTTCACCGATCACAGCACCCGAACGTCACTCCCTCACATCGGACCGTCCCGGAACCGGGCCGGCTTCCTCGCCTTGGAGTGATGAGCGCTCGGACCCTGTGCGCAAGGAGTTGCCGATGACGCCGATGCGATGCCCCGGCTGCCGGACCACCGTGGCGGCGGATCCGCGAGGGGCACCCGGCCGCCCGGCAGGACCCCCGGACAGCGCGGGTCCGGGGGCCCGGGGGCGTCCGAGTGAGCCGGGGCCGTCAGTCGACTTCGAGGGGGAGGGCCGGGTCGGCGGCCCACTCGGTGAGGGAACCGTCGTAGATCGCGACGTCGGGGCGGCCGAGGACGGCCAGCTGGAAGGCCAGGCCGGTGGCGGCGATGCCGCTGCCGCAGTACGTGATGACCTTCTTGGACTCGTCCAGGGCACCGGCGTCGTCGAAGAGCTCGCGGACCTCGTCCGGGCCGCGGAAGAGACCGTCGGGGTGGGCGAGTTCGGGGAACGGAACGTTCGTGCTGGACGGTATGCGGCCCGGCCGGGCGTAGGTCTGGCGGGTGCCCGCGAAGGTCGGCCGGTCGAGGGAGTTCACCAGCCGGGTGCCGGGGTCCTCGATCGCGGCGAGGACCGCGTCCTTGTCGGCGTAGAGCTCGGGACGGCGCCGGGCGGTGAACACGGCGGGCTCGTTGGACTCCACGCCGCTCTTCACCTCGTGGCCCGCCCGGGTCCAGGCGGGGAGACCGCCGTTCAGCACCGAGATGTCGTCGAAGCCCTCGTAGCGCAGGTTCCACCACAGCCGGGTGGCCCAGATGTTCGGGCCCTGGTCGTAGATGACCACGTGCGTGCCGGGGCCGACGCCGAGAGCGCCGAGCCGGGCGGCGAACGTCTCGCTGTCGAGCGCGGTGAACGTGGTGGCCGCGCCGGGGTCGGCGAGGTCGTTCAGCAGGTCGGCGAAGACGGCGCCGGGGATGTGGGCCTTCTCGTACGCCTGGCGGCCCGACTCGACGTCGTAGTAGCCGTCGCCTTCGGGCTGGGTGAGGAAAGTGGTCGCGTCGAGGATCCGGATCGCGGGGTCCCCGAGACGTTCGTGCAACCAGGCCGGGTCCACCAGCAGGGGGTGAGACATGAGTGTTCCCTCTTTCTCGCATTAGTACGGTCCCCGGCAAAACGCCGAGGTCCCCTGCAAACATACCCATATGAGAAACATGTCTCAGCATTCGGACATTTGGGTGGTCCGAGGGCCTCGTATCTGGCCGCAGGCCGCAGAAGTCTCCCGGGACTTCTCCGGGACATTCCGCTGCGCCAGCAGGTGCGGGCATGAAACAGCCGAAAGGCCATTTGCGCAGGTCGGCGCCCATCATCTGCCCAGCGGAAAGGGGCGGAGGGCCCGGCACTTCCGGTCAGGCGGAGGTCTCGACGGCGGCCTTGATGCGCCGGCCGAAGGCGGGGGCGTCCTTGCGTGCCGCGCTGCCCGCGAGGGGGAGGAGCACTTTGCCCAGGCCGTGCCCTTCGAGGACGTTGAAGAGGCGCACCCGGGTGCCGCCGTCGGCGGTGGGCTCGAGGTCGTAGCCGCCGTCGTCGGCGGTGATGGAGTTGCGGGACACCTCGTGCCAGCGGATACGGGTGGGGGCGGTCAGTTCACTGATCTCGAAGTCCCGCCGGGACGTCATGCCGCTGTCCTTGACGGTGCTGTGGAAGACGGTGCCCACGTCGGTGACGCCCTCGGGACTCTTCTCGATCTCCAGCACGCGGGGGCTGAACTCGGGGTCGTGGCGGCCGTCGGCGAGGTAGGCGAAGACGTCCTCAATGGGCCGGTCTATCTCTACCGTGACATCGAACCGGGTGCTCATGTTTCCTCCCTGCGAGGACACACCACTCGAACCATGGGCTGCGGCGCCGGCGCGGAAGCGAAGAGCGGCGCCGGGCAGAAGGGCGTCGGCCCCCGACGGGGGCGCACCGCTGGGGTTGCTCGGAGGGCTCGCAGTTGCCGATCGGGGCCCTGCGATGTCGTCCGCCCGACGGGGGCCGGGCGCCGGTTCACGGCCTCCTTCGGTACTGTGCCGCGACCTCCCTCAGCGGCTGTGTCCACCGACGTGGTCTTCACTCGACCGGACCATTTCATGGTGCCGCACCAGCCGGTGGAATGCAGTGTCGTCGTGCAGTCGTTCCCCTCGGCGAAAGAGTGGTTATGAAGCACATACGGCACGCCGCCCGGCGGGCACTTCCCCTGGCCGTTCTCCTCCCCGCCGCGGCCCTGACAGCCGCCGGCCCCTCCGTGGCCTCCGAGAGCGGTGGTGCCGAACCCCACGAGGGCGCCAAGCCGACCGTCGTGCTGGTGCACGGCGCCTGGGCGGACGCCTCGGGCTGGAGCGAGGTCGTCCGTAGCCTCCAGGCCGAGGGCTATCCGGTGATCGCCCCCGCGAATCCGCTGCGCAACCTCTCCGACGACTCCGACTACCTCGCTGCCCTGCTCAAGACGATCAAGGGCCCCCTCGTTCTCGTCGGTCACTCCTACGGCGGCGCCGTCATCACCAACGCGGCGGTCGGCAACCCGAACGTCAAGTCCCTCGTCTACATCGCCGGGTTCGCTCCGGACAAGGGCGAGACGGCTCTGCAGCTGATCGCCAAGCACCCCGGCAGTCATCTGACGGACGACCCCATGGCCCCCGTCCCCACCGCGCTGAATGCCGTACCGCTCGGCGGCGGTCCCAGCGATGTCGACCTGTACATCAAGCCGGACAAGTTCAGAGACGTCTTCCTGAGCAACCGGCTCGACGCCGCCCGGGCGAACGTCCTAGCCGCCTCACAGCGGCCCGCGAACGTGGCCACGAGCTATCAGCCGAGCAAGGGGGCCGCGTGGAAGACCATCCCCTCGTGGTACCTCGTGACCACCGACGACCGCACGATCGGCACCGAGAACCTGCGCTTCATGGCGAAGCGGGCGGGCTCGACCACCGTCGAGGTCGACGCCCCGCACGCCGTCATGGAGACCAGTCCGGGCGACATCACCGACCTGGTCCTGAAGGCCGCGCACGGCTCGCACCCCCGTCTTGCCAGGGCCGGCGCGAGCCCCCGTCTCGCCACAACCGGCGCGAGTGAGCAGACCGCGGTCCTCGGCGGCGCGGCGGTCCTCGCGGTGGCCGGGGGCACGACCCTGGTCGTCCGGTCCCGCCGCTCCTGAGGCGCCGCTGAAGACCTTCTCGGAGCTTGCGGAGGACGAGGAGGCGTCGACGTCCACGCTCCTCCGGCCGGTGCCCCGCTCCCGTCCGCCGGGCGTCGCGGTGCCCGACAACGCGTTGATGGCCTGCCCGCGGACCGCGGGCAGGCCATCAACGCGTTGTCGGGCGGGCCGTCGGCCCGCGTCTCACGCCTCGGCGGCGAGCAGCGGTACGTCGAGGCGGCCGGCGAGTTCGGCCGGCGTGGTGCCGAAGGTCTGGGCGACCCGGACACCCTGGGGCGTGATGTCGAAGACCGCGAGGTCCGTGTAGACGCGGTCGACGCAGCGCAGCCCGGTGAGCGGGTAGGTGCATTCGGGCACCAGCTTGGGGGCGCCGGTCTTGGTGAAGAGCGTCATCATGACGAACACCTTCTTGGCACCGATCGCCAGGTCCATGGCTCCGCCGACGGCGGGGATGGCGTCGGGGGCCCCGGTGTGCCAGTTGGCGAGGTCACCGGTGGCGGAGACCTGGAACGCGCCCATGACGCAGATGTCCAGATGGCCGCCGCGCATCATCGCGAACGAGTCGGCGTGGTGGAAGTAGGCGGCTCCGGGCAGTTCGGTCACCGGGACCTTGCCCGCGTTCGTCAGGTCGGGGTCGACCTCGCCCTCCTTCGCGGCGGGCCCCATGTTGAGCATGCCGTTCTCGGTGTGGAGGACCACGCCGGAGTCGGCGGGCAGGTGGTCGGCGACGAGGGTCGGCTGCCCGATACCCAGGTTGACGAAGGCGCCCTGGGGGATGTCGCGCGCCACGAGGGCGGCCATCTCGTGCTTGCTCAGCGGGCCCCGGTCGTTCACGGCACCTCGGCCGTTCGCACCTCGGCCGTTCGCACCTTGGTCGTTCGCCGCTCGGCTGGTCGCGTTCATGCGGGGTCGGCCTCCTTCACCACACGGTCGACGTAGATGCCGGGGGTCACGACGGTTTCGGGATCGATGTCGCCGGTCTCGACGATCTCCCGGACCTGCGCGATCACCGTGGTCGCGGCGGTGGCCATGACCGGTCCGAAGTTGCGGGCGGTCCTGCGGTAGACGAGGTTGCCCATGCGGTCGGCGCGGTGGGCGCCGACCAGAGCGACGTCACCCTTGATCGGGTACTCCAGCACGTAGGTGCGGCCGTCGATCTCGCGGGTCTCCTTGCCCTCCGCGAGGAGCGTGCCGGCTCCGGTGGGGCAGAAGAAGGCGCCGATGCCGGCCCCGGCCGCCCTCATGCGTTCCGCGAGGTTGCCCTGGGGGACCACCTCGAGTTCGATCCGGCCCGCCCGGTAGAGGTCGTCGAACACCCAGGAGTCCGCCTGGCGCGGGAAGGAGCAGATCACCTTGCGGACCCGCCCCTTGGCCAGCAGCGCGGCGAGTCCGGTGTCGCCGTTGCCGGCGTTGTTGGACACGACGGTGAGGTCCTTGGCGCCCTGGCGTATGAGGGCGTCGATCAGGTCGACCGGCATGCCGGCCATTCCGAACCCTCCGACGAGCACGGTCGAGCCGTCCTCGATCCCGGCCACCGCCTCGTCGGCGTGGTCGTACAGCAGGGTGGTCACCGGTCGCCTCCCGAGACGTTCTCCAGGACCACGGCGAGCGCCTGGCCGACTCCGATACAGATGGCGGCGACGCCCCACCGCTGCCCCGACTCCTTCAGCCGGTGGGCCAGGGTGCCCAGGAGCCTGCCTCCGGAGGCGCCCAGGGGGTGGCCGAGCGCGATCGCGCCGCCCTTGGCGTTGACGGTCTCCGGGTCGACGTCCCAGGCGTCCACGCAGGCCAGCGACTGGACGGCGAAGGCTTCGTTGAGCTCGACGGCGGAGACGTCGGACCAGGTGATCCCGGCGCTCTTCAGTGCCCGGTTCGCCGCTTCCACGGGGGCGTATCCGAACATCTGCGGGTCCAGCGCGGACACGCCCCGGCCGGCGATGCGGGCGACGGGGTCGGTGCCGATGCGTGCGGCGGCCTCGCCCGAACCGAGGAGCACCGCGGAGGCGCCGTCGCTCAGCGGGGAGGCGTTGCCGGCGGTGATGACGCCGTCGGGGCGGAAGACGGGCTTGAGTCCGGCGAGCTTCTCGGCGGTCGACCCGGGGCGGATCCCCTCGTCCCGAGTGACGGTCGTGCCCTTGCGGTCCGTGACGACGGGCACCACCAGGTCGTCGTAGAAGCCTGCGTTCCAGGCGTCGTCGGCGAGGTTGTGGGAGCGGGCGGCGAATGCGTCCTGCCGCTCGCGGGCGATGGTGAAGCGGTCGCCCAGCTGCTCGTTCGCCTCGCCCAGGGAGACGGTCCACTCCTCCGGCATGCGCTGGTTGACCAGCCGCCACCCGAGGGTGGTGGACACGGCGGTCACGTCGCCGGCGGGGAACGCGCGCGAGGGCTTGGGCAGGACCCAGGGCGCCCTGGTCATCGACTCGACGCCGCCGGTGAGCACGATGTCCACGTCGCCGGTCTCGATGGCGCGGGAGGCGATGATGGCGGCGTCCAGGGAGGACCCGCACAGCCGGTTGACGGTCGTGGCGGGCACCGAGGTCGGCAGTCCCGCGAGGAGGACGGCCATCCTGCCGACGTTGCGGTTGTCCTCGCCCGCGCCGTTGGCGTTCCCCCAGACGACGTCGTCGATCTCCGCCGGGTCGAGCGCGGGGGCCTTGGCCAGGGTCCCGGTGACAGCCACCGCGGCGAGGTCGTCGGGTCTGACCTCGGCGAGGGCGCCCGAGAACTTTCCGAAGGGCGTTCTTGCTGCTGCGTAAAGGTAACTGTCGCTCACGCCTTCACGCTACGAGCGCCGCTTCATCATGTCCAAGACCTAGTCGGCATCGATTCATAAGCAGCCCTTATAAACTGGGGTCCATGGAACTCCGTCAGCTCCGGTACTTCCTCGCCCTGGCCGAGGAGTGCCACTTCGGGCGCGCGGCCGCCCGCCTGCACGTGGCGCAGCCGGCTCTCTCCCAGCAGATCAAGCAACTGGAGCGGGAGCTGGGCGTCTCACTGTTCAACCGGTCCACCCGGCACGTCGAACCGACCGAGGCGGGCCGTCACCTCACCGACTACGCACGGGCCCTCGTCACGGAGGAGGAACGCGCGCGGACCCACATGCGGGAGCTGGCCACCGGTCAGGCGGGCCGGGTCTCCGTCGGCTTCATCGGCACGGCCACCTACGACGTCCTGCCACGGGTCGCCCGCACCGTACGGGCGAAGCTGCCCAAGGTCACCATGGACCTGCGGGGTGAACTCCTCACCCCCCGGCTCGTCGAGGGCCTGCTCGCGGGCGTGTTCGACCTCGCCGTCCTGCGGGGCGTGGCAGCGGAGGAGAACATGCGCGTCACGCCGTTGCGGTCCGAACCGCTGGTGGCCGTACTGCCCTCCCACCACCGGTTGGCCGGCCGCCCGAGCATCCCGCTGGAGGCCCTGGCCGGCGAGCCGTTCGTCATCCACCCCTCGCAGTCCCGGTCCTCGATGTACGACCGGGTCCTGTCCGCCTGCCGACGGGCCGGCTTCCGGCCCGACCCTCTCCTGGAGGTCGGCGAGACGGCCACCCTGGTCGTCCTCGTCGCGGCCGGTCATGGCGTGGCCCTCGTGCCGCAGTCGGTGCAGAGCCTGAGCCTCGACGGCGTGACCTACGTACCACTCACCGGCCTCGAGTCGGTCGAACTGGTACTGGCCCGGCGCACGCACCGCGTCTCGGCCGCGGTCGAGCAGGTCGCCTCGGTGATCGAGGACTGCGTCCGCGGCTGAGACGCACGGCCGGCAGGAACAGGCCTCCTCCTCCCTCCCCCTCCTCCTCTCCCCCCTCCCCCGGAAGCACCGCCGGGGGATCGTTCGGGGCGCCTCGCCTCACGGCGCGTGCCACCCCGAGCGGCCGGGCCCGTGCCTTCCGACGTCCGACGCCCGACGCCCTGCGCACAGCCCCGGACGCCCTGCGCACACGAGCCCGCTCCCACCGCCCTCGGCGACCGCGGCACTGGTCACCGACCGCGCTGCCCCTGCTCGGCGACACCGAACGGCCGTGCCCGACCGGACCGAAGTGGCCCTGAGCGAGTACCGTTGACCCGTTCGTAAGGAATGCGCAGAACGTACAGGTCGAAGCTTATTGGCTCCTTATATTCCGGATGTCCCGGCTTCCGCGGGGCAGGTCCGGCGGGCGGGTGGTCCAGCGGGCGGCGACCGCACCGGGACGGCCTGTACATCGCCGCGGAGGAGGCGAACGAAGCAGTGACAGCAGATCCCCGTCGCCCTCCCGGCACGCCACCCCGCGGCTTCAGGGGTTTTGCCGCACGCATGGGATCAGCCCGGCACCGGGCCAGGGAGCAGGACCGGCCGGAGGACCGGCAGCAGGACCGACAGGGGAACCGGCGCGGTGGTGATTCCCGGTCGGCGCGCCTCTCGGGGCGGCTGCGGCCCCTGCTCCGGGTGCGGAGCGTGGCCGGCCAGGTGTTCGTGCTGCAGATCCTGGTCGTGGCCCTGATCATCACCGCCGCAGTGGTCACTCTCGCGCTCCAGGCCCGGCGCAACAGCACCCATGAGGCCGAGGCCCGGTCCCGGGCCGTCGCCACGACGTTCGCGTACTCCCCTCAGACGCTGACGGCGATGACCGGGCCCAACCCGTCCGAAGTCCTGCAGCCGGTCGCCGAAAGAATCGTGCGGGCGACCGACGTGGACCTCATGGTCGTGTACTCGTCAGATGGGGTCCGCTACGTCCACCCCGATCCCTCCAAGATCGGCAAGGCCGTCGTCGGCCCGCTCAGGCCGCCGACCTCCCCCCAGACCCAGCAGATCGACACCTCCAAGGGCCGTGCGGTGGTCGCGTACGCCCCCGTCACCCAGTCCGACGGGACGATCGTCGGCACGGTGGGGGTCGGGATCACGGTCCACAAGGTGGCCGGCATGGCGGCCGAGCAGTTGCCGGTGCTCCTGGGGACCGCGGGCGGGGCGCTGGCCGTGTGCGCGGGCGGCACCGCCCTGGTGAGCCGGCGGCTGCTGCGCCAGACCCACGGTCTCGGTCCGGTGGAGATGACACGGATGTACGACCACCACGACGCGGTGCTGCACGCGGTGCGGGAAGGGGTGCTGATCGTCGGGGAGGACGGGCGGCTGGTGCTGGCCAACGACGAGGCACGGCGGCTGCTGGAGCTGCCGCCGGGCATGGAGGGGCGGCTCGTCTCCGACCTCGGTCTGGACCCGGACATGGCCGAGTTGCTGGCGTCGGACCGGATGGCCACCGACGAGGTGCGCCTCACGGCGGACCGGCTGCTGGCGGTGAACAAGCGGCCCACCGATCCCCGGGACCGGCGCTCCGGAAGCGTGGTGACCCTCAGGGACACCACGGAACTGCGGACACTCACGGGGCGGGCCGAGGTGGCGCGCGAGCGGCTGACGCTCCTCTACGACGCGGGGACACGGATCGGCTCCGCCCTCGACGTGGAGCGCACCGCGCGGGAGCTGGCGGAGGTGGCCGTTCCGCGCTTCGCCGACATCGCCACCGTCGATCTGGCCGAGGGAGTACTGAGCGGCCAGGAGCCGGACGCGGCGGCCACCGGTCTGCGCCGTGCAGCCGCGGTCGGCGTCGACGCCGACCGGCTGATGCCGGTGGACCGGTCCGTCCGCCTCACGGACCACACGCCCCAGGCGCGCTGCGTGGAGAGCGGGCAGGCGGTGCTGGAGGCGGATCTGGGCTCCGCCCAGGGGTGGCGGACGCTGGACCCGGAACGCGCCGAGCGCATTCTGGACCACGGCATTCATTCCCTGATCGCGGTGCCGCTCCTGGCGCGCGGCACGGTGCTCGGCGTGGTGACCTTCTGGCGCTCGCGGGGGACCGAGCCGTTCGACCCGGAGGAGGCGCCGTTCGCCGAGGAGCTGGCCACCCGTGCGGCGGTGGCGCTCGACAACGCCCGCCGCTACACCCGCGAGCACGCCCTGGCGGTCACCCTGCAACGCAGTCTGCTGCCCCGCGACCTGCCGGACCTGAGCGCGCTGGAGGTGGCCCACCGCTATCTGCCGGCCCAGTCCGGGGTGGGCGGTGACTGGTTCGACGTCATCGAACTGCCCGGGGCCCGGGTCGCGCTGGTGGTCGGGGACGTGGTGGGTCACGGCCTGCACGCGGCGGCCACCATGGGGCGGCTGCGTACCGCGGTGCACAACTTCGCCACTCTGGACCTCGCCCCCGACGAACTGCTGGCCCACCTGGACGACCTGGTGGCCCGGCTCGCCCGGGAGCAGGCCGCCCAGGACGAGGACGAGGGGCCCATCGGGGCCACCTGTCTGTACGTGGTCTACGATCCGGCCTCCGGCAGGTGCAGCGCGGCCCGGGCCGGTCACATGCCTCCCGCCCTCGTCCGCCCGGACGGCACCGTGGACTTCCTCGACCTGCCCGCCGGCCCGCCGCTGGGCCTGGGCGGGCTGCCCTTCGAGAGCGTCGAGTTCCAGGTGCCCGCGGGAAGCCGGCTCGTGCTCTACACGGACGGGCTCGTCGAGGACCGCACCCGGGACATCGACGTCGGGCTCGAGATCCTGCGCGGCGCACTGGCCCAGCCGGGCCGGTCCCCCGAGCAGACCTGCGAGGCCGTGCTCGAAGCCCTGCCGCCCGACCGCGCGGACGACGACATCGCCCTGCTGGTCGCCCGCACCCGGGTGCTCGACCCCGGGCAGGTCGCCGGCTGGGACGTGCCCCGCGAGGCGGCGGCCGTGTCCCGGGTCCGCGCCGACGTCACCCGGCAGCTGGCGGCATGGGACCTGACGCACGCGGGCTTCACCACCGAGCTCATCCTCAGCGAACTGGTCACCAACGCCATCCGGCACGGCGCCGTTCCCATCCACGTCCGCCTGCTGCGGGACCGCCACCTGATCTGCGAGGTCTCCGACGGCAGCAGCACCTCCCCCCATCTGCGCCAGGCGGCGGCCACGGACGAGGGCGGCCGCGGCCTGTTCCTCGTCGCCCGTTACGCCGAGCGCTGGGGCACCCGGTACACGCCGACCGGCAAGGTCATCTGGACCGAGCAGCCACTGGACGGAGCACAGAGCGAGCCCGGCTCCACCATGAGCGGCGACGACGTCCTCGACCTGTGGTCCGACGCGACCCTCTGACCTCTGCACGGCCTGTTCACCGCCGGTTCCGTGCCCGATGCACCGCGCCCCGCGCCGTGCGGCCGCCGACGGACGCAACCTTTCCGGGGCGGGCGGTGGTCTCACCGGGCGTCGCGTGCGGAGGCCGGTGAGACCACCGCCCCGGACGACGCGAACCGGCGACCACGACGGGAAGGGCACAGCCCATGGAACTCGACCCCGACCTCTGCCTGGATGTCCCCGAGGGCTTCGACGACTCGGATGCCGAGACCCAGGTCCACCCGATGGCGCGCAAGCTGTTCCCCGCCACGACCGCCGCGGGGGCGTTCGGCAAGGCCCAGGAATGGGTGCGGGAGCATCCCGTGTTCCTGGTGGACGTCTCCTGGAACTACGCCTGTGACGAGGACGAGCCCTACGTCCTGAGCGTCTACTTCACGTTCGAGCCCGACCCCGAGGACGACTGACGACGGCAGTGCCGGCCGGGGCCACCGCGGCATCGTCCACACTTCGGGCGTCAGCGTCCTCACCGGCCCTGCGAGGGACCGAGTGGTACACCGACACCGCAGTCCCACTCAGCGGCAGGGCGCGCAGCGACCAGGACGTGGTTCTCCCCGGGCACTGCTCCCTCCCTCCCGGCTCGCGCCCGGCACGCCGCGGAGCTCCGCGGCGTCTGCCCGCACGACTCGGTGACGGGCTGCGGATGCGGACCGCTCAGGACAGGGCGGTCGGCCTGCGGGGCGGCGGGACGGCCCGGAACGGCTTCGACACCCTCATCCCTGACACACCGTTCCCGGCCGAGCTGCACACCGCCCTGAGCCGGGCCGGCACCGACGTCATCACGGCCTGATCCCGGGACGCCCGGCGGGACGATCCGTATGCCCTCAAAGGAAGTCCGCCGCCCTCAAAGGAGGTCCTCGATCGTGATCGGCAGCTTGCGCACCCGGCGCCCGGTGGCGTGATGCACGGCGTTGGCGATCGCCGCCGCCACGCCGACCTGGCCGATCTCACCGACACCCTTCACACCCAACGGGTTGACGATGTCGTCCTCGACCTCGATGAGCTCGACGTCCACGTCCGGAGCGTCCGCATTGACGGCGACGAGGTACTCGGCGAGGCTCGAGTTGACCCAGCGGCCGGTGTCCGGCGCCATGTGGTTGGCTTCCAGCAGCGCCTGCCCCAGCCCCCACAGCATGCCCCCCATCAGCTGACTGCGGGCCGTCTTGGCGTTGAGCACCCGGCCCGGCGCGAAGGCACCGGTCATGCGCCGCACCCGGACCAGGCCCAGTTCCGCATCCACCGCGACCTCGGCGAACTGGGCGCCGAAGGTCATCATCCCGTAGGGGATGTCGTGGGCGGGCGGGTTCCACTGGCCCAGGGCTTCGGCGTCCGGCTGGAAGGTGCGCCGCAGCAGATCGGTGTACGCCTCGGACGCGGTCCCGGCGGTCATGACGCCGTCCCGGACCACGACGTCGACCGGGTCCGCGCCGTGCAGAGGTGAACCGGCGTCGGCCACGGCCTTGTTGACGAGCTGACCGCGCAGGGCGGTGGCGGCACTGTGCACGGCCGCGCTGATCATGCCGGCACCCGCCGAGCCCACCGCGGCAGCGATGTTGGGCAGGTCGGTGTCCCCGTTCTCGAAGCGGCAGCGTTCCACGCCCATGCCGAGTCCGTCGGCGGCGACCTGGGTCATGACCGTGGCGACGCCGGTGCCGAAATCAGGGGTGGCGGCCTGGACGACCGCCGTCCCGTCGGCGTAGAGGCGCGCGCGGGCGCGCTGCGGGTTGGCGAGCGGGGCGACGGGATACGTCGCGGTGGCCATGCCGACGCCGATCAGCCAGTCGCCCTCACGGCGCGTGGCCGGCCGGGGATCACGCCCGGACCAGCCGAACCGCCGGGCTCCACGCTCGTAGCACTCCCGCAGCCCGCTGCTGGACCAGGGGAAGCCCGACATGGCGTCGACGTCGGTGTGATTGCGCAGCCTCAGTTCGACGGGATCCACACCGAGTTCGTGGGCGAGCTCGTCCATCGCGCACTCGAGCGCGTACATACCGCTCGCTTCACCCGGCGCCCGCATGAACGTCGGGGTCATGGTGTTCGCCCGGAACAACCGGTAGACGCCCTCGTAGTGGGGGCACGCGTAGATCTGCGACGAGGTGCCGATGGAAGGTTCGGCCCAGTCGTCGAAGGGGGAGGTCGGGGAGAGTTTGTGGTGCCGAACGGCGGTCAGCCGGCCTTCGCGCGTCGCGCCGAGCGTCACGTGCTGCTCCTGCTCCTCCCGATGACCGACGGAGGTGAACATCTGCTCCCGGGTGAGGGCGAGCTTGACGGGCCGGCCGACTTCCCGGGCCGCCATGGCGGCGAGCGTCGGGTGGGCGTGGATCATCGCCTTGCAGCCGAAGCTGCCACCGGCGTAGTGACCGATGACCCGGATCCTCGGCATCGGAACGCCGAGCAGCCGTGACACGGTCATCTGCGTGGCGTTGACTCCCTGGGTGGAGTCGTACAGCAGCAGGGTGTCACCGTCCCAGTGGGCCGTGGTGCCGGACGGCTCGATCGGGTTGTGGTTGTTCGCCGCGTAGGTGTATGTCGCCTCCACCCGCACGTCCGCGTCCCTCAGCCCGGCCTCCACGTCGCCGCGCTCGATGCGCCCCGGTATCCACCCTCCGAAGATCCTCTCGGGCACGTACGCCCGGTCCCGGCCCTGGTCGAGGGTGGTGACCGGGGCGGTCTCCTCGTACGAGACACGCAACAGGTGCGCCGCGTGCTGGGCGCGTTCCCAGGTGTCGGCGACGACGAGCGCGATCTGCTGGCCGGCGTAGTGGACGATGTCGTCCTGCATCGGGAAGTACGTCTGTCCGGGCGCCGCCGTGCCGGCGAGCGAGGGCACGAGCGGCGGCTGCTCCGCGATCCTCGGCAGATTCTCGTGAGTGAGGACCGCGAGTACGCCTTCCTCGGCCGTTGCGGCACTCGCGTCGATCCCGGAGACCCGTCCGGCGGCGATGCGGGAGCCGACCACGTAGGCGTACGCCATGTCCGGGAGGGGGATCTCGGTGGAGTAGTGCGCGCTTCCGGTGACCTTGGGACGGCCGTCGACGCGGTCGAGGGGCTGTCCGATGGCGGGCGGTGTCGTCGTGGGCATGGTGGTCATGACGGGCTCCCGGCCCCGGGGCCGGGCTCGGACCCGTCTCCCGTTCCGTCGCTGAGCAGGTCGAGGACGCGGACGATCGCGCGCTGCGCGAGTTCGACCTTGAAGGCGTTCATGGGGGTCGGCCGGGCATCGGCCATTTCGACGCGGGCGGCCATGGCGAAGTTGTCCCGCCGGACGCGCGCGCCGATCAGGAAGTCCTCGGCCCGCCTGGCCCGCCAGGGCTTGGTGGCCACCCCGCCCAGCGCCATCCGTACGTCGGCGATCACGCCGTCCACGACGGAGAGCGCGGCCGCGACCGAGACGAGCGCGAATTCGTACGATGCACGGTCCCGGACCTTCAGATAGTGGGAGTGCCGGGCGACAGGCGTGGCGGGCACCTCGATCCCGGTGATCAGTTCACCGTGCTCCAGGGGGTGCTCGCGGTGCGGAGAGTCGCCGGGGAGGAGGAAGAAGTCGTCGATGGCGTAGGTTCGTTCGCCGTGCGGTCCCGTCGTGCGCACCTGGGCATCCAGCGCGACGAGCGCCACGGCCACGTCCGAGGGGTGCGTGGCGATGCAGTGCTCGCTGGTGCCGAGCACCGCGTGCCCTCGGCTGAAGCCCTCGACGGCCGAGCAACCGGTGCCGGGCTCGCGCTTGTTGCAGGGGGACTCCGCGTCGCGGAAGTACGAACAGCGCACGCGCTGCAGCAGGTTGCCTCCCATGGACGCCATGTTGCGCAACTGCGCGGACGCTCCCAGCTCCAGCGCCTGGGCGATCAGCGGAAAACGCTCACGGACGACGGGGTCGGCGGCGACGTCGCTCATCCGGGCCAGCGCTCCGATACGCACCCCTCCTGCCGGGGTGCCCTCGACATCGGTCAGCGGGAGATCGTTGATGTCGACGAGGCGGCGGGGGTTCAGCACGTTCTGGCGCAGCAGATCGACCTCGGTGGTGCCGCCGGCAAGGAAGTCGCTGGTGGGGTCGGTGCTCACGGCGGTGACGGCGCTCGCCGTGTCGGTCGCGCGGAGGTAGGTGATGGGCCGCACTGGGCGCCTCCTACATGCGATCGCGGGCGGCGCGTATCGCGGCCCGTATGTGGGGATAGGCCGCGCAGCGGCAGATGTTGCCGCTCATCCACTCCTTGATCTCGTCGTCGTCCCCGGCATGCCCCTCATGGACCAACGCCACGGCGGACATGATCTGGCCGGGAGTGCAGTAGCCGCACTGGAAGGCGTCCTCGGCGATGAAGGCCCGTTGCATCTCGTGCAGTCCGCCGTCCTCGGACAGCCCTTCCACGGTGGTGATCTCGTGGCCTTCGCAGGTCATGGCGAGGGTGAGGCAGGCCAGCGCGCGCCGCCCGTCGACCCACACGGTGCACGCCCCGCAGGTTCCCTGGTCGCACCCCTTCTTGGCGCCCGTCAGGTGCAGGTGTTCACGTAGCGCGTCGAGCAGGCTGACGCGCGGCTCGATGTCCAGGGTGCGCCCGGTGCCGTTGACCGACAGTCCGACCCGGACCGGGCCCGGGCCTTGTTCCAGCAGTGCTGCGCCTCGCTCGGTGAGGGCCGGGCCACGTACGGGCATGACACACCTCCCAAAGAATCACCCCTTCATTCTCATCGAGACCCAAAAGTGTCGCAAACGTAAGATCTAGGATATGGACCGGCGTGCGACTGAAGCCCGAGAAGCGGTGACAGTGGTCTACACCTGGGAGGTGATGCCCGGCGAGGAGACGGAATTCGAGCAGTGGGCCCACGGAGTCGAGGCGGAGGCTGCCGCCTTCACAGGACACCGGGGTGTCACCTGGCTCCGGCCCGAGGACCACAGCCACCGCTACCACGCGGTCGTCCGCTTCGCGGACACCGCGAGCCTGGACCGCTGGATGACGTCACCCCAGCGAGCCGCTTGGCAGGATCGCGTCAAACCCTACGGCCACCCGGCCCACCCGAAGCTGACCACCACCGGCCTGGAGACGTGGTTCAACATCCCCAACGGCGCGGCCCGGCCGCCGGCGCGCTGGAAGATGTCACTGGTGACGATCCTCGCCGTCTACCCCTTCGCGCTGCTCTACGACGGCCTGTTCGCGGAGTTCTTCCACACCTGGCCACTGGCGGCACGCACCCTCGTCTTCCCGATCGTCCTCGCTCCTCTCCTCACCTACGCGGTCATGCCGTTCATGAGCCGCCTGCTTCGACGGTGGCTGTACCCGGAACACCCGACATCCTGACCGGGACACACCCGCACGTCGTCCTGGGTCGGGCGCCCGGCTCACCGCTCCTCACAGCGGTCACGAACGTGGTCCGGCCCGCCGCCGTGAAGGCGAACGCAGGGCCGTTCTTCGTCTTGCTGTCCCGCACGGGCACAACGGCGGCGAAAGCGTCGGAGACCTCAACGCATGCGCCACCCTCTTGGTTGCTGTAACTGCTCTTGCGCCACACGGGGAAGGTCAAGTCCAGAGAGCACACGCTGTTTCGTCCAACAGACACAGGACGAACGGAAGCTTCCCGCACCCGCGGGGATGCTCCATGGGCGACTTGGGACGTATCGGTGCCCGATGCCTGCTCCCCGCACCCGCGGGGAGCGTCCCTCGGCGGCGATGACCTGGTCGCCGCGGCTTCTGCACATGGCCTCGTCGGCCAATAGATCATCTCAATTAGCGGGCCTGGCTCATTGGTACAGGTGGGCCAGGATCTCGTAGTTCACGGGGTAGGGACGTTCATGGGGCAGGAGTTGCTGGGCGATGTCCAGGTCTCTGTCTCGTACATGGGCGTGGATCGTGTGGGCCAGCGGTGTGATATCGACGATGGAGACGATCCACTCATCGGCGTAGAGACGTGCGGCTTCGCCGGCGAGGCCGGGCTGGAGCGACCAGTGGGGAGGCGGCTGAAGGTGCAAGTCGCTTTCGGGGTCCCATTGCACCCGGGCGGGAGCCCGCTTCAGTTGTCGCTTCCAGGCGGCACGGTCGGCGTGGAGCCCGTGCTCGTAGTGGGACAGGCAGGCGTGTTCCAGTGCCCACTCGAAGCCATCACGGGTGATCTCGACGGCGAGGACGGTTTCCTGGCCTTCCTTGGTGCCCCATCCGCAGCGGTACATCATCCACAGGAACGACGGCTTGATCCACGTCAAGCCACGTTCACAGTCCTTGGCCCTCAAGGTGGGCGGCGGGATCTCTCGGGAGGGTGGCAGGCTGGGCATCGGCGGCCCGCGGATCAGGCGGCCCTGTCGATCAGATCGAGCAGGCCCGCACGCGTCTTCAGGTGCTCGCGGCGAGGGCCGGCCGATGGCATGAGGAATTCGCGCGCAGAGGAAAGCGGGCGGCAGGGAAGCTGAGGGAGGCCTGAATGCGGGTCGTATTCGTCCATGGCGCGTGCGCGCAGGATGCCGACTGGTGGTGGAACCGGATGGTGGAGCCACTCGCCGCCCTGGGGCTGGAGAGCCACAGTGTGGAACTGCCCAGCTGCGGCGAGCGGGCGGGCGCCGCGTACGGGGCGGATTTGTACGCCGACGCTGACGCGGTGCGGTCCGTGCTGGACCAGGAGCCTGGGCACCCCGCCTTGCTGTGCGGGCACTCCTACGGCGGGATGGTGATCACCGAAGCCGCCGCGGGCAGGGACGACGTCAGCCACCTCCTCTACATCACCGCGGTCGTGCCGGACCGCGGCGAATCCCTCGCCTCCCTGACCGGACCTGAACCCGCCCCCTGGGTCGTCCCGCGGGATGATGGCACGGTCGTCCCGAATACGGCGGTCGACCTGCGGGGCGCCTTCCTGCACGACTGCGACGAGGAGGCCGAGGCGGGCGCCTTCCGGCGGTTGGGACCGCAGTCACAGGCGGTCTTCGCTCAGGCTCCGCGCGGCATCGCCTGGCACAAGACCCCCTCGACTTACGTCGTCTGTACCGGGGACCGGGCCACGCCGTCGGCGAAGCAGCGGGAGTTCGCCCGGCGGGCGTCCGGTGTGATCGACCTGCCGACCGGCCACCATCCGTTTCTGTCCCACCCGGGGCTACTGGCCGACCTGATCGGTGAGGTCGCCCGCGGGGTCGGAGAGTAGATCCGCTTGGGGTCCGCATCCTGCCAGGACCATGGATGGGGCTGTGAACGCGGCTTGATGACCCACGTCAAGCCGCGTTCGCGACCCTTTCCCGCGCCGGATCGAACTGCTCGGCCGGTCGCCCGGAGGGCAGGGCCGGGCGTGTTCCGGCCTGCCGCGTGATCCAGGGCCGGCGGTGAGGTGTGACCGGGATTCAGCCCCTCGCTCCATCGGCCAGGAAGGCGCTCAGGCTCTCGAGGAGCATGGTGCTGCCCTGTTCGGCCATGTCGCGCTCCTCCGCGGTGTCGCAGGCCTGGCGGAGCACGACCTGCGTGTGGTGGTCGTCCTGCTCGTCGAGTTCCATGGTCATGACCGCGGGCGCGGGCTTGCCGGGTACGTCCATGCCGATCGCCAGGAGGCGGTTCTCGACGACCTCGAGATAGGAGCCGGTCAGCGGGAACTGTCCGCCGTCGGGCGTGACCATCGTGGCCTTCCACGCTCCGCCCGGCCGTACGTCCATCTCGACGGAGCCGGCAGCGGCGTAGGCCCACTGGGCATACTGCCCGGGGGTGGTCCACGCCCGCCACGCCTTCACTGCGGGGGCGTCCAGCGTTCGAGTCAGCTTGTAGGAGAAGCCGCCGGCCGGGGTGGTCTGCTCGGTGCTCATCTTTTCGTCTCCTGGTCTCAGGTTGCTCGGGGCTGTTGCATCTGTAGACGCCGGCGGGCGCGGGGATTCATCGGTCTGCCGGAACTTTCCTGCGCGCCCGTACCGGTGCGGTACGGACTCGGCGAAGGAGCGGGGAGGCGCAAGCACGGTCTCTGCACCGACAGCTCTCCACCACCCATGGGACCGTCCGAAGATCCCAGGCTTGATCCATGTCAAGCCGTGCTCGTAGACCTTTTGGCTCGTGTGGTTGCGGGTCTGCGGCGCGGGTTGGTCAGCGTTGAGTGACGTTGCCGTTGCTGTGCTCAGAGCGGCGGGTCCACAGAGATACGTCACTGCTCGTCGCGACGGCGATGGTCTCCCCGGAGGGAGAGAAGCCGAAGGCTCGAAGTTCCGAGTATGTGGAGTGGAAGATGTGCCACCACTGCTCCCCGTACGGGCCGGAGTGGGGAAGGCCGCCGTCGACCGAGAGCAGCACACGATCGTTGGGCCAGGCCGGGGTGACGGCCTCCAGGGTCCAGCCGTCCGCGGTGGTGGTGTGCAGCCCTCCGCCGAAGAGCCCTGCGATGTGTACGCGGCTGCCGGCGATCGGTCCCAGTCCGGGGCAAGTCAGGTCGGCGACCGCGTCGGGGGTGCTGTCCTCGGGGTCGGGGTCGCGGTCCCTGGCGATTTTCTCCCCGGTGACGGCGTCGAAGAGACCGTGACCGTCGTGGGAGACGACCATCACCAGGTCATGGCCGCTCTCAGGGTGTGACGCGAAGCCGATGCCGAGAAGTCCGCCGACAGGGGCGCCGTACTTGTACTCGAAGGCGGACCGCCAGGGATCGGGCGCGGGCATCACAGGGGTGGCGAGGAGCCGATCGCGTAGGGCCTGTTGATACGTGGAAAGCGCCGGTTCTCGAACGAGTTGCTCCACTGGGTCTTCCCTCTTGAGCCGCTTGATCACCTCTCCATGCTCTCGCGTCGGTGACTACCCTGTGCATCCTGGCAGTTGAGAAGATCACGGCATGGCGGCTTCCAGCGAACGTCCTCCCGATGGCTGGGCATTTCTTGGGATTGGCGACCCTCTCTTGGTCGTCCACGACGAGCGGCGCGGCCTACTGGCCGTGGCAGGCACGGATGTGCCCGGCCGAACCACACCAGTCGCGGTCTACGAGAGCCGCTCCTTCGTCCGTAGCGCGCTCATCTGCTCACGCTTCCCCGTTCGCGCGATGGCCTTCCACCCCAGGCGTTCGCTGCTCGCGATAGGCACCGGAAGGTATGACGGTGGCTACTTCTTCGAGGGCGAGCTACTTCTTCTGCACCTCAAAACGGGCGTGGTCACTTCTCTCATCGAGCACGAACTCGGCCGGCAGGTTCTGGGCCTGGAATGGCTCGATGAACAATCTCTTCGTGTCCTCATGGCACCGCCCGATGATTGGCAGGACGGAGCGGCGCACGAGGACGGACATGTCGCCGTGGTGCACCGGAGCGACTGGACTGCCGTTCTCGCGCAGTCGCTCAACGGTCGGGACCTGGCCGGCCCAAGGACCCCTGCCTCGCGCCCCGATCCCCGCGAGGCAGCGCAGCGAGCGGTCGCCAAATTGCGATCTGTCCGGCAGGCCCAACGACCCGTCCCTTCGCAGGATCTCTGAGGAGGCATCCACGTCAACCGGATGAAACGAAGCGGCTCGGTCACGGATGGAGTCTGTGAACGCTGCTTGATGACCCAGGTCAAGCCGCGTTCACAGACCTTGCACGTCTCCGGGCACCTGACGGGCCACACGTGGCTGATTGCCCTAGTTGGAACGAACGGGGGGCGTCTTGTGCGATAGGGATCGCCTCGGCACCGCAGACCACGAATAGCCGCTCTTTGTGAATCAGGTGCCTGAAGAAGGTGGCCGTGAGACCGGCAGCTCGCACGGTGCTGCGGCTGGCGTGCTCCGTTGCAGCGAGCAGCGGTCGAAAATCGGTGGCCACCTGAGCTGGCCGACCCCACGCTGTACGCCATGGAAGAACCGCACCGCGGGATCCGCGCGCTCCACACGGCATCCACGATCACCGTCTACCAGGCGTACGCCCCTGAAATCGGACTGCCTGCCGTCCGCGACGGCCGCTTTCCGTCCGCGTGGCTACGGGACCGCATGACGTGGATTAAGCCCAGCTTTCTGTGGATGATGTACCGCTCCAACTGGGGCACGAGCACCGGGCAGGAGACCGTTCTTGCTGTGGAGATTGCTCGCGACGGCTTCGACTGGGCGCTGCGCCACGCCTGTCTGTCGAGCTACATCCGCGGGCTGCACGCTGATCGAAGCACCTGGCAGCGCGACCTCAAGCGCGCACCGGCCCGTGTCCAATGGGATCCTGAACGCGACCTGAACCTACGTCCCCTGTCGTACCGCTCGCTGCAACTCGGGCTCTCGGGCGAGGCAGCGACGCGTTACGCGGACGAGTGGACCCTGTCCATCAGAGACGTGACACCACTCGCCCGCGAAATCCGCACGCTCGTCAGCCGCGGCGATACGGCCTCCGCGACACGGCTGCTTCCCCAGGAACAGCGATATCCCGCCGGCGACGAACTGCTGGCCCACCTGTGTCCCTGACCAGCGATCCGGACAGAGGGAGGTCGGCATCGCTCGGGGGCTACATGGCAGCACAGGCTCGCTGGGACGGAGGACAGGCCAGATGACCTCCCACCGCAGGGCCGCTGTCCGTCCCACCCGCGAGGCGAGGTACACGCTGGCAGCCGTTCTCGGTCATGCGAGCAGCATGGATGAGGTCTGTGAACGCTGCTTGACGACCCACGTCAAGCCTCGCTCGCAAACCTTCACTGGACTGCAGGCAGGCGACAACCACCGCACGGAAAGCCGACCACCGGTCGCCAAGGAGGATGTGCTCATGGCCGATCGCTCTCCCGCGGTACCTCCCATCTCACTCGTGAACGACACTTCCGGCCGGCGCACCGAGAGCACGCACCGGTCGCCGCTCCTTGACGGGCAGACGTCGCCTGCCGGGACACTGGGTCGGCGTCTGCTACGCCCCCAGGCTCACGCCGCCGCGGCGGCGGTGCGGTGCAGCGTGAACCAGAAGGTCGGAACCGGGTTCGTGCCAGGTGTCACGTCGACCAACCGCCACCCGGCGAACCTGGACCGGAGTTCGTCCGCGGTGACGCCGGAGATCGGGTCGTCGAACGCCTCGGGCCCGTATCCGAACATCAGCAGCCGTGCGCCGGGGGCGGCGCGCGCCGTGAGGCCGGCGGCGTAGGAGTCTCGGCGGTGCGGCGGAATGCCGCAGTAGCAGCTCAGGTCGAAGAACAGATCGTACGGTCCGGGCATGCCCACCTCGTCGAGCCGGGTGGCGTCCCCGCAGAGCACCGTGACGTCCGCCCCCGCAGCGTTGGCCTTCTCCCGCGCCTGCCGAACGGCGCGGTCGACCAGATCGACGGCCGTCACCCGCCAGCCGTGCCGGGCCAGGTACACCGCGTTGGTTCCGGTGCCGCACCCCAGTTCGAGGACGTGACCGGGCGTCAGCGCGTCGGCCCCCTCCACCAGGGCCACCAGCTCGGGCGGCGTCACGCCGCTGTCCCACGGCGGCTTGCCGTTCCGGTAGTAGTCCTCCAACTCGCGGCGCGCGGTCGCTTCCTGGTCAAGCTCCACAGCCGTCCGTGCCTCTCTCATCGCAACCTCCAAGAAGAATCTAGAGCTAAACTCTAGTGTTTAACTCTAGAGATAGACTCCCGGCATGGATGCGGTCAAGCGATTCGACAAGGAATCCGACAAGCGGCCCGACAGACGAGCCGAGCGCTCGCGGCGCACCCGCGAGAAGATCGTCGAGGCGGCGCGGGAACTGTTCGTCGCGCAGGGGTACGGGGCGACGAGCCTTCAGGAGGTCGCGGACCGAGCGGGCGTGGCCGTCCAGACCGTCTACTTCGTGTTCCGCAACAAGCGTGCTCTGTTCAAGGACGTCGTCGACACGTCCATCGCCGGGGACGTCGAGCCGGTCGCCACGATGGACCGCGACTGGTTCCGCGCCGCGTGCGCCGAGCCGACAGCAGTCGGCCAACTGCGGTCCCACGTGCGGGGCGTGCGCGAAATCCTCGGCCGGGTCGCCCCGGTCATGCCCATGATCGCGGCCGCCGCGGCAACCGACCCGGAGATCGCCGCGCAGTGGCCCACCGGCCGGGACCCGCGCTACATTGTCCAGCACGCCGCGGCGGAAGTA
The DNA here is from genome assembly GCF_044540975.1 of Streptomyces sp. NPDC085927. Lineage (NCBI taxonomy): Bacteria > Bacillati > Actinomycetota > Actinomycetes > Kitasatosporales > Streptomycetaceae > Streptomyces > Streptomyces sp. NPDC085927. The sequence goes on from NZ_JBITSN010000019.1 coordinate 78,246, forward strand.
CTGGTCTCCAAGCCCGACGCCCGCCCCGACATCGACACCGCTCGCGCCGCTGACCTGCTGTACGGGCTGCTCAGCCCGGAGCTTTACTTGGTCTTCGTCCGCGACCGCGGCTGGTCCCCCGGCTCCTGGGAGGAGTGGGCCTGCGCGGCCCTGGCTGCCCAACTCTGCACCGACGGCGAGTAGGGCCCGACAGGCCAGGAAGCGCATCAATCATCTGGCGCCGCACCAGGCAATGTTCGCCCCGCCGTGATGTGATGCGCGGGCCGGGTGGTCGCTTGTGCGGCGCGCGCCGCACAGGCTCTGTGAGCGGCAAAGCGCGTACGAGTCCGAGAGATCTTCGATGACGAACGCACATGGCTGCTGCGGCTCATCCACGGAAGTGCCGACTCGGTGGTGTCCTGGCGGCGGGCTCGGACTGCGCTGCGGTGCGCCCAGGACATGAGCGTGGCGAAGATCGCCGAGGTGACGTCACGAGCGCGGGTGCGCCATGAGCTGACCTTTGGACGACCGACTCCTGTCGGCCTCCTCCCTGCGCCGCCTGCTGTTCTGGCTGTATCAGCTGGTGTACCGGGCCTGACGCGCAGCTACTGATCGCTGGGTGGCTTCAGCCACGGAAAGAGGCTGTGAACGCGGCTTGACGACCCAAGTCCTCCGGTCCCGCTTTCATCGGGGGCCAGGCGGTGCAGCCTGGCCCAGACCCGGGCCTTCGACCACTCGGTGAACCTGCGGTGAGCCGTCGCCCCGGACGGCCCGAACGACGCGGCGGTGCCACTCGTTGGAACAGCTCCCACAACTCGTCCGGCACCAGCCGCTCAACGATCCCCACCACGACCAACAGCCCACCGAGCTAAATGAGATGAATTCTCCTGAACGGCCCCTCACTCGAGGATCGGCGCACGGGGTCGTCATTGACCTCCGTTGCGTGGCTCAGGCGCCCAACTCATCGCGTACCACAGCAGTGACGAAGGAGGTCCAGTTTTCCGCAGCCAGGACGAGTACCGGGCCATCCGGTGTCTTGCTGTCGCGCACGGGGACGACGGAGGTGAACTCGTCGGAGACTTCGAGGCAGGCGCCGCCATCCGGATTGCTGTAACTGCTCTTGCGCCACGTCACGGTACCCAGGGCTATGGATCGCACGGTGTTTCCTCCAACAGGCGCAGAATGAACTTCTGCGACTCGGCAGGGGACATGGCCTTGTCGCGCACTACATCGTAGGCACGTTGCAGGCGTTCGACCCGCGTGCTTTCCTCGATGAGTTCGCCCGAGTGAGCGTTCTCCGTATACGCAACGTAATGCGCAATGTTGGGTCACAGTGGGTGATTCACGCGAATTCACCCTGCCTCGTTCCCTCTGCCGCCGCTCCCTTTTCCGGGGACGTCACCGTTTTCCAGTGGAGGGTGCGGTCACACCAGTGGGTGAGGAGGGTCTGGTCGTGACCGACGGCCAGGAGGCCGGCGCCGGTCTCGGTGCGGTAGTCCTCGACGACCGCGACCAGTGCGGCCGTGGTCGACGCGTCGAGCATCGCGGTCATCTCGTCGCAGATCAGCCAGCGGGGGCGGAGCACCAATGCGCGGGCGAGGCAGGCGCGTTGGAGCTGGCCGTCGCTGACCTCGTGGGGGCGGCGGGTGAGGAGGTCGGGGGTGAGGCCGACGGTGGAGGCCAGTTCCGGGACGCGGTCGGGGACGGTGTCGCGGCGGCCGGTGGCGCGCAGGGGTTCGGCGATCAGGTCGGTGAGGTTCAGGCGGGGGTCCGCGGAGAGGCGGGGCTGCTGGAAGACGACGCCGAAGGAGGTGCGGAGCGAGCGTGGGGCGCGGTGGCGGAAGTGGCGTACGGGGGTGCCGTCGACGGTGACGGTGCCGGCGTCGGGGCGGTGCAGGAGGGCGGCGACCCTGGCGAGGGTGGATTTGCCGCAGCCGCTGGGGCCGAGCAGGCCGACGGCCTCGCCGGGGGCGACGGTCAGGGTGGCGTCGCGGACGACGGGGGTCCGGCGGTCGTAGCCGGCGGTGATGGCGCGCAGTTCAAGCACGGGCGTCCTCCGGGGCGGGGGCGGGGGTGGTCGCCCGGACCGGGTGGTGGCAGGCGACCGTCTCCGTCAGGGGTGGGAGGGTCGCGCAGGTGGGGGTGGCGTGGTCGCAGCGGGCGGCGAAGGCGCAGCCGTCGGGGAGCGCGCCCAGTTCGGGGGGCATGCCGGGGATCGGGGTGAAGGCGCGGTCGGGGAGGGCGTTCAGGAGGCCGCGGCTGTAGGGGTGGCGGGGTCCCGGGGTGCCGAAGAAGGCTTTCGCGTCGGTGAGTTCGACGATGCGGCCCGCGTACATGACGGCGACGCGGTCGGCGACGCGTTCGGCGGCGGCCAGGTCGTGGGTGATCATCAGCAGGGCTCGGCCCTCGCCGGTGCCGTCGTCGGGGGCGTCGACGTGGCGTCGTAGTTCGTCGACCGTGTGGTCGACCAGGTCGCGGTCGAGGCCGGTGGTGGGTTCGTCGGCGAGGAGGAGGGGGGCGTCGCCGACCAGGGCGAGGGCGGTGGCGGCGCGCTGGGCGAGGCCGCCGGAGAGTTCGTGCGGGTAGCGGTCGAGGTGGTCCTCGGGGAAGGCCGCGCGGGCGGCGGCCTTTTCGGCGGCGGCGCGCAGGGACGCGCGGCCGCGTACGCCCGTGAGTGCGGCGACCGTTTCCTCGGTCTGCGCGCGGATGGTGCGGACGGGGGTGAGGTGGGCGGCGGGGCTCTGCGGGATGAGGCCGATGCGCCGGCCGCGTACGGTGCGGGCGAGGGTGCGTTCGTCGGCGGCGAGCAGGTCGAGGTCGCCGAGCAGGGCGCGGCCGGCGGTCTGCGCGTTGGCGGGCAGCAGGCCGAGGAGGGCGGAGGCGAGGACGGACTTGCCGCAGCCGCTCTCGCCGATCAGGGCGAGGCATTCGCCGGGGACGACGTCGAAGTGCGCGTCGGTGACGGCGGCGACGGGGCCCCCGCCGGGCACCAGGAAGCGCACCGACAGTCCGCGGACCGACAGCACGGGAGGTCGCTCGGTCACAGCATCAGCTCCGATCGGCGGCGGGGGTTGATCCGCTCCCGCCAGACTCCGGCGAGTCCGGCGATGGCGAGGGTGGGGATGATCAGGAACAGGCCGGGGAAGAGGGTGGGCCACCACTGTCCGGCGAGCAGGGTGCCGCGGGCACCCTGGATGAGGGTGCCGAGGCTGGCGGTGTGGGTGGGCAGGCCGAGGCCGAGGAAGGACAGCGCCGATTCGTGCCACATGGCGTGCGGGATCATCAGGACGGCGGCGAGTCCCGCCTGCGGCAGCACCCCGGGCAGCAGGTGGCGCAGGACGACCCGCCACCGGGAGGCGCCGCCGGAGACGGCCGCGTCGATGTACGGGCGGGAGCGCAGGGAGAGGACCTCGGCGCGGACGATGCGGGCGGTGGACAGCCAGTGGGTGGCGGCGACCGAGACCACCACGGGCCAGACGCCCGGCCGGAACATGGCGACGATGAAGATGCCGAGCAGCAGGTGCGGGACGGAGGAGATGGTGTCGACCAGGCGCATGACGAGGCGGTCGACCCAGCCGCCGAGGGCCCCGGCCGCGGCTCCGACGGCGGTGCCGATCACGGTGGCGGTGAGGGCCGCCACGACGCCGACGAGCAGGGAGACCCGCAGGCCGTAGACGCAGCGCAGCAGTAGGTCGCGGCCGACGTCGTCGGTTCCGAAGGGGTGGGCCCAGCCGGGTGGGAGGAGTTTCGCGGCGAGGTCGACGGCCTGCTGGTCGAGCTGGACCAGCGGGGGGACGAGCAGGACCGCGAGGGCGGTGACGGCGACCAGGGTGGCGGAGACGCGCAGCCTCAGGGTGTGGGTGGAGCGGCGGGCGGTACCGCGCGAGCGCCATGCGGCGGCCGGGGCCGCGGGTCCGGTCGTGTTCGCCTTCTCCCGTGCGGTGCCGGCTGTGGTGTCAGTCATCGGAGTCACATCTCACTGAGCTTCACCCTCGGATCGGTCAGTCCGTACAGGAGGTCCGCCAGGAGGTTTCCGGCGAGGACGGCGGCGGTGGCGAGGGTCGTCAGGGCGGCCAGGAGCGGGAAGTCGACGGCGGTGGCCGCCTCGACGGTGGCGGCGGCGATGCCCGGCCAGCTGAAGACGCTCTCGACCAGGAGGGCGCCGGTGATGAGTTCGGGTACGCGGGAGCCGATCAGGGTGAGGACGGGCAGGAGGCCGGAGCGCAGGGCGTGCCCGAGGAGCACCGTGCGTTCGCCGAGGCCGCGGGCGCGGGCGCCGCGTACGGGGTCCTCGGCGAGCGCGTCGCCGACGCCCTGACGGACGTACAGCGTGAACCAGGGCAGCTGGGAGACGGCGAGGACGCCTGCGGGGAGGACCAGGTGGCGTGCGACCTGTCCGGCGGTGACGTGTTCGCTGCCGGTGTCGGTGAGGCCGCCGGCCGGGAGGACGTCCAGCTGGAGGGCGAACAGCCAGACGGCGAGCAGGGCGATCCAGAAGACCGGCGCGGCCTCCAGGGAGTACGCGAGGGAGGTGACCGTGCGGTCGAGGAGCGAGCCGGGGCGGCGTGCGGCGAGCACGCCGAGCAGGGTGCCGAGCAGGACGGCGACGGCGAAGGCGAAGGCGCACAGCAGCGTGGACCACACGATCCGCTCGCCGATCGCGTCGGCGACCGGCTGCCGCAGCACGCTGGACTGGCCGAGGTCGCCGGTGAGGGCGGAGGTCAGCCACTCCCACCAGCGGACGGCGAAGGGGCGGTCCACGCCGAGGTTGTCCCGGAGCCGGTCCAGGGTCTCCTGGTCGGCGCCGAGGGCGGCGGTGCCGGCGTAGGCCTTGACGGGGTCGAAGGGGGAGGCGGCGGCGATGGCGAACACGCCGAAGGTGACGACGAGGAGGACGGGCACGGCGAGCAGGGCCCGCCGTGCCACGAGGTGGGCCATCGGGGCCCAGGGCAGGGAGGTCACTTCTTGGGCTGCCAGTCCTCGGCGTTCCACCAGGGGCCGCTGGCGAAGCCGTGCTCGTGCGGTTCGACCTGGGTGGTGAGGTTCTCCCAGCGGTCGGCGAGGACGTAGAGGTGGTCGATGTGGGTGAGGAAGGTGTAGCCGGGGTTCTTGACGAGTTCGCGCTGGAGGTCGTCGTAGGCGGCCTTGCGGTCCTCGGGGTCCTGGCTGCGGCGGCCGGTCTCGAGGGCCTTGTCGACGGCGGGGTTGTCGTAGCGGGCCATGTTGTTGAAGCCGTCGCCGGCGAGGGAGGAGTGCAGCAGGGTGTAGAGGCCGAAGTCGGGGTCGCCGGTGCTGCCGAAGCCGGCGAGGACGGCGTCCTTGCCCATCCGGGGTTCGATGACCTCCCAGGTGGCGCCCTCGACCTTGACGTCGATGCCGGCCTTCTTGGCGTCGGAGGCGTAGGCGAGGGCGTGGTCCTGGCGGACCTTGTCGCCGGAGGGGTAGTAGAGGGTGAAGGCGGCCCGGACGCCGTCCTTGGCACGGATGCCGTCCTTGCCGGTCCTCCAGCCGTCCCGGTCGAGGATCTTCTGAGCCTCGGGGAGGTTCTGGGGGCGTTCGACGTCCTTGGTGTACCAGGGGTCGTCGAGGGGCAGCGGGCCGTAGGCGGGGCGGCCGGCTCCGTCGAGGATCTTGTCGACCATGGCCCGGCGGTCCACGGCGAGGTCGAGGGCGCGGCGGATCGCGGTGTCGCCGGTGACCTTGTGCGCGGTGGGGAGGGTGACGGCGCGGAAGTCGTAGGTGGTGGCCCGGTACGTGGTGCGGCCGTCGTCGTTCTTGAAGGTGGCGGCGAGGTTGGGCGGGAGGGTCGCGCCGTCGAGGTCGCCGGAGCGCAGCCGGGTGGCGCGGACGTCGTCGTCGGCGATGACCGCCATGGTGATCTTCTTCACCCGGGGGGCGCCGCCCCAGTAGTCCGGGTTCGCCTTGAAGGTCAGCTTCTCGCCCTTGCTCCAGCCGGTGAGCACGTACGGTCCGGTACCGACCGGCTCGGTGTTGAAGGAGCCGGTGTTGGGGTCCTGCTCACCGGTGATGTGCTCGGGGACGATGGGCAGGACGGTGCGGGCGGCGAAGGCCGCGTAGGGGTACTTGAGGGTGAAGACGACCTTGTCGTCGCCGTCCGCGCGGACCTTTTCGACGGCGTCCAGTTCGCTCTTGGCGGTGTTGTTGGTCTTGTCGTCGAGCACCGTTTCGTACGTGTGGACCACGTCCTCGGCGGTGAGGGGTTCGCCGTCGCTGAACGTCACGCCGGAGCGCAGGGTGTAGGTGTAGGTGCGGCCGTCGTCGCCGATCTCGGGCAGGGCCTTCGCCAGCGCGGGCTTCAGTTTCAGGTCGGCGTCCCGGGCGAGCAGTCCGTCGAAGATCTTGGAGTTGCCGTCCTTGCCGTAGCCGAGCAGGGGGCTCAGGGTGTCGGGTTCGGAGGGGACCCCGATCACCACGGATTCGGCGGACCCGCCACCGCCCGCACCGGCGTCCGTGCCGCCGGTCGGCGCCGAGCAGGCGGCGACCGCCGCGATCGCGGCGGCCGTGGTCGCCGCGCCGGTACTGCGCCGTATTCGTCGGGTCGTCATCGATCCTCACACCTCTACTGACCTGAATTCGTTGTTGCATATTAATTGCAGCAAGGTTCTGCCCAGAGCCCCGGCCCCCCATGCCGGCGTCCCGGCGACACAGTGGCCGCCCGGGCGGGCGGCGAAGGGCGGCCGGCGCACCACCTGCGCACACCCGCGCACACCCGCTGTCAGGGCCGCGGGTGTGCGCGGGGGCACGAGCTGCGGAACGCCGTCCGCGCGCGCCCCCGCACCCGCTTGTCACCAGGACGGATCCGGGTCTACTGTCGCCACGCCTTGGTGAACGGGAAATCCGGTGCGATACCGGTGCGGCCCTCGCCACTGTGATCGGGAAGTCCGGCTCCGGCCCCTGGTCCTGTCCCCCCGACAGGACCGACGGGCAGCCACTGGGTCCCTCCGGGACCCGGGAAGGCGGAGCACGGGCGGTGGTACCCGTCAGCCAGGAGACCGGCCAAGGCGCGTCAACCATCCACGAGGTGTTGGAGAGGGTCTGCTGAGCCATGCACATCGCCGAAGGTTTTCTGCCACCGGTACACGCGGTCGCCTGGGGCGCCGCGGCGGCGCCGTTCGTCGTCCACGGCGCCCGGTCACTCGTCCGTGAAGTCAGGGAACATCCCGAGAGCACGCTGCTGCTCGGCGCCTCGGGAGCGTTCACCTTCGTCCTGTCCGCGCTGAAACTGCCCTCGGTGACCGGGAGTTGCTCCCATCCCACCGGCACCGGGCTGGGCGCCATCCTGTTCCGGCCGCCGATCATGGCGGTGCTGGGCACCATCACCCTGCTGTTCCAGGCCCTGTTGCTGGCCCACGGCGGGCTGACCACGCTGGGCGCCAACGTCTTCTCGATGGCGATCGTCGGGCCGTGGGCGGGCTACGGCGTGTACCGGCTGGCGCGGCGGTACGGGGCACCGCTGATGGCGGCGGTGTTCTGCGGCGCGTTCGTCGCCGACCTGTCCACGTACTGCGTCACCAGCGTGCAGCTGGCGTTCGCCTTCCCCGACCCGGGGAGTGGCTTCCCGGGCGCGCTCGGGAAGTTCGGTTCCATCTTCGCCGTCACGCAGATCCCGCTCGCGGTGAGCGAAGGACTGCTGACCGTCCTGGTGATGCGCCTGCTGGTGCAGTCCAGCAAGGGTGAACTGACCCGTCTCGGCGTGCTGTTGACCGGTAAGCGTGCCGCGTCGGCAACGGCGGCGACGGAGACGGGGACGGGGACGGGGACGGGGGAAGGCTCCGACGCGAGGACAAAGCTCGAGCCGGAGTCGGAGACGACGGGCACGGCAGGGACGACGGGGACGACCGGTACCGGGACGGTGGCTCGATGACCAGGAACGCGAAGATCAACGCCCTGCTGCTGCTCGCCGTGGCCGCGCTCGCGGTGCTGCCGCTGGCGCTCGGGCTCGGCGACCACAAGGAGGAGCCGTTCGCCGGTGCGGACGGCGAGGCGGAGACCGCCATCACCGAGCTCGAACCGGACTACGAGCCGTGGTTCTCGCCGTTGTACGAACCTCCGTCCGGTGAGATCGAGTCGGGGCTCTTCGCCCTCCAGGCCGCCGTGGGCGCGGGGGTCCTGGCGTACTACTTCGGGGTGCGGCGCGGGCGTCGGCAGGGTGAGGAACGGGCACGGCAGCAGCAGCCGGCGCCCGGTGCCGGCCCGGGCGCCGGCACCGGCCGGCCCGACGAGGCGGTCTCCCCCGGCCCCCGGGCCTGATCCCGCGTGCTGCCGATCGACGCGGCGGCGCACAGCAGTCGCTGGCGCCGCCGTCATCCCGTGGACAAGGCCGTGCTCGGGCTGGGGCTCACCGTGCTCGCGATCTCCCTGCCTCCGTGGCCGGGGGCTGCCCTGGTCCTGCTGACCGCGCTCGTGGTGCTGCTGGGCCCGGCGGGGGTGCCGGGCCGGCGGCTGTGGCGTGCCTACCGGGTGCCGCTGGGCTTCTGCGTCACCGGGGCGCTCACGCTGCTGGTGCAGGTGGGCGGGCCGGACGGGTTCGTTTCCCCGGCCCCCGAAGGGCCGCTGCGTGCGGGCGAGTTGCTGCTGCGCACCTCGGCGGCGTCCCTCGGGGTGCTGCTGTTCGCCTTCACCACGCCGATGTCGGACCTGCTGCCGCGTCTGGTGCGGGCCGGGGTGCCCGCGCCGCTGGTGGACGTGGCCCTGGTGATGTACCGCATGAGTTTCCTGCTGCTCGACTCGGTGCGCCGGATCGGTCAGGCGCAGGCGGCCCGGCTCGGGCACACCACCCGGGCGGCGTCCTGGCGTTCGCTGGGCGGTCTCGGCGCGACGGCGTTCGTCCGGTCCTTCGACCGGGCGGCGCGGCTGCAGGCGGGGCTCGCCGGGCGCGGTTACGACGGCACGCTGCGCGTCCTGGTACCCGAGGCTCGTGTCTCCGTACGGTTCACGGCCGTGAGCCTGGTGTTCCTCGCGGCGCTGGCCGCCGTCGCCCTCTTCCTGGAAAGCCGGATGCCGTGAGCGATCCCGTCCTGGTCCCCTCCCTGGTCTCCCTGCGGGACGTGTCCTTCGCCTACGAGGACGGCCCGGCCGTACTCACCGGCCTCGACTTCGAGGTGCGGGAGGGACGCGCGCTCGCACTGCTGGGCCGCAACGGCAGTGGCAAGACCACACTGATGCGGCTGCTGAGTGGTGGACTTCGGCCGAGCGGGGGCGAGTTGGCCGTGGCGGGCCGGCCCGTCCGGTACGACCGCAAGGGGCTGACCCGGCTGCGGACGACGGTGCAACTGGTGGTGCAGGACCCGGACGACCAGTTGTTCGCGGCGTCCGTGGGCCAGGACGTGTCGTTCGGGCCGCTGAACCTCGGGCTGTCCGACACGGAGGTACGGGCGCGGGTCGCGGAAGCACTGGCCGCACTCGACATCACCGCGCTCGCCGAACGGCCCACGCATCTGCTGTCCTACGGGCAGCGCAAGCGGGCCGCGATCGCGGGTGCGGTGGCGATGCGGCCGCGCGTCCTGATCCTGGACGAGCCGACCGCGGGTCTCGACCCGGACGGTCAGGAACGGCTGCTCGCGACGCTCGCCGGGCTGCGCGAGCGGGGCACCACGGTGGTCATGGCGACCCATGACGTGGATCTCGCCCTGCGCTGGGCGGACGACGCCGCACTGCTCACGCCGTCCGGGGTGCGCACCGGGCCGGTCGCCGAGATGCTGGCCCGCAGCGAGCTCCTCCGGGCGGCCGGTCTGCGGCTTCCGTGGGGCATCGCGGCCGCGCGCCTGCTGCGCGCGTGGGGGCTGCCGGCCGGCACGGCCGCCGTCCCTCTCACCCCGGAGGAACTGGCGGCAGTGGCCGCGACCGGCCTGTGAAGCGCTCCACCAGCCGACCGCACAGCATGCGGAACGCCCCCTTTCCGGAGGGCGGAACCCGTGTCCGTCCCGCCTCCTCCCCCGGGACTCAGTCCATGACCGGGGTGACCGGGGTGACCGGGGTGAAGCGCACCGGCAGGGACTGCGGTCCCCGGGTGAACACCCCCTTCTCGACGGGGTCGAAGCCGTCGGCGAGCCGTACGTCGGGCATCGCGTCGAGGAGCTGGTTCACGCCGGTCTCGACTTCGGCCTTGGCGAGCAGGGCGCCCACGCAGAAGTGCCGGCCGAGGGCGAAGGCGAGGTGGTCGGCGGCGGCCGAGAAGGCGGTCGTGGTGGTGAGGTCCTCGCGGAAGACGTCGAAGCGGTCCGGGTCGCGGTAACGGTTCTCGTCCCGGTTGGCGGCGCCGATCAGGCAGGTGACGGTGGCACCGGCGGGTACGGTGCCACCGCTGAGGACGACCTCGGTGGCCGACTGGCGCATGATCATGTGGACGGGCGGGGTGTAGCGCAGCGTCTCGGCGAACGCGCCGGCTATGAGGCTGCGGTCCTCGCGGACGGCGGCGAGCTGCTCGGGGTGCAGCAGCAGGTTCGCGAAGATGCCGGCGATGGCCTTGTCGGTGGTCTCGCCGCCGGCGGCGAGCAGCAGGCTGCAGAACGCCTTGATGTCCTCGTCGCTCATCGACACGCCGTCGACCTCGGCGGCGCACAGCGTGGACAGCAGGTCGTCGCCGGGGTGGTCGCGGCGCCGGCGGATGATCGGCAGCATGTACTCGGCGAACTCCACCCGGGTCCGCTGCCCCGCCGCGGTCACCTCCGGGTCGCCGGAGAGGTTGCCGAGGAAGGCGATGACGGAGGTGTACCAGCGGTGGAAGCGGGTGTGGTCGGCCTTGTCGAGGCCGAGCATGTCCGCGATCACGTTGACCGGTAACCGGGTCGCGTAGTCGGCGACCAGGTCGGCGGAGCCGGTGTGCCGGAAGGCGTCGATGAGTTCGCGCGAGTTGCGCTCGATGAAGGGGAGGAACTTCTCCTGGAGGTCGCTGCCGCGGAAGGCGGGGGCGACGAGGGCGCGGCGCACGGCGTGTTCCCGCCCGCTGAGCTGGAGGATCGTCCTGCCGTGCACGGGCTCGAGCTGCCAGTCGTAGTTGTCGGTGGTGAACTGGTTGTTCTTGTCCTTGAAGACGCGCTCGACGTCCTCGTAGCGCGAGACGATGTAACTCCGGGTGGCCTCGTGCCAGATGAGCGGCGCGCTGTCCCGCATGACGCGGTAGGCGGGGTAGGGGTCCGCGGCGAACTCGGGCGAGAGGATGTCGGGCACGTGCTGCGCGGTGGGCATGAAGCTCCCTGGGGTCAACAAGTGATGTACCGCACAAGGTTATTGATTGGCGATTGGCCGGAACAGTCCTGCCCTGGACCCTGTTGAGCAGGTGACGTTCGTTGGCCGAAAATGCTCTGTCGGTGCGCGGCGGGCAGGGGGCGGCCCGCGGGCCGGAGCCGTGCCCGGTGTGCGCGGATGCGATGGCACCGGCCGGGCAGGGCGGCGCGGTGCCATCGCACGCGAGGGGGGAGAGAGCGAACACTCAGGTCCGCTAGGCCACGGAGCGGAAAGCGGGCAGATATCCCCCTGACTGCCCGACGGCCTTCGGGTGGTAGGAGTTGATGACCGGGACCGACACGCTGTGGAGCCAGGCGTCGCCCGAGCAGAGTTCATGTCCGGTGAACTCGTCCACCACGCTGGAGAAGGTGAACCCGGCGTTGGCCGCCCGCTTCGCCATCACCCCGTTCAGCACGTCCGAGGCGTTGTTGATCGCACTGCGCTCGGTCTCGGTGAGCCCGGCGATGCAGCTGCCCGAGAGTCTGTAGAAGCGGGGGTACCCCAGGACCACCACATGGGCCTGCGGGGCGCGTGCGCGGATGTTGCCGTACAGCGAGTCGAGCTTCCCCGGCAGGGAGTTCTGCATCTGCGAGACCGCGGTGTTGACGCGACTGACGCAGTTCGCCTGGCTCTGCAGCACGCAGGTCTGCATGACGTCCGCGAAGCCGACGTCGTTCCCGCCCGCCGTGACGCTGACGAGCGTGGTCGACGAAGCCAGGGCGCCCAGTTGGCCGCTGGACACGCTGGTCGTCGTCGCACCCGAACAGGCGACGAACTTGAACGAGGACGGGGCGTTCGCAGCCGCCCAGAGGGACGGGTATGCCTTGGTGCTGCGCTTGCAGTCACCGCTGTCGGAGGTGTAGCTGCCGGCGCCCACTCCGGAGGAGTAGGAGTCACCGAGAGCCACGTAGGTGTCGCCGGCGGCCGAGGCGGGCTGTGCCAGACCGAGCACGGCTGCGGCGCCCATCGTGAGGGTCAACACGGAGGCCCAGAGAGAACGAACTGACGCTGACATGACAATCAGCCCTTCCGAACATGAGGGGGGCGAGCGGGTAGTTGATGAAGCAACCGTGTTTGTAGCAGGACTGGCTACCCCTCGGTAACACCTGGGAAAGAAGTCGTCCGGAATGCCTTAATGATCATTTCGCCGATCCGCTCCGCGCGTGGACAAACCTTCAATCGGCCCTCGGATCAGCGAAGTCGGAGGCCTTTCGGGCGCCGCCCCGTTTCCCCGGGACGGTCACGGCGACGCCCTCCGCCGGGGACCTCGGCCGGTCACCCCCGGCCGCCCCGCCCGGCCACCCCCGGCCGTCCGGCCACCCCCGGCCGCCCCGTCCGGTCACAGGTCCCCTTCCTCGCGCCGGGGCGTCGGGCGGGCCATGATCCGGCGCGGGTCGGCGGCGCGGGTGATGGCCGACTCGACGGCGGCGATGCGGTCGCCGAGGAGGGCGAGGGCGGCGACCGCGCGGGTGAGGGCGTCGTCGTCGGGGCCGCCGAGGGCGTGGGTGCGCACGTGGGCGGCCTTGACCTCGGCCCAGCGGTCGGCCTGCGCGGCGGTGAGCGTGCCGCGCAGCTCGGCGAGCTTGAGCAGGTTCGCCTCGGCGCCGGTGGTGAGGGTCTGCGCCTCGGCCGCGTAGTGGTCGTCGATGACGGCGGAGAGTTCGGCGTCGTTCATGACCGGCTGGATCCGCTGGGCGATCTTGTTCATGTTGCGGTAGGAGCCCTGGAGGCGGAACGGCGGCTCGGTGCGGGCGTCGTCGGACTGGGCGGCGGAGGCGATGTAGGCCTCGTTGACCGCGAGGACGGTGCGGCGGGCGGTGAGCAGGTGGCGCAGGACGGTGAGGACGCGGTCCAGTTCGGTGGGCGCGTACGGGTGGGCGAGCCGGTCGGCGTGGACGGTGGGGTCGCCCTCGGCCAGGCGGATCAGCAGGTCGAGGTCGCCGCGGTCGCGGCCGGCGAGCGGGGCGAGCACCGTGTTGGCGGTGAGCGCGTTCTCGATGAAGCTGGCCGCGAAGGCGTCGCCCTTGCCGGTGAGGACGTCGCCGAGGTTCCACACGTCAGCGCGGTTGGCCAGCATGTCGGGCACCCGGAAGAGGTCGCCGGACTCGGTGTAGGGGTTGCCGGCCATGCAGACGGCGAAGCGCTTGCCCCGCAGGTCGTAGGTGCGCGGCTCGCCCTCCCACACGCCCTCCACGCGGCGGGTGGCGTCGCACAGGGGGATGAACTTCTGGAGGAGTTCGGGCGAGGTGTGCTGGATGTCGTCGAGGTGGAGGAGCGTGTTGTTGCCTGCGGCCAGCGCGAAGTTGATCTTCTCGATCTCCTGGCGTGCGGTGGCGTTCGGCGCCTCGGCCGGGTCGAGGGAGGTCACGGAGTGGCCGAGGGCCGGGCCGCTGATCTTCACCAGGACGAGGCCCAGCCGGTCGGCGACGTATTCCACGAGGGTGGTCTTGCCGTAGCCGGGCGGGGAGACGAGGAGCAGCAGGCCGCCGGTGCCGGTGCGCCCCGACTCGCCGGTGGTGCCGAGCTGTTTGGCGAGGCTGTCCCCGATGAGCGGGAGGTAGACCTCGTCGACGAGGCGGTTGCGGACGAACGACGACATCACGCGCGGGCGGTGGTCGTCCAGGCGCAGCCGGGTGCGTTCGGCGGTGACCAGGGCGGTGCGGCGGCGCTGGAAGGCACGGAACGCGGGGGTGTCGCGGTCCCTGAACTCCTCGGTGCGGGCGAGGAATTCGTCCAGCCGGAGGACGAGGCGCCGGTCGGTGACGCGGGGGTGGGTGCCGAGCAGGCCCTCCACCGTGACGGTGAGGGGCGCGTCGGACTCGTGGCGGGGCTGGTCCGGGCAGAGTTCGGCGGCGACGGCCTCGGCGAGGTCGCCGGGGGTGAGCCGGCTGCCGGTGGCGGCGGTGTACGCGGTCAGCCAGGCCTCGACGAGCTGGCGGCGGTCGGCGAGGGTGCCGAGGGCGGGCAGGTCCTCGTCGTAGGCCTCGGTGGCGACGGTGCGGCGGAACTTGTCGAGCAGGGTGCGGGTCTGCGCGCCGATGACGAACCCGTCGGTTCCGGTGGTGAGTTCGTCGAAGAGGTAGGCGGCGGCCGCCTCCGGGCGGGCCGGCGTGCCCCCCGGGCCGGTGCCGCCGGCCCCGTCCCGGCCGCCGTCCCATGCGCCGATCCTGCGGGCGAGTTCGGCGCACAGGTCGGCGAGGGCCGGGGGCGGGCCGAAGGCGTCGCGGACGCGGGCGAGGGAGCGGGCCCGGCGGGTGAGGTCGGCGCGTTCTCCGGTGGTGGTGCCGTGGGTCCAGTGGAGCAGGGCGAGGGCGCGGGCCGCGGGTTCGTGGCGCAGGAGTCCGGCCCCGTCGTGCAGGGGCAGCAGGGCGGTGAGCAGGGCGAGGGCGTCGTGGTCGTGGACGCCGCGCTCGTATCCCTCGTCGTAGGCCTCCTCGGCGGCCCGGCGTACGAGGGCGGCGAGGTCGTCGGCGGCGTGCAGGGCGTCGGGGCCGTGCTCGTGCAGCAGGCGGGCGGCGAGGTGTTCGGCGCGGTAGACCTCGGGCGACTCGGACGGCAGGTGCCGGTTCCAGTGGCGGCGGCCTTCGGCGAGGGCGGGGTCGGTGACGGGGGCGCGGTAGTCGGTGCCGGTGAGGGCGAAGGCGAGGCCGTCGCCGTGCGGGACGAGGGTGAGGTCGAGGGGCTGGGTGGTGACGGCGAAGCGGTGGCTGCCCAGGCGGAGGGCGCGGCCGCCGTCGGCGTAGAGGTCGGTGCGGTCGCGCAGGGTGCGGGCGGCTTCCTGCCGGGCGGAGCGCAGGCGGCCGTCGAGTTCCTCGGCCCGGACCCGGTCGCCGAGGTCGCGCAGTTCGCCGGCGGTGCGGCGGACCTTGGCGACCAGGGGGTCGGAGGCGAAGTAGGTGCTGACCTCGTCGGTGTCGGCGAGGGCCGCGGAGCGGCGGGCGACGGTCTCCAGGACGCGTTCGGCGGCGGAGGCGAGCTGTTCGGCGCGGCGGGCGCGGGCGTCGGTGAGGCTCTGTTTGCGGGCGGCGAACGCCTCGTAGATCTCGGTGCGCCGGCCGGCGAGTTCGCCGAGCACGTCGTCGAACTCCGCGAAGCGGGACTCCAGGGTCTCCAGCTGGGCCAGTACGCGGGTCAGTTGTTCGTCGCACGCCTCGGGGTCGGCGGCGGACGCGAGGGCCCCGGTCACGGTCTGGCCGAGCAGAGCGAGTTCGGCGGCGAATCCGGCGCGGGCCTCCCGGTCGCGCAGGCCGCGGCGGCGGGCGTCGAGGGTGGCGCGGGCGCGGTTGACGCCGCCCAGGGCTTCGGCGACGCGTTCCAGTACGGCGGTGCGGACGGTCGCGTCGCCGATGTCGAGTCCGGCGACGACCTCGGTCACCGTCCGCAGGCCGTCGGCGAGTTCGTCCAGGCGGTCGGCGACGGGGACGGCCTCGGCGGCGGTGTCGATCTGCTCGGCGTCGGCGACGAGGCGTTCGACGTCGGCGTGGTGGGCGGCGAAGGCGTCCTCGTGGGCGAGGTGGGCGACCGCCCGCCGGCCGAAGGAGGCGAGGTCGTGTCCGGCCTCGTCGGCGAGTTCGTCGATGCGGGCGTGGTCGGCGTACCGCATCTCCTTCAGGGTCAGCAGATGGCCCTGGGCTTGGCGGAGTTCGGTGAGGCCGGCGACCCAGGCGGCGGCCTCGCGGGGCTGCTCGCCGCGCAGCCGGCGCACCACGGAGCCGATGCGGGCGGCCGCCTCGTCGAGCGCGGCGGCGGCGCGGCGGCCGAGGTCGCGTACGGTCTCGAACTCGGCCAGGACCTGTTCGGCGGTGGTGCGCACCTCCTCCAACGGGCTTCGAAGGTCCCCCAGTTCGGGTTCGCCGAGCCAGTGGTGGGCGTCGGCCGTGCGGACGCAGGCTGCGGCCAGTGCCTCGTACACCTCGGTCGTCGGGGTGGTCTCGGTGACGGAGCGGACCAGGGAGAGGCAGTCGGAGATGCCGCGGACGAGGTCGGCGTTGCCGACCCGGTCGAGGGGGCCGTCGCCGACGGGCCGGCCCGCGGCGTGGGTGTCGGAGACGTAGGGCGAGTGCCACAGCTGGAGCGGGTGGACGCGGGCGGGCTCGTCGCCGTCGGGCCGCAGCAGGGTCAGCGCGCCGTCGTCGGACAGGGCCCAGCCGTGGCAGCTCAGCGGTGCGGCGACCTCCTTGCGGATCACGTTGTACGACAGGAGCAGGGCGCGGCCCCGGCCGGGTGCGTGGAAGGCGTACAGCACGTCCTCGCCGTTGGGCGAGCGCACCTCGCGTTCGAACTCCATGCCGGTGGTGTCGAGTCCGTACGTCTTGTGGGTGCCGGCGGCCAGGCAGTAGCCGCCGGGGAAGACGATGCCCTGGTCCTCGGGCAGGCGTCGGCAGCCCTGTCCGATGCCGTCGAGGCGGACGACGGTGCGGGTGAGGGTGTCGAAGACGAGGTGGCGGTGCGCGGTCTCCTTGTAGGGCAGGACGCGCAGCAGGATCAGCGCGCCGACGCGGGCGTACGAGATTTCGGCGTCGGCGAGGGACTGGAGCGGCTCGTCGACCGGCTCGGAGTGGATGCCGTCGGGGGTTTCGGTGTCGCTGTCCGTACTGACGGTGAGGGTGCCGCCGAGCGTGTCGACGAAGACCTCTCCCTGGACGGAGACGTGCGGGTGCCGGCCGAGGACGTGGTCCTCGCGGGTGGTGCGGATCCATTCGATGTCCGGGGCCGGGGTGCGCGCGTGGTCGCGGTCGCCGCGCGCGTCGAGGAAGACCGCCTGTCCGTCCTCGGACACCGACCAGCGCAGGACGCGGATGTCGCCGGCCTTCTCGCCGGTCTGGAACACGGCGAGGAGCCTGCCGTCGACGCGGCGCAGCCGCAGCAGGCGGGCCTGGCGGTAGTAGCGGTGCAGGGCGACGAACTCCCGTACGAAGGCGGGGTCGTCGAGGAGTCCGGGCACGGCGTCGTCGGGCAGCCGGTTCAGGTCGCGGTCGTGGGCGGCGAGGACGTCGCCGACGGCGGTGTCCGTCTCCGGGCGGGGCTGGGCGCCGTAGCCGAAGAGGAGCACGTCGCCCACGGCGACGATGTCGCGGGGCACGCCGGCGCGGTCGGTGCGCAACCGTCCGGTGCCGGTGAGGCGCAGTTCGGCGGAACCGAAGGTGTCGATCCGGAGCCGGTTCAACTCCTCGGTGCACCGTGCGAGTTCTGCGGCCTGCACGGTCAGGCGGTCGCGCAGCACCTGGTAGGTGCCGCCGTTGACCGCCTCGTGGACGCCGGTGCCTGCCGCGGTGCCTGTGGTGATGTCCGCGCCTGCCGGGTCGTGCGCGTCCGTGCCGGACTGCTGGTGGGTGCCCGTGCCGGGCGTCTCGTGGGTGCCGGTGGTCATGGCTGCCTCTCGAACGGGAGCGGTCGGGGAGCCGCCGTCCCCTGTGCGGCGGCTCCCCGACCGGGGGTGGTCAGGCCCTGGTGTGGCCGTTCAGCGCGGCCAGCGGTGTGTCCGCGAGGCCCAACTCCCCAGCTCTTTCGATCAGTTGCTTGATCTGTCCGGTGTTCTCGCCGTCCGCCTTCATCAGCTTCATGAGCAGCGCGGACACCGTCAGGTTCTGTACGTCGGCGCTCGACACGGAGCCCAGGATCCGGCTCAGGTCGTCGGGGAAGCTCGCCGATCCGTCCAGCCACGGGCCGGCGAGGGCCTGGACGGTCCCGGAGTTCTGGACGAGGCCGTCGATGCCCTTGCCGAGCGCGATCGACGACATCAGCCGGTCGAAGAACACGGACTCCCCGCCGACGATGCTGATGTCGGCACTCTCCAGACCGGTCGCGAGCACCGTGGCCTGCGCCTCGGCGACCTGCCGCTGCACCTCGAGCCCGGCGAGCCGGATGTCCTTCTCCGCCTCCAGGCGCAGCCGGTACTCCTCGTGTCCGCGGGACGCCTCGTCCAGCGCGGCCATCGCCGCCGCCTTCTCGGTGAGACCCGCGGCCTCCGCCCTGAGCCTGCCGCTGATGCCCTCCGCCTCGGCGAGCGCCCTGGCCCGCGCGCCCTCGGCCTCGGCACGCATCCGGGCCTCGGACGCCTCGGCCTCGGCACGGCCGGCCTTCTCGATGACGTCGGCCTCCTTGTCGCGGACCTGCACGGCGGCGAGCCCCTCGGCGGCGGCCTCGGCCTGGATGCCCTCGGCCATCCGCACCTTGGCGCGGGCGTCGAGGTCGGCGGCCTTCAGCCGGGCCTCGGCCAGCGTCAGTTCCTCGGCTGCACGGTGCGTGGCGGACACCTCGGCGGCCTCCGCGGCCTTGATGTCCTTGACCAGCCTCTCCTGCGCCTCGGCCTCGGCGGCGATGATGACGGCCTGCCGCTCCCGCTCGGCCTCCTCCACGGCCCGCAGCCTCTTGATCGACTCCTCCTGCTCGGCGACCGTACGGTCCACCGCGACCCGCTCCCGGACGACCTCGGCGATGTCGCGCTTCTCCGCCTCGACCTCCTTGTCGGCGGCGATCCGGGTCAGTTCGGTCTCCCGCTCGCGGGCGATGACCTCGAGCATCCGGTCCTTCTCGATGCGCTCGCTCTCCACGGCGATGACCCGCTCGCGGTTCTTGGCGGCGACGGCGACCTCGCGGGCCTGGTTCTCGCGCTGCACGCCGAGCTGTTCCTCGGTGCGCAGGAAGGCGCTCTGCGCGCGCAGCCGCTCCTCCTCCACCACCCGCGCCGTCTCGGCCTCCTCGCGGGCCCGTACGGTCTCGATCTCCCGGCGCTGCTTGATCTCGGCGTCGACCTGCCGGCGCTCCAGCTCGAGGATCGCCTCGCGCGCGTCGACGTTCTGCCGGGTGATCTCCTTCTCCTCGCCGCGCTGGGCCTCGTTGGTGCGGACGTGCTCCACGGCCGTCAGCTCGGTGATCTTGCGGATGCCCTGCGCGTCGAGGACGTTGCCCGGGTCGAGCTGGGCGAGCGGCGTCTGCTCCAGATAGTCGATCGCCGCGTCCTCGAGGTGGTAGCCGTTCAGGTCGATACCGATGACCTCGATGATCCGGTACCGCAGTTCCTCACGCTTGGTGTAGAGGTCGGTGAAGTCCAGCTGCTTGCCGACGGTCTTCAGCGCCTCGGAGAACTTCGCGTGGAACAGCTCCTGCAGCGTGTTGCGGTCGCTGGCCCGCGCGGTGCCGACGGCCTGCGCCACCTTGATGACGTCCTCCACGGTCTTGTTGACCTTGACGAAGAAGGTGATGCGGATGTCCGCCCGGATGTTGTCCTGGCAGATCAGGCCCTCCTTGCCGGCCCGGGTGATCTCTATGGTCTTCACCGAGATGTCCATCACCTCGGCCTTGTGCAGCACCGGCAGCACGACCTGGCCGGTGAAGGTCACGTCGACCTTGCGGACCTTGGAGACGATGAGCGCCTTGCCCTGCTCCACCTTGCGGAACAGCCTGGACATGATGAACAGCACGACGAGTACGACGAGAAGGCAGACGCCGACGAGCACGGCGATGCCCACGGTGGCAGCATCCATGGGATACGTCCTTCGGAGCTGGGTGACGAACGGAAGTGGCAGGCCGGCGCCGGGCGCCGGGACGTGGGGCGGACATGACCGCCCCGGTGCCGCCCGGCCCGGACGGCACGGTGGCGGCGTGATGGTGACGTGACGTCGAAGTGACGGTTGCGCGGCGGGGCGCGGCGGTGCTGAGCGCGTGGCCCGCACGGGAGCCGCGCGCCGGCTCCGCCACGGGACACGCCGGGCGAACCGCCCCGGTTCCCGCCTGACCCGCGGAACTACCGGGACGGCCCGGGTTCGTCGGGCAGCAGGCGGTGCAGCGGACGCACGAAGAAGCGGGTGAGCCGCCAGGCCGCGAGCAGCGCTCCGGCCAGGGCCGGCAGGCGCAGCAGTCCGGCGCCGGGCCCCTCGGGGACGTGCGCGTCCAGCAGCACGGTCACGCCGGTGGCCAACAGCCAGGCGAACAGGGTCAGCAGGGAGAGCGCGAGGGCGACCGGCACCCCGCCCATCCCCCAGGCGTCGAGATCCGCGTCCGGGTCGAAGGCCTGCGGTGTGGTGACGCCGACGGCCACCAGCAGCCAGAAGCCGGCTGCCACGACGAGGGCGGCGGTCAGCAGGAGCGTGGGCAGGCCCGTGGCGGCATCCGCGATCATGTGCATCCCCGGCCACCCCTTCCCGGTCCCCGCGTCCCGCGTTCTGCGTCCCGCGTCCCTCTTGACGGCTCACGCCGACGACCGCACCGCCCCCGCCGGTTCCGGCACCCCGCACCTGCCGGTGCCAGGCACCGGAACCGTCCGCGGTGCTCCCCGCGGACCATGATGCCCGGCCGGCCACCACCCCCGCATTGCCGGATTCCGGCAATGTTCACTAGGGTCTGCATGCCGGGTGTGGATCACACCGCGCGTCAGGACGGCGTCAAGGACGCATCAAGGACGCGTCAGGATTCGGGGGGCGATGTGGCGGAGCGGGAGATTCCCGAGGAGTATCTCAAAGGTTATGCCCAGATTCTGAAGGAGGTCGCGGCCACGGGCCGGCGCCTGTCCCGCGACGAGCTGTCCTCCCGCCGGAACCTGGGGGAACGGGCCGCGGAGGCGGGCTTCGGACTGCGCGCCCTGGTGCGCACCCACCTGACCGCCGCGCGTGACGCCTGGCCGCGCGGCCGGGACGACTCGGCCGAAGAGGCGCTCGCCGCCGTCCAGCAGGCGGTGGACGCGTTCGCCGAGGGCTACGAGCGGGCACAGCGGCTGGCTGTCCGCCAGGAGGAAGCGGCCCGGCGGGAGTTCATCGACGACCTCCTCTACGGCCGCAGCGACCTCGGCCGGCTCGCCGAGCGCGCCGAACGCTTCGGCCTGCGGCTCTCCCACGAGCACGCGGTCGCCGTCGCCCGGGGCCCCGTCGCCTACGACGAGGGGGACGCCGTGCCGCGGCAGGTGGAGCAGGCCCTCATCTCCCGGTTCGGTGACCGCAGCATCCTGCTCACCACCAAGGACGGGCGGCTGCTGTGCGTCGCGCCGGGGCACCAGGGCGAGGTGCTCACGCACTTCGCCAAGCAGGCGCACGCCGCCACCGACGGCGGCCAGGTCGCCATCGGCCGCCCGCAGTCCGGACCCGGCGGGGTCGTCCAGTCGTACGAAGAGGCCCTGAGCACGCTGGAGATAGCCGAACGGCTGGGGCTGGACGAGCCGGTGCTGCGCGCCGCCGAGCTGCTCGTCTATCCCGTCCTCGCGCGCGACCGCCAGGCCATGACCGACCTGGTCCACAACACGCTCGGCCCGCTCACCTCGGCCCGGGGCGGCGCGGAACCGCTCCTCGACACGCTCACCGCGTACTTCGACTCGGGCTGCGTGGCGGCGGAGGCGGCCCGCCGGCTCTCACTGAGCGTGCGGGCCCTGACGTACCGTCTGGAACGCATCCACAAACTCACCGGCGCCAACCCGGCCGAGCCCGCCCACCGTTACATGCTCCAGACCGCGGTCATCGGTGCCCGCCTGCTGGCCTGGCCGGACGAGCAGCTCTGATCCGCCTGCCGTTCGGCCGGCCCGGACCGGGCCGGCCGAACGGCAGGCGGGCGCCCCTCACTCAGCCGCGGACCAGGTCGACCTCCTGCTGCTGGACCGCGTGGAACACGGGCAGCAGCAGGCCGTCGACCGGACGCAGTTCGGTGAGGGTGGCCTCGACGTCGGCGGCGCCGGCCTCCAGGGTGCCGGAGGGGACCCGTCCGGTGTTCTCCCACGTGTGGGTCTCGCCGTCGCACACCGCCCGGGTGCCGCCGACGCCGTACCGCGTGGGGGCGGTGCCCTGGTGGACGGAGGAGCCGACGAGGACCGGCCCGGAGGCGTCCAGGCAGCGGTACGTGCCGGAGAGGGTGACGGTGCCGTCGGCGGCGATGCGGCCCTCGGAGTCCACCGTCACGGTCTCGTGGACAGGGGCGGGGGCGGCGGACGCCGCCGGGGGCGCGGCCACGGCGGTGCCGAACAGCAGCGCCGCGCAGGCCGCCGCGCGGATGAGGACGGGACGCGCGGACCCGGACACGGAAGCGGGTACGGACATGGGGAACCTCCCGGAACGCAGGGAACGAGGGTGTGAGGCCCCACCAGTACCGGGAGAGCGGGCCGGGAGGAGTGACCCTCACCCCTTCGGTGGCGAGTCGGCATCGGCCGTCGGGGAACCGTCCCGGGATTGTCCGGGAGCTGTCACGCTTCGCGTCCGTCCGTTCCGGCGAGTCCGCGGCGGGGGCATGGTCCTCGTAGACGACCCATTCGGATCGATCCACCTATGTGGAGGTGCGCCATGTGTGCCCACCGGACGTCATGCCCCCGGCCCCATGTACAGGTCCCCCATGTGGTCGCCGCCCACCCCGAGCAGGGCTGGAGCCTGCTGTGCGACGGCGCGATCGTCTTCGACGACACGGGTGAACTGCTGCCCGACGGCCGCGTGATCGCCCCGCACCGGATCCCCGCGGACCACCTCACCGTCGCCGCCTGAACGGACACGGCACGGAGGTCGCGCCGCACACCCGCTCCCTCCGCCGGTCCCACGGGACCGGCCCGCGCCCCGGACGTCCCACCGGCCCGCCTCCCCTGTACCGGAACCTCCTTTTCCAGTACGGGAGATGACCAGGCGTGATGCCGACGCCCGGGGGGAGGGCGCCGATCGGCACGACCTAAGATGATCAACGTGTCCGACCAGCCTGCCCCACGGTCTCTCATCGTCACGCTCTACGGCGCGTACGGCCGCTTCGTTCCGGGCCCCGTGCCCGTCGCCGAGCTGATCCGGCTCCTGGCCGCGGTCGGTGTCGACGCTCCCGCCGTACGTTCGTCGGTGTCCCGGCTCAAGCGGCGCGGGCTGCTCCTGCCGGCCCGCACCGCCCAGGGCGCGGCCGGCTACGAACTCTCGCCGGAGGCCCGCCGGCTGCTGGACGACAGCGACCGCCGCGTCCACGCCTCCGCGAGTCCCGGGGACGAGGGCTGGGTGCTCGCCGTGTTCTCCGTGCCGGAGTCCGAGCGGCAGAAGCGTCACCTCCTGCGCTCCCGCCTGTCCGGCCTCGGCTTCGGCACCGCCGCCCCGGGTGTGTGGATCGCGCCGGCCCGGCTGCACGAGGAGACCAGGCACACCCTGGAGCGGCTGGAGCTGGACGGTTACGTCGACCTCTTCCGCGGCGAGCACCTCGGGTTCACGCCCACCCTCGAGGCGGTCGCCCGCTGGTGGGACCTGGCCGGGATCGCCGAGGAGCACGAGGCGTTCCTGGACCGTCACGCGCACGTGCTGGACGCCTGGCGGCAGCGCGAGGACACCCCGCCCGAGGCGGCGTACCGCGACTACCTCCTCGCCCTCGACTCCTGGCGCCACCTCCCCTACACCGATCCCGGGCTGCCTCCCGGGCTGCTCCCGGAGGGCTGGCCGGGAGTCCGCTCGGCGGGCGTCTTCCACGGTCTGCACGCACGCCTGCGGGACGCGGGGGCGGTCTTCGCGGGCCTGTGACACGTGCCACGTGACGCAGCACGGCCCGCACAGCCTCCTTCCACCGCCGACCTCACTCGCCCGTGACCGCCGCCGTCCTCACTCATCCGTGACCGCCGCCGCCATCGCGCATCCGTGACGGCCTCCATGATTGCGCCACAGACGGGCCGGGCATGATCGGTGCGACGGGTTCCGGGGGGGGGGGGGGGGGGGGGGGGGGGGGGGGGGGGGGCGGGGCCCCCCGCCCCGGGGGGGGGGGGGCCCCCCGGGGGGGCGCCACCCCCCGCGCGGGGCCCCCCGCGGGGGGCCTTGCAA
>NZ_JBITSN010000019.1:102224-105441 GCF_044540975.1 Streptomyces sp. NPDC085927
GCGACAACACCGGAAAGATGATCGTCAAGCTCTGACGCCGGAGGGCGGGCGCCGGGGGGGGGGGGGGGGGGGGGGGGGGGGGGGGGGCCGCCCCCCCCCCCCCCCCCCCCCCCCCCCCCCCCGGAGCCTTGACGTCCGTCACGGGTCGACGACACCTCCTGGGGGTGGCGCCGTACCATTGAGTAATTGAAAGCAGGACAGCCTGCCTGCTCTCCATGATCGGATCCCGCGTGTACGAACCCTCGACCTCCGCCTCCTGGCGCGTCGCACTGCCGCACACCACCGCGGCCGTGCCCGTCGCCCGTGCGCTGGTCCGTACCGCGCTGGCCGAGCGGGAGCACGCCGCGGACCGCGACACCGCGGAGCTGCTCACCGCCGAGCTGGTGGCCAACGCCGTGGAGCACACCTCCGGGGGCCGTCCGATCGAGCTGGTGGTGGAGCTGCTGCCCACCGGGTGCCGGGTCGAGGTGCACGACGCCGATCCGAAGCCGCCCGGCGACCTGACCCGCCCGCCCCGTGACGAGCCGGACCCCTGGCAGGAGCACGGGCGCGGGCTGCTGCTGATCCGTGCCCTGAGTTCGTCGTGCGGGCACCGCCCGACCTCGTCCGGCAAGGCCGTGTGGTTCCGGCTGCCGGCGGTGCCGCGCCAGCGCCGGCCCGACTGAGCGGACCGGCCGGCGCCGCCCTCGCTCAGGCCAGGGTCGCCACCAGGACCGCCTTGATCGTGTGCATCCGGTTCTCCGCCTCGTCGAAGACGACCGAGTGGGCCGACTCGAACACCTCGTCGGTCACCTCCAGCGACTCCAGGCCGTGCTTCTCGTACACCTCACGGCCGACCTGCGTCCCCAGGTCGTGGAAGGCCGGCAGGCAGTGCAGGAAGCGGACGTCCGGGTTGCCGGTGGCCCGCAGCACGTCCATGGTCACCGCGTACGGCGCGAGGGCGGTGATCCGCTCGTTCCAGACCTCCTGGGGCTCCCCCATCGAGACCCAGACGTCGGTGACCACGAAGTCCGCGCCCGCGACGCCCTCGGCGATCTCCTCGGTGAGCGTGATGCGGGCCCCGCTGGACTCCGCGAGCGCGCGTGCCCGGTCGACGACCTCCTGGGCGGGCCAGTACGTCTTCGGGGCGACGATGCGCACGTCCATGCCCAGCAGGGCCGCGGTGACGAGGTAGGAGTTGCCCATGTTGAAGCGGGCGTCGCCGAGGTAGGCGAAGGAGATCCCCGTGACCGGCTTGACGCTGTGCTCGGTCATGGTGAGCACGTCGGCGAGCATCTGGGTGGGGTGCCAGTCGTCGGTCAGACCGTTGTAGACGGGCACTCCCGCGTACTCGGCGAGGGTCTCGACGGTGGACTGGGAGTCGCCCCGGAACTCGATCGCGTCGAACATCCGGCCGAGCACCCGCGCGGTGTCCTTCGCGGACTCCTTCTTCCCGATGTGCGAGCCGCTCGGGTCGATGTACGTCGTGGAGGCGCCCTGGTCGGCGGCGGCGACCTCGAAGGAGCAGCGGGTGCGCGTCGAGGGCTTCTCGAAGATCAGCGCGATGTTCCTGCCCTGGAGGTACCGGGTCTCGGTACCGGCCTTCTTGGCGGCCTTCAGCTCCGCGGCCAGGTCGAGCAGGCCGAGGAACTCCTGCGCGGTGAAGTCCACCTCCTTGAGGAAGTGGCGGCCGGCGAGGGCGGTCGGGACTGTCGCCATGGGGCGCTCCAGAGCTGCGGGTACAAGGATGAATGTAACTGTATACAATTATCAGAATTTATATGCAAGCGGGTGGCGACGGTGCCGGGGCGAGTGCGTGCGCCCGGCCGCGGCCCCGGGCTAGACCGCGTCCCGCTCGACCGGGCAGCTCATGCAGCGCGGTCCGCCCCTGCCCCGGCCCAGCTCGCTGCCGGGGATCTCGATCACCTCGATGCCCTGCTTGCGCAGATGCGTGTTGGTGGTGGCGTTCCGCTCGTAGGCGACGACGACGCCCGGTTCGACGGCCAGGACGTTGCAGCCGTCGTCCCACTGCTCGCGCTCGGCGGCGTGGACGTCCTGGGTCGCGGTCAGCACCCGGATCTCGCTGAGCCCCAGCGCGGCGGCGATCGCACGGTGCATGTGCTCCGGCGGATGGTCGGTGACCTTCAGTTCCCTGTCCCCCGAGCCGGGTTCGATGGTGTACGAACGGAGCATGCCGAGGC
Source organism: Streptomyces sp. NPDC085927 (assembly GCF_044540975.1). Taxonomy (NCBI): domain Bacteria; kingdom Bacillati; phylum Actinomycetota; class Actinomycetes; order Kitasatosporales; family Streptomycetaceae; genus Streptomyces; species Streptomyces sp. NPDC085927. Next base: position 104,405 of record NZ_JBITSN010000019.1, read on the forward strand.
CCGCGTACTGGGTGAAGGTGTCGCCGCCGACCATCGTCATCACCGTGTCCAGGTGCATCACGGCGCGTCTCTTCGGCATGTCGAGGGCCACGATGGTCTCGGCGGACCCGGCGGCGAACAGCTTGTGCGCGAGCATCTCCACGGCCTGCGGGGTGGTCCGTTCGCTCATGCCGATCAGCACCGCGCCGTTGCCGATGACCAGCACGTCCCCGCCCTCGATGGTGGACGGGTAGTCGGCCTGTCCCTCGGACCAGAGGTGGAAGCCCTCGTCGCGGAACAGCGGGTGGTGCCGGTAGATCGCCTCGAAGTGCACGGTCTCGCGCTGCCGGGCGGGCCACCGCATGGCGTTGATGGAGACGCCGTCGTAGATCCAGGCGGAGGTGTCGCGGGTGAAGAGGTGGTTGGGCAGCGGGCGGAGCAGGAAGTCGTCGAGTTCCATGGCGTGGAAGCGCACGGACGTCGGTTCCGGGTGGGCGTCCAGGAACTCCCGCTTGGTCATTCCGCCGACCAGCGCTTCGGTCAGTTCGGCCGACGGCAGTGTCTCGAAGGCCGCGCGCAGGTGGTCGGTGGCCAGCGGGCCGTACTCCTTCTCGTCGAAGACACGGTCCAGGACGAGCGAGCGGGCCGCCGGGACGTCCAGCGTGGCGGCGAGCAGGTCACCGAAGAGGTGGACGGTGACGCCCCGGTCGCGCAGGACGTCGGCGAACCCGTCGTGCTCGGCGCGCGCCCGGCGCACCCAGAGCACGTCGTCGAACAGCAGGGCGTCCTTGTTGCTGGGGGTGAGCCTTTTGAGCTCGAGATCGGGCCGGTGCAGGATGACACGGCGCAGCCGTCCGGCCTCGGAGTCGACGTGGTAGGTCATGACTCCATCCTGACCACCCGGCGGGCTGTTCACCCCTCCGCGGCCGGGACGGACCCCGGCCGCGGTCCGGACGGCCCGAGCGGCCCGAGCGGCCCGAGCGGCCCGAGCGGCCCGAGCGGCCCGAGCGGCCCGAGCGGCCCGAGCGGCCCGAGCGGCCCGAGCGGCCCGAGCGGCC
>NZ_JBITSN010000020.1:0-88635 GCF_044540975.1 Streptomyces sp. NPDC085927
GCCCATTGCTCATCCGCCAAGTCGCTCGGATACGGTTCTCGCTCCATGCGATGAACCTCCGCATGAACATGCCCACCGGCGAGCCTGGACGGCAACCAGCGCCACGAACGAGTGATCACGAACTAAGGAAAATCGGACTTAACGTCCTCTGGTTGCTTGCAGATGCGATCTGATCCGGACGTGATTACTCGATGTCCGGATCATCGGCCTCTTCGAGGAGACGGGCCGCCAGATTGTCGGCCCACTCCACGGCCCAGGAGCGGAGAGCGGTGATGGTGGCGTCATCGAGCCCGTAGGCGGCGAAGGCTTCGTCGTCAGTCCACTCGGCGCCTGTGAGATTCGACTGCAGATCCTCGCGCTCGAAGCGGCCGCGGGCGTGGCGGCGGCCGAACTCCTCGAGCTCGGCATTGGTCCAGCGGCGGGAGGCTGCGAACACGTCGATCAGGTCGCGGGGCGCTCCACGGTCGGCGAGAGCGCGGACCTTGGTCCCGATCACGTCCTCCTCCGCGAGGACGGGCCCGTACGGACTCTGGGCGACCGGTCGCCAGAAGATCTCCTTGAGGATGTCGACCTCGCAGTCCTGCCCGGTGGCCGGATCGGACACGGTGAAGCGGGCGGACAGCGGGGCAATTTCCAGCGCGTGCACTTTCCAGCCGCGGGCTTCCAGGCCGGCGCGGAGCGTGGCGGCGATGTCGGCCATGGGCGCCGGGTTCTCGGTGGCGACATCGAGGTCCTGGCTGGGGCGGTTCACGAGGTGGTGCGCCCGCACGGCGTACCCACCGGTGAGAACCAGGGGATACGGCGAGCCGAGCGCGATCACATCCGCCAGGAGCCGCGTGTGCAGCTCTGGCATGTCCGTCACGCGGCTGCCCGGGTGCGGGACGCGAGCTGAGGGAAGGTGTCTTCCCATACGGTGCGCACGGTGCGACCGACGAGGGTGCGCAGCACCGGCCACAGCTGCAGGAGCAGGTCCTGGTTGAGGTAGCGGGGCAGGTCGTCGCGCAGGCCCTCGTGCAGGACGGTGCGGTACAGGCCCATGCGCTGCCGCGGCTTGCCCAGGTCGTACGACGTCATCCCCGACCAGGCCAGGTGCAATGGCAGCTCCACGACCCCCTGGGTCGGGCCGCGCAACTCGTCCAGCGACTCCGGCAGACGCCGCCGGAACTTCTCCCGGTACAACGCGAGATCCTCGGCAGCCGCGTCCGAGAGGCCGCTCGGCGCGGGTGCGGGGCGCTGTGGAGTGGAGGGCATGCCTCCATTATGACCGTAGGGGAGCGGTAAGGGGCATGATGCGCGAGCTTGCGTCCGCAGTGAGCGGGACGGGCTCGTAGAGGGTGTCTGAGCGTGACAGCAAAGCAGTGAGTCGAGAACCCGGCCCGACCTGTCCTCGCCCATGAGTCGCTCATGCCGACGCCCTGCCCGTGACCCATCACGTGCAGTGCCGGGCAATCCGCCCCTCAGCCCTCGAGACCGGCAGTCTCCCGGCTCGGCCTAAAAGTCCCTGAGAAGTCCCACAGACGAAGCCGAATCCCCTCCTGGCTCGCATACGTGCAGGTCAGGAGGGGATTCGCGTTACCTTTTCTTAGAGCTTTCAGATGTCCCGGAAGATCTCGATCTGCGCCCCCACCGAGTTGAGGCGCTCGGCCAGGTCCTCGTAACCGCGGTTGATGACATAGACGTTGCGCAGGACGGACGTGCCCTCGGCGGCCATCATCGCCAGCAGGACGACCACGGCGGGGCGCAGGGCGGGCGGGCACATCATCTCGGCGGCGCGCCAGCGGGTGGGGCCCTCCACCAGGACGCGGTGGGGGTCCAGGAGTTGGAGGCGTCCGCCGAGGCGGTTGAGGTCGGTCAGGTAGATGGCGCGGTTGTCGTAGACCCAGTCGTGGATCAGGGTCTGGCCCTGCGCCACCGCCGCGATCGCCGCGAAGAACGGGACGTTGTCGATGTTCAGGCCGGGGAACGGCATCGGGTGGATCTTGTCGATCGGCGCCTCCAGCTTGGAGGGCCGGACGGTGAGGTCGACCAGCCGGGTGCGGCCGTTGTCCGCGACGTACTCGGGGGTGCGGTCGTGGTCGAGGCCCATCTCCTCCAGGACCGCGAGCTCGATCTCCAGGAACTCGATCGGCACCCGGCGCACCGTCAGCTCGGACTCCGTGACGACGGCCGCGGCGAGCAGGCTCATCGCCTCGACCGGGTCCTCGGAGGGGGAGTAGTCCACATCGACGTCGATCGTCCGCATGCCGTGCACGGTGAGCGTGGTGGTGCCGATGCCCTCGACCTTGACGCCCAGGGCCTCCAGGAAGAAGCACAGGTCCTGGACCATGTAGTTGGAGGAGGCGTTGCGGATGACGGTGACGCCGTCGTGCCGGGCGGCGGCCAGCAGCGCGTTCTCGGTGACCGTGTCCCCGCGTTCGGTCAGCACGATCGGGCGGTCGGGGCTGACGGAACGGTCCACCACCGCGTGGTACTGGCCCTCCGTCGCGGCGATCTCCAGGCCGAACCGGCGCAGCGCGATCATGTGCGGCTCGACGGTGCGCGTACCGAGGTCGCAGCCGCCGGCGTACGGCAGCATGAAGCGGTCCGTGCGGTGCAGCAGCGGGCCGAGGAACATGATGATGGAGCGGGTGCGCCGGGCCGCGTCCGCGTCGATGGAGCCGAGGTCCAGCGTGGCGGGCGGCACGATCTCCAGGTCGACGCCCTCGTTGATCCACCGGGTGCGGACGCCGATCGAGCCCAGCACCTCCAGGAGGCGGTACACCTCCTCGATGCGGGCGACGCGGCGCAGCACCGTGCGGCCCTTGTTGAGCAGTGAGGCGCACAGCAGTGCCACGCACGCGTTCTTGCTCGTCTTCACATCGATGGCGCCCGAGAGGCGGCGGCCGCCGACGACCCGCAGGTGCATGGGGCCGGCGTAGCCGAGAGAGACGATCTCGCTGTCGAGCGCCTCGCCGATGCGGGCGATCATCTCAAGGCTGATGTTCTGGTTGCCGCGTTCGATGCGGTTGACGGCGCTCTGGCTGGTGGCGAGTGCCTCCGCCAGCTGCGCCTGTGTCCAGCCGCGGTGTTGCCGGGCGTCACGGATGAGCTTACCGATGCGTACGAGGTAGTCGTCTGACATGAGACTGAGGCTATCTCAGATATGAGATGGTGCCTCCTGGGGGTTCCTCGAGTGGGCCATTCGGGTGATGCGGAGTCAGTATCACCTGCCGCGCCGGGTGCTGCGCGTGCTCCGCCACCCGAAAGGTCCGGGCAAATCCATCGATGTCGTACGACGCCCCGTGCTGCTCGTGGTGTGCCGCGGGCCGCGCCCGCCGCCGGTGGTGATGGACCAGGAGCGCTTGTTGATGTTCAGCCGCACCCCCGGGAAGATCCTGAAGCTCTTGCGGAACGTGAGCGGCATCCCTGCCTCCCTCTCCGAGTTCATGACGTCGGGTTCACGGCGTCGGTCCATGACGCCGTCCCGGTGCGCATACCCCGTCCGGGTCCGGTGATGACGGGCGATGGGCGACGAGTGGCGGGGCGGGAGGGGGAAGGCCGGGGCCGGGTCGTTCGGGGTGGTGCGTCCGGGGCGGGTGGGGTACCCGGAAGGGGCATGGGCCCGGAAACCGGGCATGCGCGTCTCCTGGTGCGGGCCCGCGCATGACCATTCGGCCGCTGTGTATTAGGGTTATCTCGACATCGAGATATCTGCCGAGGTGCACCGCAGCCGCCACGACCCGGTAAGGGATGCCTAACTTAGCCTTACCTTAGCGGATTGGTCCAGGCGCAGTGGCGGCACCACGCGGCGGTAGCCGCAAAGGGTTTGCGGTGTGGTGGTACGCGCACATCAATGAAGGAGACTGTCGTGTCGGCGAACAGCTTCGACGCCCGCAGCACGCTGCAGGTGGGCGACGAGTCGTACGAGATCTTCCGGCTGGACAAGGTCGAGGGCGCCGCACGCCTTCCCTACAGCCTGAAGGTGCTGCTGGAGAACCTGCTCCGTACCGAGGACGGCGCGAACATCACCGCCGACCACATCCGCGCGCTCGGTTCCTGGGACTCCCAGGCCCAGCCGTCGGAGGAGATCCAGTTCACCCCGGCCCGTGTGATCATGCAGGACTTCACCGGTGTCCCCTGCGTCGTGGACCTCGCCACCATGCGCGAGGCCGTCAAGGAGCTGGGCGGTGACCCGGCGAAGATCAACCCGCTGGCACCGGCCGAGCTGGTCATCGACCACTCCGTCATCGCCGACAAGTTCGGCACCAACGACGCCTTCAAGCAGAACGTCGACCTGGAGTACGGCCGCAACAAGGAGCGCTACCAGTTCCTGCGCTGGGGCCAGACCGCCTTCGACGAGTTCAAGGTCGTCCCGCCCGGCACCGGCATCGTCCACCAGGTGAACATCGAGCACCTGGCCCGCGTCGTCATGACCCGTGACGGCAAGGCCTACCCCGACACCCTGGTCGGCACCGACTCGCACACCACCATGGTCAACGGCCTCGGCGTCCTCGGCTGGGGCGTCGGCGGCATCGAGGCCGAGGCCGCCATGCTCGGCCAGCCGGTCTCCATGCTGATCCCGCGCGTCGTCGGCTTCAAGCTGACCGGCGAGCTCAAGCCCGGCACCACCGCCACCGACCTGGTGCTGACCATCACCGAGATGCTGCGCAAGCACGGCGTCGTCGGCAAGTTCGTCGAGTTCTACGGCGAGGGCGTCTCCGCGACGAGCCTGGCCAACCGCGCCACCATCGGCAACATGTCGCCGGAGTTCGGCTCCACCGCCGCGATCTTCCCGATCGACGGCGAGACGCTGAACTACATGCGCCTGACCGGCCGCAGCGACCAGCAGGTCGCGCTGGTCGAGGCGTACGCCAAGGAGCAGGGCCTCTGGCTGGACCCGAAGGCCGAGCCGGACTTCTCCGAGAAGCTCGAGCTGGACCTGGCCACCGTCGTGCCCTCCATCGCCGGCCCGAAGCGCCCGCAGGACCGCATCGTCCTCGCCGACGCCAAGGCCCAGTTCGCCCAGGACGTACGCAACTACGTCAAGGACGGCGGCGACGTCGACGAGGCCAGCAAGGAGTCCTTCCCGGCCTCCGACGCCCCGGCCATCTCCAACGGCGCCCCCAGCCACAAGGTGAAGGTCACCGCCGCCGACGGCACGGAGTACGAGCTCGACCACGGCCACGTCACCGTCGCCGCGATCACCTCCTGCACCAACACCTCCAACCCGTACGTCATGGTCGCCGCCGCCCTGGTGGCGAAGAAGGCGGTCGAGAAGGGCCTGACCCGCAAGCCGTGGGTCAAGACCACCCTCGCCCCGGGCTCCAAGGTCGTCACCGACTACTTCGACAAGGCGGGCCTGACCCCGTACCTCGACAAGGTCGGCTTCAACCTGGTCGGCTACGGCTGCACCACCTGCATCGGCAACTCCGGCCCGCTGCCGGACGAGGTCTCCCAGGCCGTCAACGAGCACGACCTCGCCGTCACCTCGGTCCTCTCCGGCAACCGCAACTTCGAGGGCCGGATCAACCCCGACGTCAAGATGAACTACCTGGCGTCCCCGCCGCTGGTCGTGGCCTACGCCATCGCCGGTTCGATGAAGGTGGACATCACCCGCGAGTCCCTCGGCCTGGACCAGGACGGCAACCCGGTCTTCCTGAAGGACATCTGGCCGACCGAGGCCGAGGTCAACGACGTCGTCGCCAACACCATCGGCGAGGACATGTTCTCCAAGTCCTACGCCGACGTCTTCGCCGGCGACGCCCAGTGGCAGGCACTGCCGATCCCGACCGGCAACACCTTCGAGTGGGACACCGAGTCCACCTACGTCCGCAAGCCCCCGTACTTCGAGGGCATGGGCATGGACCCGGCCCCGGTCGAGGACATCTCCGGCGCCCGCGTGCTGGCCAAGCTGGGCGACTCGGTCACCACCGACCACATCTCCCCGGCCGGCGCCATCAAGGCCGACACCCCGGCCGGCAAGTACCTCACGGAGCACGGCGTCGAGCGCCGCGACTTCAACAGCTACGGCTCCCGCCGCGGCAACCACGAGGTCATGATCCGCGGTACGTTCGCCAACATCCGCCTGCGCAACCAGATCGCGCCGGGCACCGAGGGCGGCTACACGCGCGACTTCACGAAGGACGACGCCCCCGTCTCGTTCATCTACGACGCCTCGCGCAACTACATCGACCAGGGCATCCCGCTGGTCGTCCTGGCGGGCAAGGAGTACGGCTCCGGCTCGTCCCGCGACTGGGCCGCCAAGGGCACCGCGCTGCTCGGCGTCAAGGCCGTCATCGCCGAGTCGTACGAGCGCATCCACCGCTCGAACCTCATCGGCATGGGCGTCCTGCCGCTCCAGTTCCCGGAGGGCCACACCGCCGAGACGCTCGGCCTCACCGGTGAGGAGACCTTCTCCTTCACCGGCGTCACCGAGCTGAACGACGGCACCATCCCGAGCACGGTGAAGGTCACCACCGACACCGGTGTCGAGTTCGACGCGGTCGTCCGCATCGACACCCCCGGCGAGGCGGACTACTACCGCAACGGCGGCATCCTGCAGTACGTGCTGCGCAGCCTGATCAGCAAGTGACCTGATCGGCAAGTAAGCGGTATCGCAGGGCAGTTGCCGCAGGGCAGTTGAGGGCCGCATCCCGTCCACCGGGGTGCGGCCCTCGCCGTTGTCCCACCCTTGTCCCGCCCCTGTTCCACTCCTGTCCCGGTCCCGCCCCCGTCCTTCCCTCGCCCCGGCCCCACCCCGGCCCCCGTTGTACGCTGGAGCATCACCAGGCGACGGGGGTGGCGGTGAGCCGCGGCAGTGAGCGCATGCAACTTGTACTGACCGGAGGTCCGGACAGTGACCAGGAAGAGCTCGACGAACTGACCCGGCACCTGCGCGAGCGCCTGCTCGAGCTGGACGTCGACCGGGTCGAGCCGGTCCGCGCCGGCCACGTCCCCGCCGGTGCCAAACCGGTGGACGCGATCGCCGTCGGCGCCCTCGCGGTGACCCTGGCCCCCATCGCGCTCCGCTCGGTGCTGGGGCTCGTGCAGACCTGGATCGAGAACCGGCCGGTGCGCACCGTCAGCATCGCGCTGGGCGACGACAGCCTGGAGCTGGAGGCCGTCTCCGCCGCGGACCAGCAACGCCTCATCGAGGCCTTCCTGGCCGCCCGCACCGCGACGAACGAGGACGGCGGCCGGGACGCGGACGACAGCGCCCCCGCCCCCGCCCCTGCCCTCGCCCCCGATGCCGGGCCGGAGGGCTGAGGGGGACGACCGTGTCCACAGGCCGCCGCTTCGCCCTGCTCGTCGCCACCGGCCGCTACGACAACCAGGCGCTGAGACAGCTCCGTTCACCCGTGCGCGACGCGCACGGCCTGGCCGAAGTGCTCGAGGACCCGCTGATCGGCGACTTCGAGGTCGGCAGGGTCGTCGACGGCCGTCACGACGAAGTGACCCGGGCCGTCGAGCTCTTCTTCCTCGACCGCCGCCGCGACGACGTCCTCCTGCTCCACCTCTCCTGCCACGGCGTCAAGAACGACAACGGCGAACTGCACTTCGCCACCACCGACACCGACCACCGGCTGCTCGCCTCCACCTCCGTCCCCGCCGCGTTCCTGCACACCCAGATGCGCCGGTGCCGGGCACGATCCATCATCCTGCTCCTGGACTGCTGCTACAGCGGTGCCTTCCTGCCGGGCAGCAAGGGCGACACCGTGGTGCACCTCAGGGACGAACTCGCCGGACACGGCCGGGCGGTGCTCACCGCGACCAACCGCACCGAGTACGCCTGGGAGGGCGATCGGCTCGACGAACTGGAGCCACAGCCCTCGAAGTTCACCGGTGCCGTCATCAAGGGCCTGCGCTCGGGCGAGGCGGACCGCGACGGGGACGGGGTGATCGGCGTCCACGAGCTCTACGACTACGTGTACGACGAACTGCAGGCGGCCCAGGTCGTCCAACGCCCTCAGATGTGGGCCGAGCTGGAGCACCGGGTCGTGGTCGCGCGCTCGGTGCGCGGACGGCGGCAGAGACAGGAGCAGGGGCAGGAACAGGAACGAGGACAAGGGCAGGGACAGGAGCAGCGGCAGGGACACGGGCCGGTGTCGCCGGAGCCCTCGCCGAGTGACGAGGGCCCCTCCGCGTGGCTCACCGAGTTGGTGCTGGTCGCCGAGTTGCTGAGCGGGCTGGCATGCATGGAGGACGTCCGGAGCCGGGCGGAGTTCGCGATGGTGCTGGGGGAGGAGCTGAGCCGCCGCGTCGACCTGAGGGGCGTCCGGCTGCGGGAGGACGTGGCGATGATGGCGTGGGCCGCGGTGAAGCAGAGCGGAGGCGTGCGTGCGCTGTTGTGGACGGTCGAGTTCTTCGAAGGGCAGGGCGTGGCGGCCGGGTTGGAGCGACAACTGGCCCAGGGCAGCAGGGCCGCTTCCGCCTCCGCCTCCGTCCCCCCGGCCTCCGCCACCCTCGCGGAGCCCGCGACCCCCCGCCCGGCCCGGGAGCCGGAGTCCGGTCCCGCCCTCCGTTCCGACTCCCCCCGCCGCTCCCGGAAGGTGACCCTCATCCTGCGCCTCACCGGAGAGTTGAGCGCGCTGTCGTGCATGGCGGACACACAGGGCCGGGCCCTGTTCGCGTCCGTCCTGGGGGAGCAGCTGGACCGCCCGGTCGACCCGCGCGGGACCCGGCTCCGCGAGGACGTGGTGGTGATCGTCCGGGCGGCGCTGAACGCCCCGCGCGGGGACCGCGTGCTGGCGAGCGTGGTCGGGCTCTTCGAAGGAGCGCAGGCGGCCGCCGCCGTCGAACGGCTCCTCGCCGAGCCGTCCTGAACGGCTCGTAGACGTCCCCCCACGCACCCTCCACTGCGCCACCCGTTTACAAGCGGAGCCTCCGGCGCTACCTTCCCCGTACGAGTGAGATGGGAGCGCTCCCATTCTTCGTCGGACCGGAACCCGCCGCAGGGACGCTCCCGTCTCGCTCGGCCCCACGCGTGCATGCGCCCCCCCCCGCGCACGGCCCCCGCACACGCACCCGCGCGCCCCTGCACGCGCACCCACGCGCACGACCCGTGACCCGTAGCACCCACAGCGACGGACAGGTATGTCATGATCATGACAAAAATGAGAACAAGGGCGAGGGGCGGCACCCCTCCCCGGCTCACACTCCCCACCCGCGCCAGAGCCCTCTTCCTGGTCCTCGTCTCCCTGCTCGCCACCCTCCCGGCCGTCGGCCTGGTCATGAGCGCGGGCGGCGAGGCGGAGGCGCACGGGACGCCGATGAAGCCCGCCAGCCGGACCTTCCTGTGCTGGCAGGACGGGCTGACCGACACCGGCGAGATCAAGCCGGTCAACCCGGCGTGCAAGGCCGCCGCGCAGGTCAGCGGCACCACGCCGTTCTACAACTGGTTCTCCGTACTGCGCTCCGACGGCGCCGGCCGCACCGACGGCTTCGTGCCGGACGGGCAGCTGTGCAGCGGCGGCAACACCAGCTTCACCGGTTTCAACCAGCCGCGCGACGACTGGCCGCTCACCCACCTCACCTCGGGTGCGACCGTCGACTTCTCCTACAACGCCTGGGCCGCGCACCCGGGCTGGTTCTACGTGTACATCACCAAGGACGGCTTCGACCCGAAACAGACCCTCACCTGGGACGACATGGAGGAGCAGCCGTTCCTCTCCGTCGACCACCCGCCGCTCAACGGGTCCCCGGGCACCGTCGAGGCCAACTACTCCTGGACCGGGCAGCTTCCGGAGGGCAAGTCGGGCCGCCACATCGTCTACATGGTCTGGCAGCGTTCGGACAGCGCGGAGACCTTCTACTCCTGCTCCGACGTCGTCTTCGACGGCGGCAACGGCGAGGTGACCGGCATCAAGGAGCCCGGCAACCCCCCGACCGATCCCGTTCCCGGCCAGTGCACCGCCACCCGCAGCACGACGGGCAGCTGGAACGGCGGCTACCAGTCCCAGGTGACCGTCACCAACAGCGGTGACATCCCCATGCTCGGCTGGATGGTCGACTGGACCCTCCCGGCCGGCCAGCGGGTCGACAGCCTGTGGAACGGCAACGCCACCTACCAGGGCCAGGCCGTCATGGTCCACAACGCCGGCCACAACGGCTCACTGAATCCGGGGCAGAGCGCCACCTTCGGCTACGTCGTCTCCGGCTCCGGCGGCGACAGTACGACGAGCCTGCCCTGCCGGGTCGGCTGAACCCGCCCCGGCACGGCGGTGACATGACGTGCCGCTGACGCAACGTGCCCCGGCACGGCGAAGCGGGTCCGGGCCATCAGGCCCGGACCCGCCTGCGGCGCGCGGCCGGCTCAGCTCAGCAGTTCCACCTCCGTCAGCGTCGCCTCACCGCTGAGGACCAGCCGGTAGTGGCCGTACTTCCCCGGCTTGTCCACCGAGAAGGCCCGTGTCTGCCGGTCCCAGCGGAAGGCGTCGGGGTCGTCCGCCCGCTTGTCGAGGGTCTTCCACGTCGTGCCGTCGGCCGACCCCTGGAGGGTCCAGCCCGTGGGCGCCTCGGCGTGGTCCGAGGACGTCAGCGTGTACTGGACCGCCAACGCGTCCCCCTTCACGGGCAGGTCGACCGTGGACACCGTGGCGCCGGTCGCCGAGGAGTCGTCGAACAGGGCGCCCGCGCCCTTCAGCACGTCCTCGCGGGGCGTGGGCACCTCGTCGTCCTGGGTGATCGACACGGGAGCCGCCTTCTTGCCGGTGCCCCACGACGACGGCCGCGGGCCCATGTCGAACTCCAGGACCCCGCCCTTCGCGACCACCGAGTGGGGAAGCGAAGTGGAGTCCCAGCGCTTGCCGTTGACCTTCAGCCCCTGCACGTACACGTTCTTCGCGCTGTTCTTCGGTGCCTTGACGACCAGTTCGCGGCCGTTCTCCAGGTGCACGGTCACCTTCTTGAACAGCGGGGAGCCGATGGCGTACTCGCCGCTGCCCATCACCAGCGGGTAGAAGCCGAGGGAGGAGAACAGGTACCAGGCCGACTGCTCGCCGTTGTCCTCGTCCCCGTGGTAGCCCTGCCCGATCTCGCTGCCGGTGTAGAGCCGCGACAGCACCTCACGGACGTTCTTCTGGGTCTTCCAGGGCTGCCCGGCCGCGTCGTACATGTACATGGCGTGGTGGGCCACCTGGTTGGAGTGCCCGTACATGCCCATCCGGACGTCCCGCGCCTCGGTCATCTCGTGGATGACACCGCCGTAGGAGCCCTTGAACTCCGGGGAGGCCGTCTCCGGGGTGGCGAGGTACTCGTCGAGCTTGTCGCCGAGGCCGTCGCGCCCGCCGTACAGATTGGCCAGGCCCCGGCTGTCCTGCGGGGCGGTGAAGGCGTAGCCCCAGCCGTTCGTCTCGGTGTAGTCGTAGCCCCATATTCGCGGGTCGTACTTCGAGGACTCGACGCGCCAGTCGCCCTTCGTGCTCTTCCCCTGGAAGAACCCGGCCTCGGAGTCGAACAGGTTGACGTACTCCTGGGCCCGGTCGAGGAAGTAGGCGGACTCCTCCTCGTAGCGCTTGTCGCCGGTCTTCTTGTGGAGGGCCTTGCCCATCTGCGCGATGCCGTAGTCGTTGAGGTAGCCCTCCAGGGCCCACGACAGGCCCTCGTGGGTCTCGGTGCCGGTGTAGCCGAGGAAGGGCGAGGTCGCCATGCCCTTGCGGCCGACGCCCGACGACGGGGGCACGACGGTGGCGTTCTTCACGGCCGCGTCGTACGCCGCCTCCGCGTCGAAGTCCACGCCCTTGACGTACGCGTCGGCGAACGCGACGTCCGAGGAGGTGCCGGTCATCAGGTCGGCGTAGCCGGGGGAGGACCAGCGGGAGGTCCAGCCGCCGTCCTTGTAGTGCTGCACGAACCCGTCGACCAGCTCACCCGCCTTGGAGGGGGTCAGGAAGGAGTACGCCGGCCAGGTGGTCCGGTAGGTGTCCCAGAAGCCGTTGTTGACGTACACCTTGCCGTCGACGATCTTGGCGCCGGTGTGCGTCGGGGTGTCCGGCCCCGGCATCTTCGAGAACGGGGAGGCGTACTTGTACGTCCCGCCGACCTTCTCGAAGCCCGAGTTCGGGTACAGGTACAGCCGGTAGAGGCTCGAGTAGAGCGTGGTCAGCTGGTCCGGCGTGGCACCCTCGACCTCGACCTTGCCGAGCAGCTTGTCCCACTGCCGCTGGGCGCTCTGCTTGACCGACTCGAAGGACCGGCCCGCGGGGATCTCCTGGCGCAGGTTGTCCTTCGCCTGGTCGACGCTGATCAGCGAGGTGGCCAGGCGCAGGGTGACCGTCCGGTCCTTGCCCGCGTCGAACCGCAGATGGCCCTTGACGCCCGCGGCGGAACCGTCCGTCACCGGCTTGTCGAACTCGCCGTGCACGAACAGCCGGGTGGCGCCCGTGGACAGCCCGGACTTCACGTCCGAGTAGCCGCTGAAGGTGCCGTTCTCCTCGTCGAGCGTCAGGCCGGCCTGGTCGGTGACGTTGTCGAACAGGACACTCGCGTCGTCACCCGGGTAGGTGAAGCGCATGACCGCCGCGTGGTCCGTCGGCGCGATCTCCGCCTTCTGGCCGTTCTCGAACCGCACCCCGTAGTAGTACGGCCGCGCGGTCTCGTTCTCGTGCCGGAAGGCCAGCTCCCGTGCCTCACGGCCCAGTTCCGGGGTGCCGGAGGCGGCGGACGGCAGTACCTGGAAGGTCTGCCGGTCGCCCATCCAGGGGCTCGGCTCGTGGCTCGCGCTGAACGCCTGGATCGTCGGCAGGTTGTCCGCGTTGTTGCCGCGCGCGTAGTCGTACAGCCAGCTCAGGGAACCGGCGTTGGTCACCGGCGTCCAGAAGTTGAAGCCGTGCGGCACGGCGGTCGCCGGGAAGTTGTTGCCGCGCGAGAAGCCGCCGCTGGAGTTGGTGCCCCGGGTCGTCACCGCGTAGTCGGACAGATGGGCCTTCGGCCGCTCGGGCCGCACCGACTTCAGCGACACGTCGTCCAGCCAGCCCCGGAACTTCGCGGGGCCCTTGGGGGAGTCGTACGCCACCAGGATCCGGTCGACGGTCTTGCCGGCCGCGACCGAGCCGATCCCCGACTCGACGCTGTTCCACTGGTTGACGTACAGGACCTTCGCGTCGCCCTGTCCCCGCGGGGTCAGCGGGAAGCCGTGCCGGTCGGTGGCGCGCAGCTCGCTCAGATGGGTGCCGTCGGTGAAGGCCAGGTCGACGGAGACGTTCGTGGCGTCGTAGTCGAGGTCGCCGTCCGCCATCGACGGAAAGATCTTGTACGACAGCTCCGTACGACGGTCGACCTTCACATGGACGTCGAAGACCTTGTTGTACGAGTAGGCCCGCCCGTCGGCCGTGTGCCGTCCGGCGTAGCGCAGTGCACGCTTTCCGGTGAATCCGGCGCCCGACTTCGCCGTCGGGGAACCGCTCGGTCCGCGGTCGACCAGCGAGAGCATGTCCTGCGGGGTGGGCTCCTCGGTGTCGCCGGTGGAGAACTGGACGTCGGCGAGCTGGAGCGCGTCCGCCCCGCCATTCTTGGTGATCTCCAGCCGGAAGTGCCGGTACCCGGCGACGGCCGACGCGTCCAGGTCGTAGACCTTGGTCTGGAACCGCTCCGCGAACGTCTCGCCCGAACGGGTGTCGAGGGTCGTCCAGTCCTCCCCGTCGGCCGAACCCTTCAGGGTCCAGTCCCGCGGGTCGCGCGGGGCGAAGTCGTTGGCCGAGGTGAGCGCGTACCGGACCACCTCGACCGGTGCGTCCAGGTCGAACTCGGCCCAGCCGGTGGACGTGAAGGCCAGCCACTTGCTGCTGGGTTCGCCGTCGACGAGGTTCTCCTTCACCTCCCCGCCGCCCGCGTTCTCCGAGCTGGCGCGCACGTCCGTGACATGGTCGGTGACGTTGCCCGGTATGCCGCTGCTGTAGCCGCCGTCGACACCCGAGGCGCGCTTCTTGCCGCCCCGCGTGGTGTCGACGGTGTTCAGCCAGTCGGGGGCGGGTTCCCCGGCCTCGAACGACGAAGCGAACTCCCGGTCCGCCTTCGCGGCCTCCCCGGGCAGTGCGACCGCGACGCCCGGGGAGGCCGCCGCCACGGCAAAGGCGGTCGTCGCGACGACCGCCGGGCCCCATCTGTGCCGAATTCTGTGCCGAACTCCGTGGTGCATGCGCGAGCACCCTCCCTGGCTTGGACAACGTTGTCAGAATTGCTGCGCAAGCACCAGTAGTGGGTCAAGTGGCGCGTGGTGTCAAGGGTGTTGAATGCGGCATTCAGGTTCGGAGGCGAGGATTCTTCCGTTGTGGAACGCGACGGCCGCTCATATTTCCGCCAGGTCTCAACTCGGAAAAGACCAACGGCGAACCTTGTGTTCGATCTTGCTCCGGCGGCGGAAAGTGGACTATACCTGTCGGCACTCCGGGGCATCCGCACAGCGCCCGAACAGCGAACGCCATCACGTCCCGTACCACTGGTGCCGCCGGCACCAGCCGCACTTCCAGCACTTCCTGCACGACCCAGCGCGACCCGAACGCGGTGCCGGGAAGGATCCGGTTCACCGCCTGAGTCCTGGAGAAGGCGAGGACTTGAGCATGGGATCCAACTCCGCCGAGTACGACGGCGCCCACGAGCACGGCACCCGCGGCCGAACCGGCCACGGCACCACGGGAGTGGGCCGCCGCGACCTGATCAAGCGGTCCGCGGCGCTCGGCCTGATCTCCGTCCCCACGATGAGCTTCCTGTCCGCGTGTGCCAGCGGCGGCGGGGACGATCAGGAGAAGGCCGAGGCGGGCAAGAAGACCGCGAAGAACCCGCTCGGCGTCAATGACACCGCGCAGATGGAATTCGTCCTGTTCGACGGCGGTTTCGGCAAGGAGTACGCCGAGGACGCCGTCAAGGTGTACGAAAAGGCCTTCCCCGGGGCGAAGGTGAAATTCTCCGCCACCCAGAAGATCCAGTCCACCCTGCAGCCGCGCTTCAACCAGGGCACTCCGCCCGACCTCATCGACAACTCCGGCGCCGAGCAGATGGACATGGGCACCCTGGTCGGCAAGAAGCAGCTCGCCGACCTCACCCCGCTGCTGGACGCCCCCTCCTACGACGACCCGGGCACCAAGGTCCGCGACACGCTGCGCCCCGGCATCGTCGAGATGGGCCAGTTCGACGGCGAGCAGGTCTGGATCCTCTACTACGCCTACACGGTCTACGGCGTCTGGTACTCGCAGAAGGCGCTGGACTCGCTCGACGAGCAGTACCCCGAGACCTGGGACCAGATGCTCGCGGTCTGCGCGAAGGCCAAGAAGAAGGGCATGGCCGGCTGGACCTACGCCGGCAAGTACCCGTACTACGTCCCCTTCTCGCTGTACCCGATGATCGGCAAGGTCGGCGGGCGCGAGGTGCTCGATGCCATCGACAACCTGGAGCCGAACGCCTGGAAGCACCCCGCCGTCAAGGCGTGCTTCGAGGCCTACTACGAACTCCAGCAGAAGGGCTACGTCCTCAAGGGCACCCCGGGCCTGGACCACATCCAGTCCCAGACCGCCTGGGCCAAGGGCGACGCGCTGTTCATCCCGAACGGCTCCTGGGTGGAGAACGAGTCGGCGAACGTCATGCCCGACGACTTCGACCTGGCCGTCTCCGCGCCCACCGGCCTGGACTCCTCCGACAAGCTGCCCTTCGGCACCATCTGGGCCTCCGGCGGCGAGCCCTTCGTGGTCCCCGCCAAGGCGGCGAACACCGCCGGAGGCATGGAACAGCTGCGCATCATGCTGAGCGAGGCGTCCTCGAAGAACTTCACCGGCAAGGTGAAGTCGCTGACCGCGTACAACGGCGGCACCGACGGCATCGAGCTGACCCCGGGTTTGAAGTCCGGTGTCGCCGCGCTGGACGTGGCCGGGGAGAACGTGGTGAACCCGCGCCTCCAGGACTGGTACGTGCAGCTCCAGAAGGAGAAGATCGGCGTCTCCGGGATCGGCGAGATGATGGCCGGCCGCGCGACCCCGGCCGAGACCATCAAGAAGATCCAGGCCTTCGCCGACGAGACGGCCAAGGACTCGTCGATCAAGCACTACAAGCACCAGTGAGCGGTCAATGAGCTGTCAGTGAGCAATCGGTGAGCATCCGCCACCGGGGCCTGTCCGGCGCACCGTTGCCGGGCGGGCCCCGGCGGCAGCCCGCGCGCAGAACGGGGTCGCAGTAATGCAGCACGGCAAGTACCGGTTCATCGTGGGGTTCCTGGCGGTTCCCCTGGGGCTGTACGCGCTCTTCGTCGTCTGGCCGTTCGTCCAGTCGATCTACTATTCGTTCACGGACTGGACCGGTCTGAGCCCCGACTTCAAGATGGTCGGGTTCGCCAACTACGAACGCATGCTGGACGACGGCATCTTCTGGAAGTCGTTGCAGCACAGTCTGCTGTTCGCCCTGCTGGTACCGGTGGTGACGATCGGCCTGGCGCTGTTCCTCTCCTTCATGATCAATGTGGGCGGCCGGCGGCGCCGTGGCGGACCGGTGATCTCGGGGGTCCGGGGCTCCGCCTTCTACAAGATCGTCTACTTCTTCCCGCAGGTGCTCTCGATCGCGATCGTCGCCCTGCTGTTCGCGTTCGCGTACAACCCCGACAGCGGTGCGATCAACTCGTTCCTGCGGGCGGTCGGGCTCGGCGGCATCCAGCCGCTCTGGCTGGGCGATCCGGACCTCGCCCTGTGGGCCGTCATGGCGGTGATCGTCTGGTCCACGGTGGGCTTCTTCGTGGTCCTCTTCTCCGCCGGGATGGCATCCATCCCGATGGACCTCTACGAGGCGGCGCTGCTGGACGGCGCCAACCGGATCACCACCTTCTTCCGCATCACCCTGCCGCTGCTGTGGGACACCGTGCAGTCCGGCTGGGTCTACATGGGCATCCTCGCCCTGGGTGCCGAATCGTTCGCGGTCGTACACATCATGACGACCGGTCCCGGCGGCCCCGACTACTCGACCACCGTCATGGTCCTGTACGTGTACCAGAAGGCGTTCCGCGACGGTCAGGCCGCCTACGCCACCACCATCGGCGTCGCCCTCCTCCTCGTCACCCTGGCCTTCGCCGCCCTGGTGATGAAGCTGGGGCGGCGCGAGCGGCTGGAGTACTGATCACATGAAGACGACCGAGCCCCCCGCTCCCGTACCGGCCGAGTCCGGTGTCACCGTCACCAAGGCCGGCGTCCCCGCCGGCGCACCCCCCGAGGAGAAGAAAGCGAGCGGCGTCCTCAACGTCTTCTCGCACGGGATCCTGGTGATCTGGGCGATCATGGTGGCCCTGCCGCTGGTGTGGGCGGTGATGACGTCCTTCAAGGACGACGCCTCCATCTTCGGCTCGCCCTGGTCGCTGCCGGACAAGCTCCACTTCGAGAACTGGTCACGGGCCTGGACCCAGGCCCACATGAGCGACTACTTCCTCAACACCGTCCTGGTGGTGGGCGGCTCGCTCATCGGGACCCTGGTGCTGGGCTCGATGGCCGCCTACGTGCTGGCCCGCTTCGAGTTCCCGGGCAACCGGTTCATCTACTACCTGTTCATCGGCGGCATGAGCTTCCCGATCATGCTCGCGCTGGTCCCGCTGTTCTACGTCGTCAACAACATGGGCCTGCTGAACACGATCCACGGGCTGATCCTGGTCTACATCGCGTACTCGCTGCCGTTCACGGTGTTCTTCCTGACCGCGTTCTTCCGGACCCTGCCCAGCAGTGTGGCGGAGGCCGCGTTCGTGGACGGCGCCTCGCACAGCAGGACGTTCTTCCAGATCATGCTCCCGATGGCCAAACCGGGCCTGATCAGCGTGGGGATCTTCAACTTCCTGGGCCAGTGGAACCAGTACATGCTGCCCACCGTGCTCAACACCGACGAGGACAAGCACGTCCTCACCCAGGGCCTGGTGCAGCTGGCCGTCAGCCAGGGCTACAAGGGGGACTGGTCCGGTCTCTTCGCCGGCCTCGTGATGGCGATGCTCCCCGTGCTCGCCGCGTACATCGTCTTCCAGCGCCAGGTCGTGCAGGGCCTCACCGCGGGCGCCCTGAAGTAGCCTCCGGTCCCCCTTCCGGGCAGTCGGCCGGCGCTGCTCGGAAGACGCCCCGGGAAGCCGTCCCCGGACCCTCTGAAGTCACCCTCCGGATTGCCCCGCGCACCCGCAGCTCCCACCCCAGGGAGCGACGGGTGCGTCGGCGTCCAAGGACCCGGAAACGGTTCAACCTCTTGACGGGAGGCGACCCGAACGGCTCATCTTAGAGTTCACTAGTTGGACACGGAACGGGGCCTCACCGAAGCGGCCCCGCGCGCAGGAGGTCGTCGTGGAGACTCCGGGGTCGCAGTCGTCGCTGCACCGAGCCAATCTTGAACGGGTCGTTCGAGCAGTACGTCTGGCGGGCTCCCTCACCCAGGCCGAGATCGCGAGGACCACGGGCCTGTCCGCGGCGACGGTATCCAATATCGTCCGGGAGCTGAAGGAGAGCGGGACCGTCGAGGTCACGCCCACCTCCTCGGGCGGCCGCCGGGCCCGCAGCGTATCGCTCAGCGGGGACGCCGGGATCGTCGTGGGAGTGGACTTCGGGCACACCCACCTGCGGGTCGCGGTCGGGAACCTGGCCCACCAGGTGCTCGCCGAGGAGTCCGAGCCGCTGGACGTGGACGCCTCCGCGGCCCAGGGCTTCGACCGGGCGGAACAACTGGTCAACCGGCTGATCGAGGCGACCGGCGTGGATCGTACCAAGATCGCCGGGATCGGCCTCGGCGTGCCCGGACCCATCGACGTGGAGTCCGGCACCCTGGGCTCGACCGCGATCCTGCCCGGCTGGACCGGCACCAAGCCCGCCGAGGAGCTGCGGGGGCGGCTCGGCGTGCCCGTGCACGTGGACAACGACGCGAACCTGGGCGCCCTCGGCGAGATGGTCTGGGGCAGCGGCCGGGGCGTGCGCGACCTGGCGTACATCAAGGTCGCCAGCGGTGTCGGCGCCGGTCTGGTGATCAGCGGGAAGATCTACCGCGGGCCGGGCGGCACCGCGGGGGAGATCGGGCACATCACGCTCGACGAGTCCGGCCCCGTCTGCCGCTGCGGCAATCGCGGCTGCCTGGAGACCTTCACGGCGGCCCGCTACGTGCTGCCCCTGCTCCAGCCCAGCCACGGCACGGATCTGACGATGGAAGGTGTCGTACGGCTGGCGCGCGACGGCGATCCGGGCTGCCGTAGGGTGATCGCCGACGTCGGCCGTCACATCGGCAGTGGAGTCGCCAATCTCTGCAATCTGTTGAACCCGAGCCGGGTGGTCCTCGGCGGTGACCTCGCCGAGGCCGGCGAGCTGGTCCTCGGCCCCATAAGGGAGTCCGTCGGCCGCTACGCGATCCCCAGCGCCGCCCGCCAACTGTCCGTGCTCCCCGGGGCACTTGGGGGCCGTGCGGAGGTACTCGGCGCGCTCGCCCTCGCCTTGAGCGAAATGGGCGATTCGACCCTGTTGGACGGCACGGCGGGCGGCACCCTCGCCGCGGCCTCCCCTGCCTTCACTTAGAGAACGATTGGCACCGTTGCCATCTCGTTAAGGATTTACTTCTTGACGTCGCACGTGTGGCCGAGTTGACTTCCAGCCACCTCGGCCGCAACGTCGCGGCCTCGTCAGGGAGGTTTCTGAAGTGAACACGCGTATGCGTCGTACCGCCGTTGCCGTTGCCGCCGGAGCGCTGGCCGTTTCTCTCGCGGCCTGCGGCAGCGCCGCCGAGTCCGGTGACAAGGACAGCGACTCGGGCGACTCCGCCGCCAAGGGCGACAACATCAAGGTCGGTCTGCTCCTGCCGGAGAACCAGACCGCGCGGTACGAGAAGTTCGACAAGCCCCTGATCGAGAAGAAGATCAAGGAGCTCACGAACAACAAGGGCGAGGTCATCTACGCCAACGCCAAGCAGGACGCCAGCCAGCAGAACCAGCAGGTCGACACGATGGTGACCAACAAGGTCGACGTGCTGATCCTGGACGCGGTGGACGCCAAGGCCATCGCCGGCTCGGTGAAGAAGGCCAAGGAGGCCGGCATCCCGGTCGTGGCCTACGACCGCCTCGCCGAGGGTCCGATCGACGCCTACACCTCGTTCGACAACGTGACCGTCGGCAAGACGCAGGGCGAGGCCCTGCTCGAGGCGCTGGGCGACAAGGCCAAGGACGGCCAGATCGTCATGATGAACGGCTCCTCCACCGACCCGAACGCCGCCAAGTTCAAGGAGGGCGCGCACTCCGTCCTCGACGGCAAGGTCAAGGTCGGCCGCGAGTACGACACCAAGGAGTGGAAGCCGGAGAACGCCAACGCCAACATGGAAGGCGCCATCTCCGCCATCGGCAAGAACAAGATCGTCGGTGTCTACTCCGCCAACGACGGCATGGCGGGCGGCATCATCACCGCTCTGAAGGCCGCCGGCATCGACGACATCCCGGTCACCGGCCAGGACGCCGAACTCGCGGGTGTGCAGCGCATCGTGACCGGTGAGCAGTACATGAGCGTCTACAAGCCGTACGCCCCGGAGGCCGACGCCGCCGCCGAGATGGCCGTCGCGCTCGCCCAGGGCAAGTCGCTGGACTCCATCGCCAAGGACTCGGTCGACAGCCCCACCACCAAGGGTGTGCCGTCGGTCCTCGTCCCGGTCGTGTCGCTGACGCAGGAGAACATCAACGACACCGTGATCAAGGACGGTGTCTACACCGTCGACGAGATCTGCACGGGCAAGTACAAGGCCGCCTGCGACAAGATCGGCCTCAAGTAGACCGCTTCGCGGTAAGCAGTCCCAAGTCCCCCGAGCTGTACGGGAGTTCCCACCGGACTCCCGTACGGGACCGACTGCCATGAGCTCCGCCGGCGCCCCGCACACACCAGCCCCGCAAGCTACGCGGGGCGCCGGTCGGAACACCCCCCATACTTCTGCACAACCTCCCGCCGGGTCAGGCGGCGAAGGAGATGGTTCACGTGTCCGCTACGCCCGTGCTGGCGTTGCGCGGGGTCTCCAAGCGATTCGGTGCCGTCCAGGCGCTCACCGACGTAGAGCTTGAGGTCCGTGCCGGTGAAGTGGTCGCCCTGGTGGGCGACAACGGCGCCGGAAAGTCCACGCTGGTCAAGACGATCGCCGGCGTGCACCCCATCGATGAGGGCGTCATCGAGTGGGACGGCAGGGCCGTCCAGATCAACAGGCCGCACGACGCCCAGAACCTGGGCATCGCCACGGTCTACCAGGACCTCGCGCTGTGCGACAACATCGACGTCGTCGGCAACCTCTACCTGGGCCGGGAGCTCCGCAAGCGCGGTGTCCTGGACGAGGTGGAGATGGAGCGGCGCTCCCGTGAGCTGCTCGACACGCTGTCGATCCGCATCCCCAGCGTCCGCATCCCGATCGCCTCGCTCTCCGGCGGCCAGCGCCAGGTCGTGGCGATCGCCCGGTCCATGCTCGGCGAGCCCAAGCTGGTGATCCTCGACGAGCCCACCGCCGCCCTCGGCGTCGAGCAGACCGCGCAGGTCCTCGACCTGGTCGAGCGGCTGCGCGAGCGCGGCCACGCGGTCATCCTCATCAGCCACAACATGGCCGACGTCAAGGCCGTGGCGGACAAGGTCGCCGTCCTGCGCCTCGGGCGCAACAACGGCATATTCGAGGTCAAGTCGACCTCTCAGGAAGAGATCATCTCCGCCATCACCGGCGCCACGGAGAACGCCGTGACCCGTCGTGCGGCGCGCACCAATGGGGAGGTCAGCAAGTGAGCACCGAGAAGACCTCGACGCCCGCCGCCGACACGGTCGAGAACACCGAGGCGGCCGCCGCGGCGGTCACCGTCGTCGACCCGCGACTGCTCGTGCGCGAGCAGGGCCTCGCCGGCTACCTCGGCGAGTTCAAGCGGAAGCTGAAGGCCGGTGACCTCGGCTCCCTCCCCGTCGTGGTGGGCCTGCTGATCATCTGGGGCATCTTCACCAGCCTGAACTCCAACTTCCTCACCGCGGGCAACTTCTCCGACATGTCGGTCGCCATGGTCGGCACGGGCATGATCGCGGTCGGTATCGTCTTCGTCCTGCTGCTCGGCGAGATCGACCTGTCGGTCGGCTCGGTCAGCGGTGTCGCGGGCGCCGCCTTCGCGGTGATGAGCGTCACGCACGGCATGAACGAGGTGCTGGCCCTGGTGCTGGCCATCCTCACCGGCACGGTGGCCGGAGCCATCCACGGCTTCATCTTCGCCCGCATCGGCGTCCCGGCCTTCGCCGTGACCCTGGCCGGCCTGCTGTTCTGGCAGGGCTTCATGCTGCAGATCCTGGGCAGCAACGGCACCATCAACCTCGACTCCGAGGGCCTGGTCGCCAAGCTGACCAGCCACTACTTCTCCGACGTGGCCGCCGCCTACGGTCTGGCGATCGTCGTGACCGGGGGCTACTTCCTCGCCGCGTTCTTCGACAACCGCCGCCGTGAGGCCGCCGGGGTGCCGTCCCGGCCGCTCAACGAGATCATCGTGCGGACCGTGCTGCTGGCCGTGCTGGCGTTCGCCGCGGCGATCGTCTTCAACCAGTACAAGGGCCTGCCGCTGGCCGTGGTGATCTTCCTCGCGGTCCTGGTGTTCACGGACTTCGTGCTGCGCCGCACCGCCTACGGCCGCAAGGTCTTCGCGCTCGGCGGCAGCGTGGAGGCGTCCCGCCGTGCCGGTATCAACGTGGAGCTGGTCCGGATCTCGGTCTTCGCGATCGCCGGCACCTTCGCCGCGATCGGCGGCCTCTTCGTCGCCTCGAAGATCGCCTCCGCCAACCAGGGCGCGGGCACCGGTGAGTTCCTGATGAACGTCATCGCCGCGGCCGTGATCGGCGGTACGTCCCTCTTCGGCGGCCGCGGCCGCACCTGGGACGCGCTGCTCGGTGTGATGGTCATCGTCTCGATCCAGTACGGCCTGGCCCTCGAGGGCATCGCCTCGCCGGTCCAGTACATGATCACCGGTGGCGTCCTGCTGGCGACCGTCGTCATCGACGCCGTCACCCGCAAGACCCAGAAGACAGCGGGCCGCGCCTAGCCGCTCCCGCCGCGGCACCGTCCGCGACATCCTGTGCCCGGTACCCGTGCGGTACCGGGCACAGCCGTGTCACGGGGCCTGTCCGGCACGGAGTTGCGGGGCCCGTCCGGCACGGACCCGGCCCGGTCCGATCATGGGCAGGACCGACGGCGTGATGTACGACGCACCGCCCGGACGCAGGGCGCCCGGCCGGAACATTAGACTCGACGAGCCCGGCAACAGCTCGATCAGCTCTACTGCAAGGAGGCACGGGTGCCGCTGCTGACCCGTATCAGGGGACCGCGCGATCTGGACCGGCTCACCCTGGAGGAGCTCGACCGGCTGGCCGAGGAGATCCGCACCTTCCTCGTCGAGGCGGTCTCCAAGACCGGTGGCCACCTCGGCCCCAACCTGGGCGTGGTGGAGCTCACCCTCGCCCTGCACCGCGTCTTCGAATCCCCCAGGGACAAAGTGCTCTGGGACACCGGACACCAGTCCTACGTGCACAAACTGCTGACCGGCCGCCAGGACTTCTCCAAGCTGAAGATGAAGGGCGGCCTCTCCGGCTACCCCTCGCAGGCCGAGTCCGAGCACGACGTCATCGAGAACAGCCACGCCTCCACCGTCCTCGGCTGGGCCGACGGCCTCGCCAAGGCCAACCAGCTGAGGAGGACCGGGGACCACGTCGTCGCCGTCATCGGTGACGGCGCGCTCACCGGCGGCATGGCCTGGGAGGCGCTGAACAACATCGCCGACGCCAGGGACCGCCCGCTCGTCATCGTCGTCAACGACAACGAGCGCTCCTACTCGCCCACCATCGGGGGCCTCGCCAACCACCTGGCGACCCTGCGCACCACCGACGGCTACGAGCGCTTCCTGACCCGCACCAAGGACCTCCTGGAGCGCACCCCCGTCGTCGGCCGGCCGCTCTACGACACCCTGCACGGCGCCAAGAAGGGCCTGAAGGACTTCATCGCCCCGCAGGGCATGTTCGAGGACCTGGGCCTGAAGTACGTCGGCCCCATCGACGGCCACGACATCGAGGCCCTGGAGTCCGCCCTCACCCGCGCCAAGGGCTTCGGCGGCCCCGTGATCGTGCACTGCCTCACCGAGAAGGGCCGCGGCTACCAGCCCGCCCTGGCGGACGAGGCGGACCGCTTCCACGCCGTCGGCAAGATCCACCCCGACACGGGCCTGCCGATCGCCTCCTCCGGCGCCGACTGGACGTCCGTCTTCGGCGAGGAGATGGTCAAGCTCGGCGAGGAGCGCGAGGACGTCGTCGCCATCACCGCGGCCATGCTCCAGCCCGTCGGCCTCGACAGGTTCGCCAAGCGGTTCCCCGACCGGGTCTACGACGTCGGCATCGCCGAGCAGCACGGCGCCGTCTCCGCGGCGGGCCTGGCCCACGGCGGGGTCCACCCCGTCTTCGCCGTGTACGCCACCTTCCTCAACCGCGCCTTCGACCAGGTGCTGATGGACGTGGCCCTGCACAAGTGCGGCGTCACCTTCGTCCTGGACCGGGCCGGCATCACCGGCACCGACGGCGCCTCCCACAACGGCATGTGGGACATGTCGATCCTCCAGGTCGTCCCCGGCCTGCGGCTGGCCGCCCCGCGCGACGCCGACCAGGTCCGCGCCCAGCTCCGCGAGGCCGTCGAGGTCACCGACGCGCCGACCGTGGTCCGCTTCTCCAAGGGCGCCGTCGGGCCCGCGGTACCGGCCGTGGGCCGCGTGGGCGGCATGGACGTACTGCGCGAGCCCGGCACCGACACCCCGGACGTGCTGCTGGTCTCCGTGGGCGCCCTCGCGCCGATGTGCCTGGAGATCGCCGGCCTGCTCGAGAAGCAGGGCATCTCCACCACCGTCGTCGACCCGCGCTGGGTCAAGCCCGTCGACGAGGCCATGGCCCCGCTCGCCGAGAAGCACCGCGTCGTCGTCACCGTCGAGGACAACTCCCGCGTCGGCGGGGTCGGTTCGACGATCGCGCAGGCCCTGCGCGACGCGGGCGTCGACCTGCCGCTGCGCGACTTCGGCATCCCGCCGCGCTTCCTCGACCACGCCTCGCGCGCCGAGGTGATGGCGGAGATCGGCCTCACCGCCCCCGACATCGCCCGCCAGGTCACCGGCCTGGTCGCGAAGCTGGACGGCGGATACGCGCGCTCCGCCGCCGACTCGGTGGAGCAGGTCCGCGACTGAACCTGCACCTCCCGCCGATACGCCCGAACGGGTCGCCTGTGCCACTGTGAAGAGTGGTGCGGGCGACCCGTTCGCGTGAAGGCGCCTGTGCCGGGGCACACGGTTTAGGGTCTGCCTGACACATACCCGCCTGCTCAGCGGCGTCTGGCACGCACGCTCGCCGCGTTGCCGAAACGCCCACGTGGCTCCGCCACGAGGACGCTCCGGCGCCTTGCGATCGCACGCACCAGACGCCGCTGAACCCGCCCTCCGGGCGGACGACGGGTATGTGTCAGGCAGACCCAGGCCCCCTCTCGATCATGTCGGGGACGACACAGCGTGGGAGGTACCCGTGAGCAGCACCCTCTTCCGGACGAAGAAGGTCGAGCAGTCCATCCGTGACACCGAGGAACCGGAGCACGCGCTCAAGAAGTCCTTGTCCGCGCTGGATCTGACCGTCTTCGGCGTCGGTGTCATCATCGGCACCGGCATCTTCGTCCTCACCGGTACGGTCGCCAAGAACAACGCCGGGCCGTCGGTGGCCCTGGCCTTCGTGGTGGCCGGCGTCGTCTGCGCGCTCGCCGCGCTCTGCTACGCCGAGTTCGCCTCCACCGTCCCGGTGGCGGGCTCCGCCTACACCTTTTCGTACGCGTCCCTGGGCGAACTGCCCGCGTGGATCATCGGCTGGGACCTGGTGCTGGAGTTCGCGCTCGGCACGGCGGTGGTGGCCGTCGGCTGGTCCGGGTACATCCACTCGCTGCTGGACAACGCGGGCTGGCAACTGCCCGCCTCGCTCGGTGTCCGGGACGGCGCCGAGGTCTTCGGCTTCGACATCCTGGCCGCCGCCCTGGTGCTGGTCCTCACCGGCATCCTCGTCCTCGGCATGAAGCTGTCCGCGCGGGTCACCACGATCGTCGTCGCCATCAAGGTCCTCGTCGTCCTCGTCGTCATCGTCGCCGGCGCCTTCTTCATCACCGCCGACAACTACGACCCGTTCATCCCCGAGGCGAAGCCCGTCGAGGCCGGTGACGGTCTCCACTCACCGCTCATCCAGCTCATGTTCGGCTGGGCGCCGTCCGACTTCGGGGTGATGGGCATCTTCACCGCGGCCTCGGTGGTCTTCTTCGCCTTCATCGGCTTCGACATCGTCGCCACGGCCGCCGAGGAGACCAGGAACCCGCAGCGGGACATGCCCCGCGGCATCCTCGGCTCCCTGTTCATCTGCACCGTGCTGTACGTCGCCGTGTCGATCGTCGTCACCGGCATGCAGCACTACAGCAAGCTGTCCGTGGACGCCCCGCTCGCGGACGCGTTCAAGGCCACCGGGCATCCCTGGTACGCGGGCTTCATCAGCTTCGGCGCCGCCGTCGGCCTGACCACGGTCTGCATGATCCTGCTGCTCGGCCAGACCCGGGTGTTCTTCGCGATGAGCCGGGACGGACTGCTGCCCCGCTTCTTCTCCCGCGTCCACCCCCGCTTCAGGACCCCGCACCGGCCGACCATCCTGCTCGGCGTCATCATCGCGATCCTGGCCGGCTTCACCCCGCTGACGGAACTCGCCGAACTGGTGAACATCGGCACGCTGTTCGCCTTCGTCATCGTCGCGCTCAGCGTGATCATCCTGCGCCGGACCCGGCCCGACCTGCCGCGGGCCTTCCGCACCCCGTGGGTGCCGTTCCTGCCGATCCTGTCGGTCGCCGCCTCGCTGTGGCTGATGCTGAACCTGCCCGCCGAGACCTGGTTGCGGTTCGCCATCTGGATGGTGATCGGCGTCGTCGTCTACTTCCTCTACGGCCGCAGCCACAGCCGCCTGGGCCGCGGCGAGGGGATGAAACCGGAGGAGCCCCTCCAACCGTCCGGCCCGGAATCCCGCTGAACCGAAGGACCCCGGCCCCGAACCGCCGGGGTCCTTCGTCCGGACCGGACCGGATCAAGGCGCGGTGCCGGTCAGGAGGCCCCGGCCGGAGCGAGGACGACATCGTTGGCCGCCGAAGCCGAAGGAGTGGCCGGCGGCGACGCGGACGTCCTGCCGACGGGGCTCCCCGGTGACGCGGTCGATGTCGAACCCGGGCGCCGGGCCCGCGGGTTCGCGATCGGCGGCACCGTGCGGTGCCGGAGGGTGAGCACGGTCAGTGCCGCCTCGACGGCGCCCGCCGCCCCCAGGCCGTGACCGAGCGGCCTTGGGCGCGGTGGCACCGGGGCGGTGCGGCAGTGCGCGCGCGATCAGGACCGCCTCGCCGGCGTCGTCGAGCGATGTGGAGGTGCCGTGGGCCTTCCGGGTGCCCTGCAACCACTCCGGCCGGCCTGGACGCCACGCACGGCGTCACCGGCTTCGGACGGGACCCGCCGCTGGGCACGCAGTTCCTGGCCCGGGCGAGGGACCTCTTCGACCTTCGCCTCGCACCGGCCGGCCCGGCCACCGGACGCACCCCGCCCCACTCCGCCCGCCCGGTCCACCAGCGACCGGGCCCGGGCACCGGCGAGCAGGAGTGGACGGAGCGGACGGAGGCGGACGGAGGCGGACGCCCGCTGTACCGAGGTCCCCGGTGCGGCGGGCGGGGCCACGGGCCTCAGCGGGGCACGGACCGCGGGCCGGTGACGTCCGCCCCCAGGGCCGTCACCCTGCGGCGCAGTTCGCGGTCGGCCGTGACGACCAGGACGGGGCGGTCGCCGGCGCCGGCCGCCAGGGCGACCATGTGGTCGTCGCCGCTGCCCGGGGCGGCCTCCACCCGGACGCCCGGGACGGACTCCACCCCGCGGGCCGCCCCCTCGACGACCAGGACGATCTCCACCGGCCCGGACCGGCCCGGCAGGCCGTCCGACGCCAAGCGGTCGCGCAGGCGTTCGGCGGCACCGCGGCGGTCCCGCCACCAGCCGTCGGGCACCGACCCGACGACGTTGGCGGCGTCGACGATCACGAGCAGGGCGGCGCTGTTCTCCATGCGGCCAGGCTCCCACGGAACGAAAGAGGGGGCGGGCCGCACGGATCGTCTCCGTGCGGCCCGCCCCCTCCTTCAGGACCTGCCGGTCAGGCGGGAACGCTCGCCACGCCCGGGGCCAGGAACCGCTTGCCGTTGACGCGCTCGGAGACGCCCTCACGGTCCAGGTACGGCGTGATGCCGCCCAGGTGGAAGGGCCAGCCGGCGCCGGTGATCAGGCACAGGTCGATGTCCTGGGCCTCGGCGACGACGCCCTCGTCGAGCATCAGCCCGATCTCCTGCGCCACCGCGTCGAGCACCCGGGCCCGCACCTGCTCCTCGGTGAGGACGGTGTCGCCCTGCTTGAGCAGCGCGGCGACCTCGGGGTCCAGCTCCGGCCTGCCGCTGTCGTAGACGTAGAAGCCGCGCTTGCCGGCCTCGAC
The DNA here is from genome assembly GCF_044540975.1 of Streptomyces sp. NPDC085927. Classification (NCBI taxonomy): domain Bacteria; kingdom Bacillati; phylum Actinomycetota; class Actinomycetes; order Kitasatosporales; family Streptomycetaceae; genus Streptomyces; species Streptomyces sp. NPDC085927. Next base: position 28,494 of record NZ_JBITSN010000020.1, read on the forward strand.
GACCGCCTTGAGGTTCGGCGAGACGGTGAAGCGGTCCGGGAAGGACCGGTTGAGCGTCTCGGAGACGTGCAGACCGATCGCCGGGCCGACCAGCTCGAGGAGGACCAGCGGGGACATCGGCAGACCGAGCGGCTCGACGGCCTTCTCGGCGGTCTCGACGGGGGTGCCCTCGTCGATGACGTTCTGGATCTCGCCCATGAAGCGGGTCAGGATGCGGTTCACGACGAACGCCGGGGCGTCCTTGACCAGCACCGCGGTCTTCTTCAGCTTCCGGGCCACCGCGAACGCCGTCGCCAGCGAGGCGTCGTCGGTCTGCTCGCCGCGGACGATCTCGAGGAGCGGCAGGATCGCGACCGGGTTGAAGAAGTGGAAGCCGACGACCCGCTCGGGGTTCTTCAGCTTCGACGCCATCTCCGACACCGACAGCGAGGAGGTGTTGGTGGCGAGGATCGCGTGCGCCGGAGCGACCGCCTCGACCTCGGCGAACACCTGCTGCTTGACGCCCATCTCCTCGAAGACCGCTTCGATGACGAAGTCGGCGTCCGCGAAGCCCTCGGCCTTGTCCAGCACACCGGTGACCAGCGCCTTGAGGCGGTTGGCCTTGTCCTGGTTGATGCGGCCCTTGCCGAGCAGCTTGTCGATCTCGGCGTGGACGTAGCCCACACCCTTGTCGATGCGCTCCTGGTCGATGTCGGTCAGGACGACCGGTACCTCGAGGCGGCGCAGGAACAGCAGCGCGAGCTGTGAGGCCATCAGGCCGGCGCCGACGACACCGACCTTGGTGACCGGACGGGCCAGGTTCTTGTCCGGGGCGCCGGCGGGGCGCTTGGCGCGCTTCTGCACCAGGTTGAACGCGTAGAGACCGGAGCGCAGTTCACCGCCCATGATCAGGTCGGCGAGCGCCTTGTCCTCGGCGTCGTAGCCCTGCTGGAGGTCGCCGTCCTTGGCGGCGGCGATGATGTCCAGCGCCCGGTAGGCGGCCGGGGCGGCGCCGTGCACCTTGGAGTCGGCGATGAACCGGCCCTTGGCGACGGCCTGGTCCCAGGCCTCGCCGCGGTCGATCACCGGGCGCTCGACGACGATCTCGCCCTTGAGGACGGCCGCCGTCCAGATCAGCGACTGCTCCAGGAAGTCCGCGCCCTCGAAGATCGCGTCCGCGATGCCGAGTTCGTAGACCTGCTTGCCCTTGAGCTGCTTGTTCTGGTTGAGGCTGTTCTCGATGATCACCGAGACGGCCTTCTCGGCGCCGATCAGGTTCGGCAGGAGGGCGCAGCCGCCCCAGCCGGGAACCAGGCCGAGGAAGACCTCGGGCAGGGAGAAGGCGGGGATGGCCGACGACACCGTGCGGTAGGCGCAGTGCAGGCCGACCTCGACGCCGCCGCCCATGGCCGCGCCGTTGTAGTACGCGAAGGTCGGGACGGCGAGCTTCGAGAGCCGCTTGAAGACGTCGTGGCCGCCCTTGCCGATGGCGTGGGCGTGGTCCCACTCCTTCAGCTGCTCGACGCCCTTGAGGTCGGCGCCGACGGCGAAGATGAACGGCTTGCCGGTGATGCCGACACCGACGATCGTGCCGTCCGCGGCCTCCTTCTCGACCTGGTCGATGGCGGCGTCCAGGTTCGCCAGCGACTGCGGGCCGAAGGTGGTCGGCTTGGTGTGGTCCAGCCCGTTGTCGAGCGTGATCAGGGCGAAGCGCCCGGCGCCCAGGGGCAGTTCGAAATGGCGTACGTGGGCCGTCGTGACGACCTCGTCCGGGAAGAGCGCGGCCGCGCCCTTCAACAGTTCGGCGGTGGTGCTCACTTGTCCCCCTCGAAGTGCGGGTTCTCCCAGATGACCGTCGCGCCCATGCCGAAGCCGACGCACATGGTGGTCAGGCCGTAGCGGACGTGCGGCTGCTCCTCGAACTGGCGGGCCAGCTGCGTCATCAGGCGGACGCCGGAGGAGGCCAGTGGGTGGCCGAAGGCGATGGCGCCGCCGTACTGGTTGACGCGCGCGTCGTCGTCGGCGATGCCGTAGTGCTCCAGGAAGGCCAGCACCTGGACGGCGAAGGCCTCGTTGATCTCGAACAGGCCGATGTCGGAGATGGACAGCCCCGCCTGGGCCAGTGCCTTCTCCGTCGCCGGGATCGGGCCGTAGCCCATGACCTCCGGCTCCACACCCGCGAAGGAGTAGGAGACCAGACGCATCTTGACCGGCAGCCCGTTCTCGCGGGCGAAGTCCTCGGAGGCGATGACCGAGGCGGTGGCGCCGTCGTTCAGACCGGCCGCGTTACCGGCGGTGACCCGGCCGTGGACGCGGAACGGCGTCTTGAGACCGGCCAGGTTCTCCAGGGTGGTGCCGGGGCGCATCGGCTCGTCGGCGGTGACCAGGCCCCAGCCCGTCTCGCCCGCCTCTGCGTTGGTGCGGCGCACCGAGACCGGTACCAGGTCGGCCTGGATCTTGCCGTCGGCGTACGCCTTGGCGGCCTTCTCCTGCGAGCGGACCGCGTACTCGTCGGCGCGCTGCTTGGTGATCGTCGGGTAGCGGTCGTGCAGGTTCTCCGCCGTCATGCCCATGAACATGGCGGACTCGTCGACCAGCTTCTCGGAGACCAGCCGCGGGTTCGGGTCGACGCCCTCGCCCATCGGGTGGCGGCCCATGTGCTCGACTCCGCCCGCGATGGCGACGTCGTACGCGCCGAAGGCGACGGAGCCGGCCACCGTGGTCACGGCGGTCAGGGCGCCCGCGCACATGCGGTCGATGGAGTAACCCGGGACCGTGGTGGGCAGGCCCGCGAGGATGCCGGCGGTACGGCCGATGGTCAGGCCCTGGTCGCCGATCTGCGTGGTCGCGGCGACCGCGACCTCGTCGATCTTCTTCGGGTCGAGTCCGGGGTTGCGGCGCAGCAGCTCCCGGATCGCCTTCACCACGAGATCGTCGGCCCGGGTCTCGTGGTAGATGCCCTTCGGGCCCGCCTTGCCGAACGGGGTGCGGACGCCGTCGACGAAGACGACGTCCCTGACGGTACGAGGCACGATGGCTCTCCTCCAGGGTGCGGGATGGCACTGCTGCGTTGCGCTGAGCGCGCGCTCAGAGCCTATGCTACTTGTGGGTAATGTAGCTGCCCAGTCCTGTGCCGCCGAGCGGTGAAGGTCACACCGCCGGGCGAGTCGCCGTACGGCGCGGAACGGGCCGGGGCCCCCGCCCCGCCCGACGACCCGCTGAACCTCGGCAACTACGTCACCGCGTTCCAGGACGGCCGGATGCTCTCCGCCTTCGGCAACACGGCGGTCATCCTGGTCGTCGCCGTCGGCGGCACCGTCCTCATCGGTTCGATGACGGCGTACGCGATCGACCGCTTCACCTTCCGCTTCCGGAAACCGGTCGTCGCCCTGTTCCTGCTCGCCGCGCTCGTCCCCGGCGTGACCACCCGGGTGGCGACCTTCCGGATCGTCAACAGCTTCGGCATGTTCGACAGCCTGTGGGCGCCGATCGCCCTCTACATGGGCACGGACATCGTGTCGATCTACATCTTCCTGCAGTTCATCCGCTCCATCCCCGTCTCCCTGGACGAGGCGGCACGGCGCCAACGCGTTCACGGTCTACCGGAAGGTGATCCTCCCGCTCCTCAGACCGGCGATCACGACGGTGGTGATCGTGAAGGGGATCAACGTCTACAGCGACTTCTCCATCCCCTTCCTCTACATGCCCTCCGAAGATCTTGGCGTGATCTCGACGTCCCTGTTCCGCTTCAAGGGCCCCTTCGGAGCCCACTGGGAAACCATCTCGGCAGGCGCGATCCTGGTCATCCTCCCCACCCTGATCGTCTTCCTGACCCTCCAGCGCTTCATCTGATTCCTCTCGCGGATGCCCCCGCCTTCAGGCGGGGGAGGAAGTCAACTACAACGGTTTCATGAGGGGGCGACGAAGTAGGACAGGGGAACGGCACCGCCGCGGGCGGCGGGACCGGCGGGTCCCACCGCGCTCAGGCGACTTCGGAACCGCCGGAGGCCAGCGCGGTGACGAGGACCGGCGTCACCTGCTCCACCTGCCACGGCCGCGCCCCGTACCCCGCCAGCGCAGCCGCGACGGACTCCGGGCCGGCGGGCTGCGGCGGTTCCCAGCACACCCTCCGTACCGTGTCCGGGGTGATCAGGTTCTCCTGCGGCATGTTCAACCGCTCGGCGAGCGCGCTCACTCCCGCGCGGGCCGCGGACAGCCGGGCGGCGGCCACCGGGTCCTTGTCCGCCCAGGCGCGCGGCGGCGGGGGACCGGTCACCGGCTGGCCGGGCTGCGGCAGCTGCGCCTCGCTCAGTGCCCGCGCCCGGTCCACGGCCGCCTGCCACTGGTCCAGCTGACGCCGCCCCGCCCGTGGCCCGAACCCGTTCAGCGCGGCCAGGGCGTGCGCGTTGGCCGGCAGGGCGAGAGCGGCCTCGACGATGGCCGCGTCGGAGAGCACCTTGCCCGGGGAGACGTCCCGGCGCTGCGCGATCCGGTCCCGGGTCTGCCACAGCTCCCGTACGACGGCCATCTGCCGGCGCCGGCGCACCTTGTGCATGCCGGAGGTGCGCCGCCAGGGATCCTTCCGGGGCTCCGGCGGCGGTGCGGACGCGATCGCGTCGAACTCCTGCCACGCCCACTCCAGCTTGCCCTGCCGGTCCAGTTCCTTCTCCAGGGCGTCCCGCAGGTCGACCAGGAGCTCGACGTCGAGGGCGGCGTACCGCAGCCAGGGTTCGGGCAGCGGGCGGGTGGACCAGTCGACGGCGGAGTGGCCCTTCTCCAGGACGAAACCGAGCACGTTCTCGACCATCGCGCCGAGCCCGACGCGGGGGAAACCGGCGAGGCGGCCGGCCAGCTCGGTGTCGAAGAGGCGGGTGGGCAGCATCCCTATCTCGCGCAGGCAGGGCAGGTCCTGCGTGGCGGCGTGCAGCACCCACTCGACGCCTGACAGCGCCTCGCCCAGGCCCGACAGGTCGGGGCAGGCGACGGGGTCGATCAGCGCGGACCCGGCGCCCTCGCGGCGCAGTTGGACGAGGTAGGCGCGCTGGCCGTAGCGGTAGCCGGAGGCCCGCTCGGCGTCGACGGCGACGGGGCCGGTGCCCGCGGCGAAGGCGGCGATCACCTCGGCGAGCGCGGCGTCGTCCGTGATCACGGGCGGAATGCCCTCGCGCGGTTCGAGCAAGGGGATCGGCGCCTCCGTAGCAGAAGATCCGTCGTCGTCCGGAGGGGCGCCTCCGGTGGTTCGCAGGGCACTGTCTGCTGCGGTGTCGTGGGCGTCGGTCACCTGTCAAGAGTATCCATGCCGCGAAGGGGCCCGCCGACGGAACGTTCCGGCGGCGGGCTCCAGGGGGTCGTAAACAAGTCAGGCCGGTGCGTGCCCGGCCGCAGGGAAGCGGATCGGAGGGCGGGGGAGAAGGGAGGAAAGGGACGGAGGAGGGGAAGGAGGAGGGGAAGGAGGAGGCGCGGCCGCGGAGGTCGGTGCCGCGGGGGTCAGTGGATGATGCCGGTGCGCAGGGCGACCGCGACCATCCCGGCGCGGTCGCCCGTACCGAGCTTGCGGGCGATGCGGGCGAGGTGGCTCTTGACGGTCAGCGCGGACAGACCCATCGAGACGCCGATGGCCTTGTTCGACTGCCCCTCCGCCACCAGCCGCAGCACCTCGACCTCACGGCCGGACAGTTCGCGGTAGCCGCCCGGGTGGCTCGGGGCACCCGGAGGGCGGCGGTGCAGACGGGCGCCGCCGATGGGGGCGGCACCGGGGCGGGAGGGGAGCCCGAGGTTGGTGCGGGTGCCGGTGACGACGTAGCCCTTCACTCCGCCGGCGAGGGCGTTGCGCACGGCGCCGATGTCGTCGGCGGCGGACAGGGCGAGGCCGTTGGGCCAGCCTGCGGCCCGGGTCTCCGAGAGGAGGGTGAGGCCGGAACCGTCCGGCAGATGGACGTCGGCGACGCAGATGTCGCGGGGGTTGCCGATGCGGGGACGAGCCTCAGCGACGGACGAGGCCTCGATCACGTCGCGTACACCGAGCGCCCACAGATGGCGGGTGACGGTGGAGCGGACGCGGGGGTCGGCCACGACCACCATGGCGGTCGGCTTGTTCGGGCGGTAGGCGACCAGGCTTGCAGGCTGCTCGAGGAGAACGGACACCAGGCCTCCTGGGGTGGCGGCGGGACGGGGCCGGCTCGTGGGGTGAGGCCGGGCTCAACCGTGCTTTCAAGGTCACTGTCGTCTTCGGCAGCAAACCCGGTCTCCTTTAGAGAATGATCACGATCCGGTGAGTAAAAATCTGCGCAATTCGGACATGCGGTCGATCATTCGAAGATCGAACGGTTTCGGTCCGCGTCGCAACGCTTCCGGAAGTGGTCGTATCGACAAAGAGATCCCCAAAAAGGTCGTCAAAGAGATCCGGAGAAGATCGACAAGGGGGGAGGCCGAGGAGATCGACAAAGAGACCGGTCCGTGAGCGCCCCGGTGACCTGTTCAGTAACCGCCTCGGTGACCGGCCCGTTGACCGGACCGGTCACCGGCCCGGGAACGACAAAGAGACCGGTCCGAAGACCGGTCCGGAGGATCGCCGGAAGCCCCACGAGGGGCTCGGCACGGCAAGGGCCGCAGGTTCCGTGCCTGCGGCGGGCTCAGCGGGACGGCGGGCTCAGCGTGACTGCGGCCCCCTGCGCTGCGGCAGCGTCACCACCGACGCGTCCCCCGGAGCGGCCGGCGGCAGCCCGGCGACCTGCGCCAGCAGATCGCACCACGACATCAGATGCGTGGCCGCGTCCGGCACCCCGCCCCTGCCCTCACCCGGCGTCCACGAGGCGCGGATCTCGATCTGCGAGGCGGCAGGGCGCTCGGACAGCCCGCCGAAGTAGTGCGAACTCGCCCGCGTGACCGTGCCGCTCGGCTCGCCGTACGTCAGACCGCGCGCCGCGAGCGCACCGGTCAGCCAGGACCAGCACACCTCCGGAAGCAGCGGATCCGCCGCCATCTCCGGCTCCAGTTCCGCGCGTACCAGCGTCACCAGCCGGAAGGTCCCTTGCCAGGCATCGTGTCCGGCCGGGTCGTGCAGCAGCACCAGCCGGCCGTCGGCCAGGTCCTGGTCGCCGTCCACGACCGCCGCCTCCAGCGCGTACGCGTACGGGGCGAGCCGTTTGGGCGCCGGGGTGGTCTCCACTTCGATCTGCGGCCGGAGCCGCGCGCCCCGCAACCCCTCGACGGCGGTCCGGAAGGGCAACGGGGGTGCCGTGCCCCCGCCCCCGAGATCCGCATCGGTGTCCTTCGCTTCGTCCATTCCGCCCGTGCCGTCCGACAGTCGTCCCTGAGCCGCAGCCATGCGGGGAAGGTTAAGCGGAAGCGGGCCCCGGCGCGGGGAGGGACACCCGGGGCGGGCAACGGTGGCCGGATCGTGTCGCACCGGCGTGGCGCGGACGCGGTGCCCGACGTGGCGCGGGCCGCGATGCCCGGGTGACCTGCGGTGCGGGGCCGTCGGCCGACCATGCGAGACTGGCCGGGTGAGTGCCAATGTCAGCCCCCGGGGCAAGCAGCCGACCCAGACGTACGACAGTGCCTTCCTCAAGGCGTGCCGGCGTGAGCCGGTGCCGCACACTCCGGTGTGGTTCATGCGGCAGGCGGGCCGCTCATTGCCGGAGTACCGCAAGGTGCGCGAGGGCATCGCGATGCTCGACTCCTGCATGCGCCCCGACCTCGTCGCCGAGATCACGCTCCAGCCGGTGCGCCGGCACAACGTCGACGCGGCGATCTACTTCAGCGACATCGTCGTCCCGCTCAAGGCCATCGGTATCGACCTCGACATCAAGCCCGGTGTCGGCCCCGTCGTCGAGCAGCCCTTCCGCACCCGCGCCGACCTGGCCCGGCTGCGCGACCTCACCCCGGAGGACGTCTCCTACGTCACCGAGGCGTACGGCCTGCTGACCGCCGAGCTGGGCTCCACCCCGCTGATCGGCTTCGCGGGCGCCCCGTTCACCCTCGCCAGCTACCTCGTCGAGGGCGGCCCGTCCCGCACCTACGAGAACGCCAAGGCGATGATGTACGGCGACCCGGAGCTCTGGGCCGACCTCCTCGACCGCCTCGCGGACATCACCGCCGCGTTCCTCACCGTGCAGATCGAGGCCGGCGCCTCCGCGGTCCAGCTGTTCGACTCCTGGGCCGGCGCGCTCGCCCCGGCCGACTACCGGCGCTCGGTGCTGCCCGCCTCGGCCAAGGTCCTCGACACGGTGTCCGGCTACGGCGTCCCCCGCATCCACTTCGGCGTCGGCACCGGTGAACTCCTCGGCCTGATGGGCGAGGCCGGCGCGGACGTCGTCGGCGTCGACTGGCGCGTCCCGCTGGACGAGGCCGTCCGCCGGGTCGGCCCCGGCAAGGCGCTCCAGGGCAACCTCGACCCGACCGTGCTGTTCGCCGGCACGGAGGCGGTGGAGGCGAAGACCCGCGAGGTGCTGGCCGCGGCCGAGGGTCTCGAGGGCCACGTCTTCAACCTGGGTCACGGTGTCATGCCGAACACCGACGCCGACGCGCTGACCCGCCTCGTCGACCACGTCCACACCGTCACCGCCCGCTGACCACGCGGGGCACTCACCACGGGTGCCGGGGCCGTGCCCGCCTGCCGAACAGCAGGCCGCGCGGCTCCGGCGGCGGGGGAGTGCCGGGGCGCAGCGGCCAGGCGATCAGCATGCCGGCCACGAAGCCCACGACATGCGCCACGTACGCCACCGTTCCGGCGTCGGTGACGCCCGCGCCGGACGAGTACACCGCCTGCAGCACGAACCACCGGCCCAGCACGATCCAGGCCTGCAGCCGCAGCGGCAGGAAGATCAGGAACGGCACCAGCACCCAGACGCGCGCCTTCGGATACAGCACCAGATACGCGCCCGGCACCCCCGCGACCGCCCCGGACGCGCCGATCAGCGGCGTGCCCGAGCCCGCGTTCACCAGCGCACCGCGTGGACGTGCGTCGCCGGTCAGGCGAGGGCGGTGCCCGTCTCTTCGCCCAGCGTGTGCAGGAGACGGTCCTGGAAGTTCTCGTCGAGCACCGAGGCGTGCGGCTGTTGACGTTGCTGGTGGTACCAGTAGCCGCCGCTGGTCAGTGCCTGCGGGTCATCGCTGGAGGCCAGCCACGCCTGCGTCCGGTGACCGAGCTCGAGATCGTCCGGCGCGCCGGGGCCGCCCATCTTGGTGGGCACCCAGCCCGGGTCCACGGCATTGCTCAGTACTCCGGGGCGCAGGCGGGCCACCGCGGCTGCGAGCGTGGTGAGGAACAGCTTGCTGTCGGCGTACGAGCCGGGCTGGTCACCTTGCCAGTCGATGCCGTTGAGGAAGATCCGCCCCTGGTAGTGCGAGCCGCTGCTCAAGTAGACCAGCCGACGCGGCCCGCGCAGCAGGGCCGTGAGCAGGTACGGGGCGATGATGTTGACCGGCATGACCGCAGGCCCGCTCCATACGCCGGCATTGTGGATCACGGCATCGAGCGGTGCGGCCTCGTTGAGTTCGGCGGCGATGCGCCGCACCACGTCACGATCCGCGAAATCGCCCAGGACCAGGCCCGCCCCGCGGTCGACCAGTCCCTGCACGCCGGCCGCGCGCTCCTCATTGCGGGCGTGCACCACGACTTCGTGGCCGGCGGACAGCAGTGCGTCTGCCGCGGCCCGCCCCAGCCCGTCGGCAGAGCCTGTCACCAGGATCCGACTCACGATCGCACCGCTCTCAGCTCGTCGTGGGCTGCTGCGCGGGCGGCGGCTTCCAGGACGGCCGGAGAGCCGCCAGCGAGGCTGCCCCGCTCCAGCTTCGCGTAGTACTCCACGCTCATGTCAGCCGGCGCGGCGACCTCGCCTCTGCGCAGTCCCGGCACGCGGCACCGGGACCCGCCCGGCAGCCCGGCCCGCTCCGGGGTGATCCTGGCTCGCCGCGAGGTCAGGAACTCGCGGACCTCATCGCGGTTGTCCATGTCTCGACCGTACGGGCCGAGTGCTGCCGGAGCGATGTACTGCCGGTACATCCCTCACCCGTGACTCGCTGTACGTGTGGAGGAGCGGTTGCCCGGAAGTGGCAGGGCACACTCGGGTGCCCCGGCCGACTTCACGCGGGCGCCTGCTGCCCGTCCCCTCAGCACGTAAGGAACCACCCTCATGCGCGGAGCAGTGATCCACGCCCCCGGCGACGTCCGCTTCGAGACGCTCGACGACCCGAAGATCCTCCAGCCCACCGACGCGATCATCCGCACCGCTGTCACCTGCGTGCGCGGATCGGACCTGTGGCCCTTCCGCTGGCCGTCTCCGGCATCGCCCTGATCGGCACCCGCGACGGCACCGTCCTCGAAGCACACCCCGGGGAAACCGTCAGCTGCCCGCCCGGCGAAGAGCACTGGCACGGTGCCGCCTCCGACCGGTTCATGCATCACAGCGACCGCGGGTCGCAATACATGTCCATTCGGTATACGGAGCGTCTCGCCGAGGTCGGCGCCTCGGCGTCGGTCGGCTCCGTCGCGGACTCGTAGACAATGCGATGGCCGAGGCCTTGAACGGCACGTTCAAGGCCGAATTGATCGACCATCAGGGTCCGTGGCGGGACTTCGACGAGGTCGAGCGGACCGTCTTCCAGTGGGTCGCGTGGTACAACGGTGAACGGCTCCACTCCGCCCTCGGCTACGTGCCCCCCGACGAGTACGAACAGACGTACTGGACGAGACAGGAGCAAGTCCCGCAGACCGCTTGATCACACGATCGCGAACTCCACGAAACTCGGGGCAGCTCAGTTCCGCCTGGGCCGTCTCCGGTGGGTCATGGAGACGTCGATGCTGAAGACTCTGGCCGGGAAGCACCGGTCGAGCCGACGCCCCCCACCTCCAACGCCCTACGGAGAACTTCGAGCCTGACGCCGGCAGCGTCGCCATCACCAAGACATCTCACGGAGGGCTGATCCGGCCGGCGCCGGAAGGCGGGCAGGGATCGCCAGACCCCTGCCCGCCTTCCGGCGCCCCCTCAGAGACGGGAGCCGATACGGGCGCCGTCGAGCGTGGCATGCACCAGCCGTCGCGGCGCCAGGCAGTCGCCGATGCGGTAGAACTCGCCGCCGGTCTCGGGGAAGTCGACCGGCTCGGCGCCGGTGGCGAACACCACCGAGTCGAAGGCGCCGATGTCGGAGGTCTCCCCGGAGAAGACGTTGCGCACCTGCGGGCGTGCTCCCCCCTTCACCAGCTGGGTGAGCGCCTCGATCCGTACGTGCTTCTCCAGCAGCCGCTTCGTCAGCAGGTGCAGGATCGACGGCTCGGCGGCCTGACCGGGCAGGATGCACTCCGACAGCAGCACGACCTTCTTGCCGTGGCCGGCCAGCAGGTCGGCGGCGGCCAGCGGCGCGAGGTGGTCGTTGAGGCCGCCGACGACCAGCACGTTCTCACCCAGCTCCGTGAGGTCCGTGTCGAGGATGTCCAGGGCGGTGTAGGTGCGGGTTTCCTCCAGGCCGGGGAGGTCCGGGAGGGCCGGGAGCGCGCCGGTGGCGACGACCACCGTGTCCGGCGTGATCTCGGCCACGGACTCGGGGGTCACCTCGAAACCGAGCCGCACCTCTACCCCGGCCTCCGCCACCTCCCGGGTGAGGTCGTCGATCAGCGAGGCCATCTCGCGGCGGTGCGGGTCACGGGAGAGCAGGGTGATCTTGCCGCCCAGCGTCTCCTTCTTCTCCGCCAGCACCACCGAGTGGCCCCGGCTCGCCGCTGTGCGGGCGCACATCAGGCCGGCGGGGCCACCGCCCACCACCAGGACCCGCTTGCGCCGGGTGGGAGCAGGCACGTCCAGCTCGCGCTCCCGGCCCGCCCACGGGTTCACCGGGCAGGAGGAGACCCGGTCGGGGTAGTGGCATTCGTTGATGCCGATGCACTTGTGGATGCGGTCCGCCCGCCCGGCCGCGGTCTTCTTCACGAACTCCGGGTCGGCGATCAGGGCACGGGTGGTGCCCACCAGGTCCGCGACACCGCTGCGGAGCACGTCCTCCATCAGCGCGGGGTCGTTCATCCGGCCTGTGAGGATCACCGGCACGGAGACCGCCTCCCGGACGGTGGCCGCGGCGTCCGCGTTGAAGCCGGGCTCGTAGTGGCTGGAGGCGACGTAGGGGAGCACCACGCCGTCGTGCAGGGCGCCGATCGTCCCGGCCGTGATGTTGACGTAGGCCAGGGAGGACTCCACGGTCTTGACGACGGCCGCGATGTCGTCCGTGGTCAGCCCGCCGGGGTGGGCCTGGAGGCCGCTGATGCGCATCCCGATGGGGAAGTCCGCTCCGCACTCCTCGCGGATCGCCTCGAGCACCTCAGTCAGGAAGCGCATCCGGTTGTCCAGTGAGCCGCCGTAGCGGTCCGTGCGACGGTTGGTGGACGGCGAGAGGAACTGCTCGACCAGGTAGCCGTGGGTGGCGTGCACCTCGACGCCGTCGAGCCCGCCCCGCTGGATGCGCGAGGCGGACCGGGCGAACAGCCGCACCACCCGCTCCACTTCGCCGGTGGTCATCTCGCGCGGCTGGGCCCGCACGTGCGGGTCCGGTATGCCGCTGGGCGAGACCATCGCCTGGAAGGTCTCGGGCAGCCGGATGGAGCCGCGGTTGGCCACCTGGCCGAAGACCAGCGCCCCGTGCCGGTGCGCGATCTCGGCGCGAGCCCGCAGCGGCGGCAGGAGGAGGGAGTCGAAGAACTCCCTGCCCTCCTCGGTCTCGGGGTCGGCGGTGCCGTCCAGGTCCCGGGCGGAGATCCCGTCGAGCTGGCCGGGCGTGACATAGGCCAGGGCCGAGATGGTCTCGTTCAGGACCGGTATGCCGACCATCCCGACCCCGCCCGCGACCCGGGTCTCCAGGTACTGCAGGTAACGCTCCTCGCTCATCTTCGGGTTGTGGGTGGTGAGCATGATCCGGTTGCGGACCGTCTTGCCACCGATGGCGAAGGGGCTCAGAAGCGTTGCGAACTCACCGCTGCTCATCAGCGTCTCCCAATGGGTAGGTCATATGCGGCGCTCGCGCGCCGCCCACTACACGACGAAGCTCTCGTGGGTCTCCGGGGCGAACAGTTCCTCGGGGGCCAGCAGCCGTCCGGTGAGCCCCTGCTCGTGCAGGTAGCGCAGGAAGGCCGTCAGGCAGGCGTGGTTGGGCGCCAGGCCGTAGGGCCAGATGTCCTCGCCCATGACGTCTCGTGCCGACTGCGCCGCCAGATGGCCCCACGGCAGCATCCCGGACAGCGCGACGGTCTCGCCGAGCGCCCGGTCTGCGTGTTCCTTGGCCTCCTGGAAGGCGTCGGTCAGTGCCCTGGCGAGCCAGCGGTTGCGCTCGTAGACGTCGCGTCGCAGCACTACGGTGTGCATGATCGGGAAGATGCCGGTCCGCTCGAAGTACTCCTTCTCGGCGGCGGCAGGGTCCGCCCACAGCCGGCGCACCCGGCGGGTGCCGTCGGTGAAGTGGCGGGGCACCCGGGCGGTGTAGAGGGCGTCGATCTCGCCGGCCTCCAGCATGTCGGAGAGGTTCTGCCCCTCTGCGATCGGCGTGATGTCCACGCCGGGGACGTGGATGGTCAGCTTCTCGGTCCGGCCGGGTTCCAGCAGTCCACCGGTGCGGTAGGAGACCGAGTCCACCGGAAGCCCGTAGTGCTCGTCGAAGATGCCCCGCATCCACACCGCGGCCGTCATCTGGTATTCGGGGATGCCGACGGTCTTCCCCTTGAGCTGCTCGGGGTGGGTGAATTCGCTGTCGGCGTGGACGTACACCGCGTGGTGCCGGAAGGTGCGCGAGGGGAACACCGGGATCGCCACGAACGGCCGGTCCCGCTCCAGCGTCAGCGTGTACGAGGACAGCGACATCTCGGAGGCGGAGAACTCGCCGTGCCGCGCCATCCGGAAGAAGATCTCCTCGGCGCTCAAGGGCAGCCAGGTGAGGTTTACTCCGGGGACGCGCACCCGGCCGTCGGCGAGCGCCGCCGTGCGGTCGTAGGGCCCGCAGGCCACGGTCAGGTCGATGGTCACTTCATCGCCCCTCGGTGTAGAAGTCGAGCCGGGCGGGCGGCTGCGGGGCGGGCGCCCCGCCGGTGCCGTAGAGCCACTCGGCGAGCGAGTAGTCGTCCGCTGTCAGGGAGCTGAACGCGAAGTCGCGCAGGACCGCGCCGACGCCGCCCAGGTGGACCATCTCCCCGAAGAAGCGGGTGTTGCGCTGCACTGCGGCGGCCCTCGGGAAGCGGTTCTCCTCGTACTCCTTGAGCGCCGTGACCGGCTCGTCCGGGCTGGCGGCGAGGGCGGCGGCGAGCGCGACGGCGTCCTCCATGGCCTGGCCGGCGCCCTGTGCGAGGTACTGGCGCATGGGGTGGGCGGCGTCGCCCAGCAGCGCGACGCGTCCCTGGGCCCAGCCGGGCATGGGCTTTCTGTCGAACTGCTCCCACCGCTTGCCGAGGTCCAGGTGGTGCAGCGCCTCCCGCACGGGGTCGCAGGTGTCGGCGAACTTCTCGAAGAGCTCCTCCGGGGTGGCCCAGGTGTCGCTGCCCGGCGCACCGCGGTCGCTGCGGAACGAGGCCACCCTGTTGAGCAGTTCGCCGCCCTGGATCGGGTACTGCATCAGGTGCAGCCCGTCGCCCGCGTACAGGGTGACCGCGTCCTCCACCCCCTCGGGGCGGGGTCCGGGGCCGCGGTAGATGGCGTACCGGGAGACGGCCGGCTCGCTGTCGTCGAGCACCTCGCGGCGGACGGCGGACCGCAGGCCGTCGGCGCCGATGACGACGTCGGCCGAGTGGGTCGACCCGTCGGCGCAGGTGACGGTGGCGCCGCGGGCGTCCTGTTCGACGCCGACGACCTCCTTGCCGGTGAACGCCGTCACCAGGCCGGTGGCGAGGCTGCTCTGGAGCAGCGTGTCGAGCAGGTCGGCGCGGTGCATCACCGTGTACGGCGCGCCGAACCGCTCGGCGAGCGCCTGCCCGAACCGTGCCTGGTAGATCTCCCGGCCCGTGTAGGCGTCCAGGATCACGAACCGTTCCGGGAGCACGGCGGTGCGCAGCACGCTGTCCAGCACGCCGAGTTCGCCGAGCAGCCGGCCGGCGTTCGGGCCGAGTTGCAGCCCGGCGCCGATCTCCTTGATCTCCGGCGCGCGTTCCAGGACGTACACCGACATACCGCGCCTGGCGCACGCCAGGGCTGTGGTGAAGCCACCGATTCCGCCGCCGATCACGAGAACGTGCGGCCTGCTTTCCGGGCCGGCCATGGGGACCTCTTTCCTCGGAGTCGTCATGGGTCAGGCGAGCTGTTCGCGGTAGAGACCGAAGGGTTCGAGCATCGGCCGGTCGCTCATGGCGAACAGGGTGACGTCCGGGCTTCCGTCCGCCGCGACGTGCTCGTACCAGGTCCAGGAGGGGACGACGAAGAAGTCGTTCTGATCCCAGTCGTAGCGTCGGCCGCCGATCACGCTGTGGCCCGAGCCCCGGGTCACGCAGAACACCGTGCTGGAGGTGTGCCGGCGACGGCGGGTGCGGCGCCCGGCCGGCAGCAGCTGCGCGGCACAGCCCAGGGTGGGCATCACCGGACCGCCGGTCTGCGGATCGGTGTACTCGACGGTGACCCCGTGCTCCGGGTCGCCCTCCGACTCCCGCAGCCGCTCCAGACTCTCCAGGGTGGTGGCGTAGGAGTACTTCATCAGGGGCGAGTGCGCCCGGCCGGTCCGCGGGCCGGCCGGTACGATGCCGGCGCCGTACCGCGCCACGCTGTCGTCCTCGGCGACCCGCGCCGGCTGCATCCGCTTGTCCTCGTAGTCCTCGTAGAACTGGGCGTTGAGGCCGCGGACGAAGGGAACGTCGAGGCCGTCGAGCCAGATCATGGGCTCGTCGCCCGCGTTGCGGTGGTCGTGCCAGTTCCATCCGGGGGTGAGGACCAGGTCGCCGGGCTCCATCAGCACCGGCTCGCCCTCGACGGTGGTGTGCCCCCGGCCGGCGAGCATCAGCCGGACCGCGGCGGGGGTGTGCCGGTGCGCGGTGGCCTCCTCACCCGGCAGGACCAGCTGGTAGCCGGCGACCATGGTGTGCGTCGTGCCCCACTGGCGGGCGGGGTTGACGCCGTTGAGCGCCCGGCGCTCCGCCTCGCTGCCCAGGTCGATGGTGCGGCCCGCCTCCTCCATGAGGGGGATCAGCTCCCGCCAGCGCCACACGTGCGGGACCTCGGCCGGTTCGGGCTCCGGAGCGTCCGTGCCCGGGACCCGCCACAGCGGCACCACATGCGCCCCGGCCAGCCTTTCGTAGAAGTCCGCCGGTGAATCGGCCGGTGAATTGGCCGAGGAATCGGCCAGGGAATCGATTCGGTTTTCCACCGTCGTCATATTTCCTCCACTCCTCTGATTCGGACACCCGGTACCGGGTCATCGAAAACGTCGTAGAAATCACCGGAAAAGGCAGCGCCGAACCCGCACACCCTTTCCAGAAAGCTGGAGAAGGTGCGCTTTCTCGTATTCCTGCCTTATCCGGCGTGCAGGGCGTCAGCTTTCCTCGGGCACCATGACCACGCCACCGTCACTCCTGATGTCCAGGCGTGAACGCCATTCGTACAGATCACCGCGGTACCAGCTGTGCAGTACGTCGATGGGGCCGTCCGCGGAGCTCAGGATCCGCTGGGAGAACAGCACCGGCGCACCCAGTTCGGTCTCCAGATGTCGGGCCACCTCGGTGTCGGCGAGCTGCGCCGACACCCGCTGCTCGGCTCCCTCCATGGCCACCCCGTCGCTGTGCAGCACCGCCAGCAGCCCGTCGGTGCGCAGGCGGGGGTCCCGTGCGAAATGCTCGATCTGCGGGGCCAGATAATGGGTCGAGTAGACGAACACCGTGCCGCCGGCGGTACGCCGGTTCCAGACGACGTTGCCGGTCTCCCGGTCGGTGCCGAGGGTCGCGCGGACCGAGGCGGGAAAACGGACCCCGATCTCCACCCCGACGTCATGGAGCGGCATGCGCGGCGTACCGGAGATGAGGTCGAGCAGGGACCCCCGGAAGACACTGCCGATCTTCTCTTCCGCGTCCCCGTACACGAACGTCCCTTTCCCCTGCCGGCGAAATACCAGTCCGCGGGCGATGAGCTCGTCCACGGCCTTGCGGATGGTCGCCTTGCTCACCGAGAACTCGGCGACGAGCCGGTCCTCGGTGGGCAGCGCTTCTCCCGCCGGGTAGTCACCCAGGCGAATCCGCTGGTAGATCACCCCGAATACTCGCTGATACAGAGGAGCGGGGGGTGGCGTGTGCTGCATCATTCCCCTAGGAGGTCACGGAGCATTTCAACCCTGCATGGTAACAGCCGGATAAACCGGTACGCGGGTGGACGGAATTCTCTCGGCGGACGTTCCGGAAGGAAGAAGTCTCTCCCATCCGGAACGCCGGCGCCCTGGTCGTCGGCACGGCCGTTCGGCTACCGCGCCAGCACCCTGACGTCGGACGGCGCGACCGAGAGCCGCACGGAGCCGCCCGTCTCCAGGGGCACGTCCCCCGTCGCCCAGTGCATGACCTCGTGCTCCCGGTCCCCCAGCGTGATGCGGCTGTCGGTGAAGGATCCGTAGAACTCCGAGGTCCGCACCGTCCCCGGCCAGCGGTTCCCGCCGTCGTCGGCGCCGTTGAGGACCGTGCGGTCGGGCCGCCAGACCGCGGCGATCTCCTGCCCGGTGCGCAGGCCGTCCTGTCCGGTGGCGGCCTCGATGTCGCCCAGCGCGGTGGCGACCGTGAAGCTGCCGTCGTCCCGGGCGGCCGTGACCGTGCCCTCCACCTCGTTGAGCTTGCCGATGAACCGCGCCACCCTGAGGTTGGCCGGCCTGAGGTAGACCTCGCGCGGAGTGGCGACATGGGCCACGACCCCGTGGTCGATGACGGCGATACGGTCGGCCATCCCGATCGCCTCCTCCTGGTCGTGGGTGACGTAGACCGCGGTGAAGCCCAGGCGCTTCTGCATCTCCCGGATCTCCACGCGCAACTGGTCGCGCACCCGGGCGTCGACGTTGGACAGCGGCTCGTCGAACAGGACGATCCCGGAGTCCTTGACCAGTGCCCGGGCCAGCGCGACGCGCTGCTGCTGGCCGCCGCTGATCTGCGCCGGGTGCTGTTCCGCGAGATGCGCGATGCCCATCATCTCCAGCACGTCCATCACCCGCTCCCGGACCTGCTCCCGGGTCAGGCCCTTGTGGTGGCCCGTGGTCAGCGGGTAGGCGACGTTCTTGAAGATGGTCATGTGCGGCCACAGGGCGTACGACTGGAAGATCATGCTGATGTCGCGCTGCTCGGGCGGGACGAAGACACCGTCCTCGGCGGAGGACAGGATCTTCCCGCGGCTCTCGATGCTTCCGGCGTCGGGCTTCTCCAGACCGGCGATGCACCGCAGGAAGGTGCTCTTCCCGCAGCCGCTGGCACCGAGCAGCACCAGCACCTCACCCTCGTGGATGTCCAGGGTGGTGTCATCGACGGCGGGCACCGACTCCCCGTCGCTGCGGCGGTACATCTTGCGGACACCCCTGATCCTGAGCGCCGGCTCCGGAGCGGCCGGTGCCGGAGGGTGCGCGGCGGCCTCGCGGGCCGTGACGTCTCCCGTGTCCAGGGATACGACATTCGCCATGACGGCTCTCCTTCTAGGACTGTTGACGGTTTCTGCGTGCCTGCCACATCGAGGTGGCGCTCAGGACCACCGCCACCATCACCATGGAGACGAGGGACACGAAGAGGGCCAGCGCCGCCAGTTCGGCGTATCCGCCGCCACCTTCGAAGATGGCCAGGAGCTGGAAGCCGATCACCGGCGTCCCGGTGCTCGCCAGGAGGGCCGAGGCCTCGACGTCCGCCATGATCCGGACGAAGATCAGCGTCCAGCCGGCGGCCAGGCCCGGCAGCATCAGGGGGAGGTAGACGGACCGGAAGGTGCGTCCCTGCGAGGCCCCGGAGAGCGAGGACGCCTGCCCCAGTTCCTTACCGACCTGGCCGGCGGCGGCCTCCGAGGTGATGGATGCCTCCGGCATCGCGACCACCAGGAAGCCCATCAGCAGGATCAGGGCGGTGCCGCCGAGGAAGAACGGCTCTCCGGCGAAGGCCAGCACCATGCCCACCGCGACGACGACCGGCGGGATGGCGGCCGGGACCTTGGACACGACCGCGGCGGCCTTCGCCACGGTGCCCGGGGAATGGACCGACAGCCAGGCGATGCCGCCGCCGATCACGACCGCGACCGTCGCGGTGACCAGAGCGAACAGGAGGCTGTTCACGATCGCCTGCTGGTTGGCGGGGTCGGTGAGGATCGACCAGAAGGAGCCCAGGCCGAAGTTCTCCCAGGAGGGGTTGCCCCAGTAGCCGTTGAGGGTGACCAGGGTCAGCGCGCCCACGGGGAGGAGCACGGCGCAGAACAGGTAGAGCAGCATCGCCGCCCGGGCCATCCCACGCAGCCGGCCCAGCGGGATGCGCTCGGTGCCCGATCCCTTGCCGCCCATCACCGCCGTACGGCCGCCGCGCAGGGACCGCTGCTGGAGCAGCCAGATCACGCCCAGCACCACCAGTTCCAGGCTGCTCAGCCCGATCGCCGCACCGGTCTGGGGCGGGTAGGAGGAGGTGAGCAGGTGGACGATCTCCACCGACAGCATCTGGATGCCCGCCGGCTCGGCGAGCACCACCGGTACCGAGAAGACCGCGAAGCCGAACCACACGGCCAGGAAGGCCGCGCTGAGCAGGCTCGGGCGCAGCGCGGGCAGCGTCACCCGGACCAGGGTCGTGAACACACCGGCCCCGCACATCCGGGACTGCTCCTCCAGCCGCGAGTCCAGGTTGCGCAGCCCGGCCGAGACCACCAGGTAGACGAACGGGACCAGGGTGAGGGTGTAGACGCCGATGACGGTGTACCAGGAGTTGGCGCTGAACGGCCCGGAGGTCAGGTTCGCCCCGAACACCCCGTTGGCCACCGCGCGGATGACCTTGTTGACGTATCCGGCGTCCGAGGACATCAGCAGCAGCCAGCCCACCGCCGTCGCGATGCCGGGCATCAGGAAGTTGACGACGGGGAGCACGTCGGTGAGGACGCCCATCCGGGCGTCGGTCCGCTCGTTGAGCCAGGCGAAGGCCGAACCGATGACCAGGGCCAGCGTGACGGAGCTGCCGGTCACGATGAACGTGTCGAGCAGGGTGTCACCCAGTCCGGGCAGGGCCAGGGTCTCGGAGACGGCCGAGAAGGTCAGTGTGCCGTCCACCCACACCAGACCGAGGACGATCCGCACCAGGGGATAGCCGATCAGCAGCGCCACTCCGGCCGCCACCAGCAGGACGACGAGACGGAAGGCGGTGGGGGAGGCCTTGCGGCGTGGAGCGCTCAGGGGGCGCACCGGGACATCTGGCGGGCCGGCGGACGCGGGGGTCCGCTCGGCGTCGATGACGGAGTTCTCGCTCATGGTGCCCGCTCACCTGCCGCCGTTGAGGATCTTGGCGACCTCTTCGACCTTGGCGGGCCGGTAGTACTCGAGGTTGGGGTGCAGCAGTTCGAACTCGGTCTCCACCTGAGGCGCGGCTATCGCGCTGTTGGCGCCGTGCAGCGCCTGGCCGGCCTTCTCGGACAGGACGTAGCCGGCGAACAGCTTCTGGGCGTTGGGATGGCCGGGCTCGGGGTTGAGCGTGTAGGCGAAGGCCGGTCCCGTGGCGCCGGGCTCCGGGAAGACGATGTCGACCGGCGCGCCCTTGGCCTTGGCGTTGTCGATGGCGGCCTTGCTGGCCACGCTCTGGATCGCGTACTGACCGGCGGCCAGCGACTCGGTCAGGCTGACCATGCCGCCGGGGTCGGGGAAGATCTCCTGCTTGCTCAGGCTCTCCAGGAAGCCGTCGACGTGGTCGTCGACGGTGCCGTAGTAGGTGGCGTAGCCGGAGCCGTCCTTGTGCGGGCCGTTCATCTTGCCCTTCCACTTGGGGTCGCCCAGGTCGGCCCAGGACTTCGGGCGGTCCTGAGGCTTCACCAGGTCGGTGTTGATGCCGATGCCGAGGGCGTCGACGATGTACGGCGTGCCGGCGATCCCCTCGCTGTCGAGGAGCCACTTCTCGGGGTGGTCGGCGGGCAGCATTCCGGCGTCCTCGAAGGACGTGATGAGCCCTTCCTTGAGGGCCGTCTGGATGAACGGGACATCGGCGTGCAGGATGACGTCGGCGGTTTCGGCCGCCGACTTCTTCTCGGTCGCGTACCGCGCCGAGAGGTCGGGGCTGGTCGCTCTGAGGACCTTGACGGAGACTCCCCGGTATTCCTTCTCGAACCCCTTGGCCAGTGCTTCGCACGAGGCGGGGGTGAGGGAACAGTAGAAGACGACCTGGCCCTCCTTTGCGGCTGCGGCCACCAGGGTCTCGCCGGTGGCGGCGACCTCGCCGGCCTTCACCCCCGGCCCGCCTTTTCCGCAGGCGGTAAGCACAGCCAGGGAGGCGAGGACGGCCACGGTGAGCACACCGGTCCGGTGCGGGCGGTACTCCATGTTCTATACCTCTCGTCGCGAGGCTGTTTCACAGCCGGTGTCGGTCTTTCGGTGCCGCGCCGTGTTCGGGCGTGCTCGTCGCGGAGGACGGATCCGGCACATCGCTCGGGGGCAGGCGGGGGAGTGGGGGGCGGTGGCACCGACCGTCCCACGGCTGACGCGTGCGGGAAGGACGGGGCAGGGCGGCGGACACGTGCGGGGCGGGACGGCCCCGGGCGGCCGGCGCTCACGCGAACGGGCGGGGCGGTCCCTGCGGGGCTTGTGCCGTACGGCGCGACAGCCCCGCCCGGCGGGTCACTTGCGGTAGCGGTCTCCGTGCCGGCTGACCAACTGCTCGTCGAGGTAGGCGACGGACTCGGGGGCCATGTCGGCGGTCGGTACCGGCTCGGGGATGAAGGTCCCGTACGGGTCGCTGCCGCGCACCAGAGTGGCGGTGTCGGTGGTGCCCTCCTCCCGATTGAAGGGCTTCATGTAGCGGACGGCGATGCCGATGCGCCGCTCGTCGCTGTGGCTCGGCCCCGAGCCGTGGAAGATGAACTGGTGGTGCAGCGAGAACTGCCCGGGCCGGAGCTGGATCAGCGTGGCGTCGTTCTCGTCCACCTCGACGGCGATCTCCTGCCCCTGGGAGAGCATGTTGGAGCCGTCGCTGTTGAAGGTGTGCTCGGCCTCCTTGGTGTGGGTGCCGGCGACCACCTTCAGGCAGCCGTTCTCCACCATGCTGGGCGCCAGCGCGATCCAGGCGGTGATGATCTCCCCGCCCTTCGGGATGCTGGAGAACGGGGCGTCCTGGTGCCAGGCCACATATCCGGGGTGGTGCGGGTTCTTGATGAAGAAGGAGGAGCCCCAGCAGTAGATGTCGGGGCCGAGAAGGCTCTCGACCACGTCCAGCACGGGCTCCAGCCGGATCAGCTCGTTGACCCAGGGGAGCACCAGGTGGGCCTTCGAGCGCAGGATGGCTGAGCCGCGTTCGCCGTATTCGGCCTCGAACGCCTCCAGCTTCGAACGGTAGGAAGCCGCCTGATCGGCCGTCATGGCATCCAGCGGGAACAGGAAGCCGTTCCGGCGGTAATCGTCGACCTGGCCCGGGGACAGGGCCCCGGTCGTCGCTGTGGTCATGGAACACACCTCTCTCTGGTTGGGTTCTGGCCGTGCCGAAGGGACCCGCCCGGGTCGACGGCCGGTGAAGCCGCCCTCGACGGGCCGGGTGGACGGGCGGTGAGACCGCATGCGACCGCCCGGGTCAACGGGCCGTGAAGCCGCCGTCGATGGGCAGGGTCACGCCGGTGATGTACGAGGCGGCGTCCGAGGCGAGGAACGCGATACCGTTCGCGACCTCCTCGGGCTCGGCGAACCTGCCGCCGAGGAGCCGGTCCCGCAGGCGTTCCTGCGGTTGCGGGATGCCCCGGTCGGCGATCCGTGTGGTCATCGTCAGTCCGGGACAGACTGCGTTGACCCGCAGACCGCGGTCCGCGAACTCGGCGGCCAACTGCCGGGTGAAGCCCAGCAGTCCTGACTTGGTGGTGGCGTAGCCCAGCGCCGCCGGGTTGGCAGCCAGAGCGTGTGTCGACGAGACGTTCACGACCGACCCGCCGCGCGGTGCCGCGAGCAGCGCCGGCAGCAGTGCCCGGGTGAGCAGGTAGGCACTGGTGAGGTTGCGAGCGAGGTCCCGGTCCCACTGTTCCGGGTCCAGGTCTTGGATCGAACGCCGGCTGTTGACCCCGACGTTGTTGACCAGCCCCTTGATCACGATCCCGGACTCGTCCACCGCCCGGGGGATCCGCTCCACGTCGGACCGGTCGGTGAGATCGGCCTCGACAACGGTGCAGGCGGCACCCGAACCGGCCAGACGTGCGGCGAGTTCGGTCAGACCGTCGGCGTCGATGTCGATGGCCAGGACGTGCGCACCGAGTCCGCCGAGCACCTCGGCGGTCGCGGCGCCGATTCCGGCGGCGGCTCCCGTGACGACGACTCCCAGGCCGTCGAATCCGGACTTTTCCAGCATGCGGTCACCCCCTTGGAAGGAAGGACGAGCAAAGGTCGGTCGATGCGGTCGATGCGGTCGACGCGGCTCGCATCGACCCGACAAGAAATTCAGTCATCCGCTTCTCCGGATGAATCAGCTGCAACGTACATGGCTCCCCGCGGTCGCACCAGAGGTGTGCGGCAACCTTTCCAAGGGCCTGCCAGCCCTTTTCTGTCGACCAAAAGGACCTCGGCAGCGCCATTGCGCCCCCTGTCGACCGGCCCTATCCTCCAGTCATCCTGATCAGCGGATGAATCTTCAGGGCTTCGGTCGCACCCCCGCCCTGCGGCCGCCTCACCGCCGGAGCCGACCGTTCAAGGGTCGGAAGAGAAGGAGGCGCAGATGCGTCTTGGAGTCTTCGACGGGAACCGCCTCGCGGTCTCGACGGACACGGAAGTTATCGATGTGACAGACCTGGTCCCGGGCCCCGACACACCACAGGGCCCGCTGCAACGGCTGTTGGAGCAGAACCTCGGTCACGTCCTTGCCGCCCCGGAGGCACTGCGCGACTCCCCCCGGATCGACCCGGAGAAGGTGGCCTGGTCCGCCCCCCTGCCCCGGCCGCACAAGATCATCGGCGCGCCGGCCAACTACCGGGCGCACGTGGCCGAGATGAACAACCCGAACACCATCGCCGAGTGGGGTCTGTTCCTGAAGGCCACGTCCTCCGTCATCGGCCCGGACGAACTCGTCAGGCTCCCCTACAGCGACGTGCGCACCGACCAGGAGGCCGAACTCGGAGTCGTCATTGGCAGGCGGGCCCGCAACGTGAGCCGGGAGGAGGCACTCGACTACGTCTTCGGCTACACCTGTGTCCTGGACATCACCATCCGCTCGACCGAGGACCGTTCCACCCGCAAGTCCTTTGACACCTTCACTCCGATCGGCCCGTTCGTCGTCACCAGGGACGAGGTCGGCGACCCCGACGACCTGGAACTGCGCTGCTGGGTCAACGACGAGTCGCGTCAGCACAGCCGGACCTCCCTGATGATCTACAGCGTGCCGCGGCTCATCGAGTACGCCAGTTCCGTGATGACCCTCATGCCCGGCGACGTCATCGCCACCGGCACCCCGGAAGGCGTGGGCCCACTGGCCGACGGCGACCGCATCGCCATGGAGGTCGAGAAGGTCGGACGCCTGGAGGTGGGCGTGACTGCCGACGGCGCACTCCCGTACGTCTCCCGCCTGGGCCGCGGCACGAACTGATTTCCCGGGGCCGGGGCCCCGCCACGAGCGGCCAGGGAGCCGTGACGCCGCGGCGGGCACCGGCCCGGGAAGCCGGCCGCCGCAACTGTCAATCCCCTCGGATAGTGGAGACCTTCCTCTGCAGCCAGCTCCTCGGTGAGGGCGGCTCGGTGGTCGTGTTCGTAGTCGATCGGGCTTTTGAACCCGCACACGCTGTGTAGCCGACGCGGTGCGGGATGCCGTGCTCGGTCCTGAGGTCGCTGATCGCCCCGACGACGGCCGCCGGGTCCCCCACGGCTACTTCACCCACAGGACCATGCAGCGTTTGAGGACTTCACGCTCCATCGCCAGCTCCTTGTTGTCCCGCTTGAGCTGAGCATTTTCCCGCCGCAGCCGCTCCAGCTCGTCACTCGTACCGGCCGGCGCACTCCCTGTGCGGCGGGCCCGGGACACCCAGCTGGCCAGCGTGGTCCCGTTGATCCCCAAGTCCTTTACGACCTCCGGGACCGACTTGCCGGTCTCCGTCACGATCCGTACTGCCCCCTCACGGAACTCCGCTCGAACTTCCGTCGCTTCTCTGCCATGACTCTCAACTTCCCCTGCGGTCATGGTCTCCACGCTACGAGGGAAGACTCACTTGACATCTCCCTCAGGAATCGGAAGAGCCGGCTGCCGCGACGCCTTCTTTGCGCCGGCCTCGAGTGGTGTGGTGCCCCGGGTCGGCGAGTGACCGTCATCCGAGGGACGGCCGTTGGACTTGCCGGCCTACGGGGAGTCGTCATGACTGACAGGCCCCCCGCAGGTGGGTCTGACGAGTGCGAATGGGTCTGACAAGTGCGAACCCTCGGGACGAGACACGTGGTCGCGCCACCGATGTCGGTGTCACTGCCGTGAGCGCACCGGAATGGTTGATTCCGAGTCACCGGGTTTCACCTGTTGGCATCTCGCGGTGGGCGATCTCACGCACTTGCCTCAAGACTGGCCGACGCTCCACGAGACGTCCACCAGCGAAGGAGGGGCAGTGGCTCTGACCGAAGAGCAGGAGATCAAGGTCCCAGGACTGCTCAGCCGGTTTGTCCGGCTGCAGTCGGGTGTGAAGGCGCACTATTCGACCTCGGGTGAGGCCGGTCCGGCTGTCGTGCTGCTGCACGGCGGCATCCCCGGCTCATCGGGCTCCGCGGGTTTCCGCTACATGGCTCCGTTCCTCGGCGCGCAGGGCTTCCGCGTATATTGCCCCGATTTCCCCGGGTTCGGCCTGACCGAGGATCCAGGTCGCTTCTATGCCTACGGGCAGGGCGGACAGGTCGACTACCTGCAGGACTTCGTCAACGCGGTCGCGCTGGACACGTTCTGCCTGGGCGGCAACTCGATGGGCTGCCAGACAAGCGTCAACTACGTCGTGGCGCACCCCGAGCGAGTGGAGCGGTTCGCCGTCATCGCCGGCATGATCGGCGACCTGGTCACCCGCGACGAGATGCGTGCCGTCGACAACCGCGCCAAGCAGGGCCCGCTGCCCGGCAGCGGCGGAACCTACGACGGCTCCGAGACCATGATGCGCGCCATGATCGAGTCCATGGTCGTCGACCGGTCCGGTGTCACCGACGAACTCGTCAGCATGCGCACCGCGGCCGCCAACCGCAACCGCGACTACTACGACCTCAACATGGGCCGGGTGCTGCGGCCCACCGACCCGAACGAGCTGATCCGGCTCACCACCAAGGGGCGCCTGGACAAGGCGACGATTCCGGGCATCGCGATGTTCGGCGACAAGGACGTCCTGTACGCCGTCGAGGCGGCGCACCTTCAGGAGAACGCCCTGCCGAACGTCCAGTTCTTCTACCCCGAGAACACCGGTCACCAGGGGCAGACCGACCGCCCGGAACTGCACCACCAGGTGTTCCTGGAGTTCTTCCGCGACGGCAAGGTCTCCTGGGAAACCGCCCGGGCCGCGGGCATCTCCACGCGCCGCCCACCGAACCCCGATCTCGTCGGCATCCCGACGGATGCCCCCTTCACCAGCTGATTCACGAAGCGATCGGAACCTGCTCCATCAGCGCGGATCAGCCCAGACCAGCACTGATGAGCCATCGACCACCAAGGAGACCTTCATGACCACACCGACCGGAGCCACTGTTCGTGCGCACCACCGCACCTCGCTGGTTGACCGGGCCCGGGAGATCGCTCCCGTCGTCGCGAAGTACGCGGCCGACAACGACGCCCATCGTGTGGTGGCCGACGAGGCCGTCCAGGCCATGGTCGACTGCGGACTCACGCGAGCCCTCCAGCCGGCCCGGTACGGCGGCGAGGAGGCGCACCCGGTCGAGTTCGTCGAGGCCGTCATCGAGGTCGCCAAGTCCTGCACGTCGACCGGCTGGGTTCTGATGCTGCTCGGCGTGCACAACTGGGAGGTCTCGCACATGACCGAGCAGCTGCAGGACGAGCTGTTCGGTGACGACCCGACGACCCTGCTGTCCTCCTCGTACGCGCCCCACGGCACCGCCACCCCCGTCGAGGGCGGCTACATCCTCAACGGTTCGTGGAAGTCCTCCTCGGGCGTCACCCACGCGTCGTGGGTCATCCTCGGCGCCAGCGTGGAGGTCGACGGCAAGCCGCTCATGCACAACTTCGTCGTGCCGCTGGCCGAGGGACGGATCATCGACGACTGGTTCGTGCTGGGCATGCGGGGGACCGGGTCCCGTTCCGTCGAGCTCGACCAGGTCTTCGTCCCCGCGCACCGGGCGCTCGACCGCCAGATTCTGCTGGCCCAGGCCGGTCCCGGTCTGAAGAAGAACGACGGCCCGCTGTACCGCGTGCCACAGGGCTACCTCTACAACCTCGTCGCCGGCGCGCCCGCGCTGGGCGCGGGCTGGGCGTTCTACGAGGAGTACGTCGACCAGCTGAAGAAGTTCACGCGCCGCTTCGACAACGCGAAGCTGAGCGAGGACCGGGTCGAGCTGCTGCGTACGAACGACGTGCGGGTGCGCCTCGACGACCAGCAGAAGGTCGCCCTGCGGATCCTCGATGAGGGCTACCGGCTCGCCGAACTGGGCCAGGTGCCGGGCGACCTCGAGGCCGCGCGGGGGATCTACGACGCCGCACGCACCGCCGAAGCCGCGCTGTACGTCGCCCAGCAGCTGATGCCCACCATGTCGGCGCGGGTGGTGCACGAGCTGAACCCGTTGTCGCGGCTGTACCGGGATCTGATCGTGGCCCGCCAGCACTTCACCCAGAACACCGACTTCGCCGCCGCCACCGCGGCCAACCTCGAGATGGGCAACCCGGCGGCCGCCACCTTCCTGCTCAGCGAAGCCGAGCGCACCGCGGCGGTCGACCGTTCGAAGCGGCTCTATGGCTGACCCTGCCAAGGCAGGCCCGGCTCGCGAGGGCTCCCTGGCGTCGGCGCTGAGGCACCGCCCCTTCGTGCAGTTCTGGCTGGGGGCCTTCCTGGCCAGCGCGGGCGGCTGGTTCCAGTCGCTGGCGGTACCGTTCGTCCTCCTCCAGCTCACCGGGAGCGCCTTCTGGGTCGGTCTCGCGACCGCGGCGCAGTTCGTCCCGATCATGGTGCTGGGTCCGTGGGCGGGCGTGGCGGCCGACCGGCTGGACCGCCGCCGGCTGGTCATGGTCACGCAGCTGGCCCGTTCGCTGGTGGCGCTGGCCATGTGCGTGTGCTGGTGGTCGGGCCGGCACGACCCGCTGCTGCTCGTGGGCCTCGCGGTGCTGACGGGGTGCGCCCAGGGCATCTCGATGCCGAGCTGGCAGGCGCTGGTCAACGACTACGTGCCGCGTGAGGCGCTCGACTCGGCCGCGTCGCTGAACACCATCCAGTTCAACCTCGCCCGCTCGCTGGGCCCTGCCGTGGCGGGTCTGGTGCTGTTCTGGGTGGGCCCGGCGGCCGCCTTCTTCGTCAGCTTCGTGATGGTGCTCGTGGTCGTGGTGGTCCTGCTGGTCACCGAACCGGTCAACCCACAGCCGCGACGAGCCCGCAAGGATCGCGTCGCGGACGGTGGTTTCCGTGAGGCGTTGCGCTACACCTGGGGCTCCCCGGGGGTGATGACGGCCCTGACGGTCGTCTTCCTGGTGGGCAGCCTCGGCATGCCGATCTTCCAACACGTGATCACCTTCGCGGAACAGGTGTTCGACTCCGGTGCGCTCGGCGTGGCCCTCCTCAACCTGGGTCTCGGTGCCGGAACCCTGGCGGGTGTGCCCGTGCTGGGCGGAATGCTGCGGATCATGAGGCGTTCGACCGTCGTGGCGATCGCGATGTGCGGCTACGGCATCACCTTCGCCGTCTTCGGGCTGGCCCCCAGCCTCCTGACCGCGACCCTCGCCACCGTCGGTGTCGGTGTCTTCTTCCTTCTCGCCCTGTCCGTCGCACAGAACACGATACAGATGCTGGTCGCCGACCGGGTGCGCGGACGGGTGCTGTCCATCAACGTCATCGTCTACACCGGCTCCGTCTCCCTGGGGGCCGCCGTCCAGGGCGGGATCGGGGACTGGCTCGGTCTGAGGGCGACCGTGCTCGGTGCCGCCGCGCTCCTCGTCCTGGCCGCCGCCCTCCTGGCCGTGGGCTCCCATCGCCTGAGCCTGCGCCGTCTCGACGGCTCCAGGGACGAGTCGTACGTCTCCGTCACGCCGGAGCCGGCTTCCTCCAGCGCCTCCCCAGGCGCTTCGACCGCTCACGAAAGGACAAGAACCGATGCCTCCTGACGCCCCCGTGCTGTCCACGTCCGCCCCCGAGGCCATCGACCCCCAGGTCATGAGGCAGGTGCTGGGCAACTATCCCACCGGGGTCGCCGTCGTCACCGGACGCGCGCCCGACGGCACACTTCTCGGGATGGTGGTGGGAACGTTCAGCTCCGTGTCGATGGAGCCGCCGCTGGTCTCGTTCATGCCGATGAAGACGTCGCGGACCTTCACCGCACTGCGCGAGTGCGCGTCCTTCTGTGTCAATATCCTGGCCGCCGACCAGAGCGACGTGTGCGGGTCGTTCATGCGGCCCCCGGAGGAGAAGTTCCGCGGCCTGCGGTGGCGTGCCGCGCCCGGCGGCGCTCCCGTCATCGAGGGCGTGACCGCCTGGATCGAATGCACCTGGGCCGATGTCATCGAGGTGGGCGACCACTACTTCGTGCTCGGCGCCATCCAGTCGCTCGCCGCCGAGCGCGACTGTCTGCCGCTGCTGTTCTTCCAGCGTGGGTACGGCCGCTTCACGCCGGGCCTGCTGATGACCTCCGACCACCGTTCCCTCGCCGCGGCCGTCGGCGTCGCCGAACGCGGTCGCCTGGAGCTGGAGCATCTGGCCTCGGAGCTGGGCGCGGAGGTGAGCCTGCTCGCGCCGCTCGGCGACGAGTTCGCGTTCGTGGCCACGGCCGGCTCCTCCGGCGGAACCTCCTCGCCCCCTCCCGGAACCCGGCTGCCCTTCGCTCCGCCCCTGGGAATGCTGTTGGTCGGGCATCCCGGGGCTCCCTCGGCCGGGCAATGGCTCGACCGTGTGCCGGCTTCGGCACCACAGGTGCGGGAGGCTGCCGCCGTCCAACTGCGCCGGACCCAGGAGCGCGGCTGGTCCCTGACCCTGCACGGTCCGCTCGCGACCGCACTGCTCGACGAACTCGTCGACGCGTTCAGCGAGCCGGCACGCACACCGGACAACGAACGGCGTCTGCTGGAGGCGCTGCGCCGGATGACGGCGTTCCACGAGCCGGAGCAGATCGTGCCCGACCGGTCGTACAACGTTCTGCAGGTGTCGGTGCCGGTCTGTGACGCCGATGAGAACGTTGTTCTCGTCCTGCGCCTGTCCGGGCTCCCGGGAAGCTCCTCAGGGGCCGGAATCATCGCCTTCGTCGACCGGCTGCGCCTGTCCGCGAGGGCCATCGAACGGACATTGACCCCCGTTCTGTGACAGCGGCCACCTGGTGGCACAGCAGGATCGAGCCAACCGCTGTGATACAGCCAACGTGTGGCCTCACTCACCTCGCGGGAAGGTGACCGTCTTATCGATCGCGTCTCGGCCGCCTGGTGATCCAGGTCTGGGACGCGACCGGAGAAGAGGATGTTCGATGGATGTGTTGGCTGAAGTCCGGTCGTCCAGAATGACCGGTCTCCAGATCCGCGCCGTGGCAGTCGCGATGGCGTTGATCATCATGGACGGCTTCGAGATCGCGATGATGGCTTTCACCGCCAAGCCGATGGCGGACGCGTGGGGCGTGAGTGATGCGACGCTCGGGATCGTGCTCAGCGCGAGCCTCTTCGGTATGGCCGCGGGTGCGATCCTGTTCAGCCCGGTCGGTGACCGCCTCGGCCGCCGACCGCTGGCGACCATCTCGGTGACCATCGTGCTGGTCGGTATGGTGCTCGCCGCGGTGGCCCCGAACGTGACCGTCCTGATCGTGGCCCGGTTCCTCACCGGGTTCGGCATCGGAGCGATGTCGCAGCTCAACGCGTACGTCTCGGAGTTCGCCTCCGATCGCCGTCGCGGAACGGTGGTCGGGATCTACGCCACCGGATTTCCGATCGGTGCCACCCTGGCCGGCGTGGCCGCGAGCCTGCTCGTCGAACCGGCCGGCTGGAAGTCGATGTTCGTGGCCGGTGCGGTCCTGGCTCTCGTCATGCTCGTCGTGTCATGGGCGTTCCTTCCGGAGTCGATCGACTTCCTGGTGGCCCGCCGTCCCAAGAACGCCCTCGAACGGGTCAACACCGTCCTCAACAAGATGGGGCGGCCAAGCCTGAAGGAGTTGCCCGAAGTGACCGAGGCCGAGCGTGCGCACCTCAGTGTCACCGCGGTCTTCGGTGGTGCCACCGGGCGCAAGACACTCGTACTGTGGCTCGGCTACGCCTGCCTGATGGCGGCCTACTACTTCGCGAACTCCTGGATTCCCAAACTGGCCGCGGAGTCGACCGGTGACGATCAGATGGGCACCACGGTCGGCTCCTTCCTCAACTTCGGCGGCATCCTCGGCAGCCTGCTCTTCGCGGCCGTCGCGATACGGGTGCTGCCGAGGAGGATCCTGCAGGTCACCATGGCCCTCAGCGTGGTCGGCACCGTTGCCTACGGGGCCACGTTCGGGGTCGCCTGGCTCGCCGTCGTCCTGGGAGTCCTCCTGGGGGTTCTCGCGGTCGCCGCGGTGGCCGGCTTCTACGCCGTGGCACCCGAGGTCTACCCGGCGGCGCTGCGCGGCACCGGTGTCGGCTGGATGCTCGGTGTCGGACGGCTGGTGTCGATCGTCTCGCCGATCAGCATCGGTTACCTCCTTGACGGCGGCTGGTCCGCGGGGAGCCTGTTCTACCTGATGGCCGTACCCCTCGCGATCGGCACGGTCTGCATCATCGTCCTGGGCCGACTGCAGAAGGGAGATGCGGGCAAAGTCCACCGGGCGCAGGTGCCGGCGAGCCCGTCCCCCGTCTCCTGATCGGACTTCCGAATCCGTCACGCGGTGCCCGGCCGGACTCCCGGCCGGGCACCGCGTGGGTCGTGGTGATGCCGGCGGCGCGACGGGCGCGGCGTGACGGCCTCTCAGGAACAGCCGTGCGGGAACTCCGCCTCCATGTCCCAGTGGACGTCCTGGAGCCCGTAGTCCTCCGCGAGCTCGCGAGCGCGGATGAACCGGCCGGCCACCAGACGCGCGGTGCGCAGCACCGCTCCGTCCGTCCTGGCCTTGTCGATGCGACTGCTCGGCGCCGAGACGCTGACCGCGGCGATGGGGCGGCCGTTCACCAGGACCGGAGACGCGACGGCCCCCTCGCCCATGGTGTATTCCTCGTGCGTGTAGGCGAGGCACGTCCCGTGCGTCAGCTGCAGTTGCGCCCGCAGCCGTCCGGCGTGCATCACGGTGTGCCGCGTGCGGCGGGAGAGCTCGAGGTGCTGCGCGATCGCACGGTCGCGGTTCGCGGCGTTGACGAAGGCGAGCATCGCCTTGCCCGATGCCGTCGTCAACGCGTCTTCCCGTACGCCGACCACGGAGGAGGCGATGCTGCTCCGTGAACTCGTGACCTGGTCGATCAGGATGACGTCGGAGCCGTCCAGGACCGACAGGCCTACCGCCGCACCGAGCTCGAGGAAGAGATCACCCAGCAGCGGAGCCGCGACCTCCCTCAGACCCTCGGGACGCGCGTGGACGAAGTGGTTTCCGAGTTCGAACATGCGTAGGCCGAGCCGGTAGCTGTTCCCGCTGCGGATGACGTGACCGCTCTTGGTGAGCTGGACGAGGATGCGGAAGGCGGTCGACTTCGGGATGTCGGTCCGCTGTGCCAGTTCGGTGACACTGACGGTGTGCCCGGCCTCGAGGAAGGCATCGAGGAGAGCCAGGGCCCGGCTGACCGCGACACTCGGTTTGACGCGGAAGGAAGCTTCGAGAGGATCCGAGCCTCCGCCCGCATGCTCGTCAGCCATGGTCAACTTCCTTCCCTCCCCCGACGCCGTACGGGCGCACACCGATGTCCGACCGATGATTTCCCGAGGGAGGACAACCCGCAAGGCCTCGAGTGCCCTGGTCAGCCCGATCCCAAGGAACGGCGTACGGATCGCCGGTCTCGGAGAACGAACCCCGGATTCGCGACTCCACGCCGTCGGAGGACGCGGAACGCAGGGCAAGGAAAGCGATGCGTCGGCGCACGGAGTGGAGCCGGGCCCAGAACCCTGCCGACGCGTCCGTGCAGCGGACCACCCCCGCTGACCGACGGGGCCGACGCGGACTCAACGACCGGCCGGCTCGACGGCGAGCCGTGCCTGCCAGCGGTAGAGGTCCCCCCGGTACCAGCTGTGCAGGCAGTCGAGCGGTCCGGAGGGCGAGCGCAGGACCCGCTCGGCGAAGAGGACGGCGGCTCCCAGCCCGATGTTCAGCCGGTCCGCGACCTCCACGTCCGCGAGTCGCGCGGACAGGGTCTGCTCCGCTTCGCTCATCTCGACGTTCTCCCGGCGCAGGAGGCTCATCAGCCCTTCCTCCGCGAGCTCGGCACGGCCGAGAACCGCCGCGACGGTGGGACCGACGTAGTGGACCGAGTACACGAAGGGCTGATCCCCCCACAGCCGCCT
This sequence comes from Streptomyces sp. NPDC085927, assembly GCF_044540975.1. NCBI lineage: Bacteria > Bacillati > Actinomycetota > Actinomycetes > Kitasatosporales > Streptomycetaceae > Streptomyces > Streptomyces sp. NPDC085927. The sequence continues at coordinate 62,162 of NZ_JBITSN010000020.1, forward strand.
GGTGCGATAGACGGTGCCCGTCTCGGTGTCCGTTCCGAGGGCCTGCCGCACGCTCGCGGGGAACCGGACGTCCTCCTCGACGTGGACGTCGAGGACCTTCAGCTGTGGCGTACCGCGGATCAGATCGCCGACGGACCCCACGAAGCCGCGTGCCGCGGGGTCGTCCCCGGAGCCTCGGACGTACGTACCGCTCCCCTGTCGCCGGATGAGCTGACCACGCGCGACCAGCTCACCGACCGCTCTGCGGACGGTCGCCTTGCTGACGCCGAACTCCGCCACCAGTTCGTCCTCCGTGGCGAACCGGGAGCCGGGCACGTAACCGCCCTGGCTGATCCGCTGGGAGAGCACCGCGAAGATGCGCTGGTAGAGCGGCGCCGGTATCGGCGTGAACGCCATCTCGGTCCCCCTTCTCGGTCCGGCCCCCGGCCCGGGGCCCGGTCAGCCTGCCGTGCCGGTCACCGGAACAGCGGCACACCGCGATTCCGGGCAGGGAGGTACGCGCACGCCCCGATCGGACCAGTGTCCCTCAGGTGCCACGTTCAGCTCCTCTTCGGCCTGTGCCACTGTGCAGCACCATGGCCACGGCCCTGCGGAGACACCGACCCTAGTCTATTCATACGGAAGTGCGGATGACAGTGACTGATGGGGTGGATGCGGTGCTTCTCGAGAGAATGCGGTTCGACGGCCAGGGCGTCGTGGTCACCGGCGCGGCCGCGGGGATCGGCGCGGCGACGGCCCGCGCCTTCGCGGAGCTGGGGGCGTACGTCATCGCGGTCGACCGCGACAGCGAACGGCTCCCGGTGCTCGCCGAGAGCCTCGGCGACGCCCGGCACACGCTGGTGACCGCGGATGTCACCTGCGCCGGCCACATGGACCGGATCGTCCGGGCGGTGGCGTCCAGCGGCGTACCCCTGAAGACGTTGGTCAACAACGTCGGCGTCAACGACAAACTGGCCGCCTCGGACACCACCCGAGAGCGCTGGCACCGTGCCCTCGACCTCAACCTGAGCGCGAACGTCTTCCTCACCCAGGCACTGCTCGACCCGCTGCTGGAGTGCCCGACCGGCGGAAGCGTCGTCAACGTCTCCTCGGCCCACGGACTGGTCGGCATGCCCGGCGCCGCCAGCTATGCGACCTCGAAGGCCGGACTGATCGGATTCACCAAGCAACTGGCCGCAGAGCACTCCGCAGCCGGCCTCCGGGCCAACGCGGTCTGCCCGGGCCTGACGCTCACCGAACGGATCACCGAACGCGGTGCCCTTCCCGAGGATCAGCGTGATCGCCTCCTCGGGCGGCGCTTCGCCGAGCCCGGCGAGATCGCCTCGTGCATCGCCTTCCTGGGCTCCGATGCCGCGTCCTACCTCACCGGCGCCGTCCTGCCGGTGGACGGCGGCTACACCGCACGCTGACGACGGACCCCCGGCCGACCCGATCGGGCCGCGGACCGGCACCGCGCCCATGACGGGATGCCGGTCCCCGCTCCGCGCCCCGTCAGGCGGTCGGCATGCCCATGCGGTTCCCGTACGGCAGCGCGCCGGCGGCCGAGACGGTCACGGCGAGCCGGCCGACCCGCTCGATCTCGACGACGATCTCGTCCCCGTCGGCGAGGGGGCCGACCCCCTCCGGGGTGCCGGTGGCGATCACGTCACCCGGCTGCAGGGTCATCACGGAGCTCGCGTACGCGATGAGCCGGCGGACACCGTAGATCATCCGGCTGGTGTTCGAGTCCTGGCGCAGCTCCCCGCCGACCCAGCACCTCAGGGCGAGGTCGTCCGGGTCGCCGACCTCTTCGGGGGTGACGACGAGCGGGCCGAGGGGCGTGAACGTGTCGTAGGACTTCCTGGTCGAGCGGTCCTCGGTCGAGCGGGTCGTGATGTCGAGGACGCAGGTGTAACCGAAGACGTGGTCCAAGGCGTCCGACGCCGACACGTGCCGGGCCTCCTTCCCGATGACGACCGCGAGCTCGCCCTCCTGGTCGGTGCGCACGTCGGTGTAGGGCAGCTCGACCGTCCGACCCGGCCCGATCACGGACGTACTGGCCTTGAGGAAGACGCCCCACTCCACGATCGTGTTCGGGTTGCCCATCTCCGCGACGTGAGCGCGATAGTTCGCCGGCGCACCGATGACCTTCCGCGGGAACGGCAGTGGCGCGTCCCAGGCCGCACCGCCGACGTCGACCGCCGGGGCGGTGCGGACCTCGGCGGCGCTCAGCGGCCGACCGCGCTCGATCAGCCTCTGGAGCGGGCCGGCCGGACCGGTCGGCGGGCCTGCCAGGCCGGTGACGTCGTGGGCCGCGCCGTCCGGCAGGACGGCGATGAGGCGGTCGTCGAGTACTCCGAAGCGCATCCGGACTCCTTGGTGGGCTGGTGTGAGTGGGGTCAGATCCAGGACCCGGGCCCGGGACCTGTCGAGGCGCGCCCGGCCGGCCGGGCGACGAGGGCCGCCGCGTGGCCCGGGGCGATCCGGCCGGTGACGACGCCGTCGCCGGGCAGGCGGGACGACTCGGCGAGTGCCCCGTCGCTCAGGGCCCCGACAGCACCGAGGAACACCGCCGTGCACGGTTCCTTCCCGGTGCGGGTCCCGGTGAGATCGGTGGACGGAGGCACCCCTGCGGAGCCTAGGCACCGATCAGCACGCCCACCTGAACGCGATGCCACCTGGTGACACAGCCGCATGGCTCGTTCCCCGCGACACGAAGGACTCTTCTGGGCACCACCCTCCCCACCTCTGGAGGAACAGCTTGAGTACGACAGCCGAAAGCCGTGCAGCGGCGAGCACCGGTCCGAACTTCGCGGTTCCGGGAGAACCCGACGCCGCCTTCTACGGGCGTCTGGGCGAGGCCCATCTCGCCCCCCTGTGGCGTGTCCCCGGCACCGACGCTCCGGAGCCGGTGGTCACCGACGTTCCCCACGTCTGGCACCGACGCGACGTCATGGCGCTCATGGACGAGGCCGCCACGGCGGTCGACCTGGGCGGTGAGTCCGATCGCCGCGCCCTCAACGCCGTCAACCCCGCGCGCCGCAAGGGCACCACGCACACGATGATCGCCGGCTACCAACTCGTCCTGCCCGGCGAGACAGCCCCCGCGCACCGGCACACGCCGTCCGCGATCCGGCTCATGCTCTCCGGCTCCGGCCACACCATGGTCGAGGGAGAGCCGATGCTGATGAACCCGGGCGACCTCATCCTGACCCCCGGCTGGACCTGGCACGATCACCGTAACGACGGCGACGAGCCCATGCTCTGGCTCGACGCGCTCGATGTCCCCTTCGTGCAGACGATGAACGCCCAGTTCTACGAGGACTTTCCCGGCAAGCAGCTCCAGCCGCTCACCCAGGCCGAGGACGCGAGCACCAACCGGTACGGCACCGGGATGGTTCCGTACGGCACCCGCTCCGGGACGTTGCACTCGCCCCTGACCAAATACCCGTACGCCGCGACGAAGGAGGCCCTCACCAAACTGCGGGTGGACGAGGGCTCCCCGGAGCACGGGGTCGAATTGGAGTTCACCAACCCCCTCACCGGCGGGCCGGTCCTTCCGACGATGACCTGCGGGATGCACCTGGTGCCCGCCGGCAACGCCTCGATCACGCGCCGGCACACCTCGAGCGTCATCTTCTGCGCCGTCGAGGGGGCCGGCCACACGGTCATCGACGGCGAGCGCTTCGACTGGGAGCAGCACGACTTCCTCGCGATCCCGTCCTGGTCGACGTACCGGCACGTCGCCGACGACGGAACCGACGCGGTTCTCTTCAGCATGAACGACCGACCCCTGTACGAGCCGTTCGGGCTCTACCGCGAAGAGCGGGAGGAGCAGTCATGACCGCACCTGGCACGATCGTCGTCGTGGGCGGGGGAATCGGCGGCGTGAGCGCCGCCGTCGCCCTCGCCAAGCGCGGGATGGAGGTCACCGTCCTGGAGCGCGCCCCCGAGATCAAGGAGATCGGCGCCGGCCTCCAGCTCGGCCCGAACGCCGGACGCGTCCTCCAGGACCTCGGCGTCATGGACGCCGTCCTGCGCACCGCGGTTCTCCCGCACCGCTTCGTCCTGCGCGACATCTACACGGGCAACGAGATCTACCAGGCCACGATGGGCAAGGAGTTCGTGCAGCGGTACGGCGCCCCGTACACCGTCATCCACCGCGCCGACCTGCTCGACGCGCTGCTGGAGGTCGCCCTCGCCACCGGCAACGTCGAGGTCGTGACCGGCAAGGAGGTCGTCGCCGTCGAGCAGACCGACACCGCCGCGCACGTCCGGTGCGCCGACGGCAGCACCTATCGGGGCGACGCCGTCATCGGCGCCGACGGCCTGCGCTCGGCCGTACGCAGGCTGACGCTGGACGACTCCGAGCCGATCCGGTCGGAGTACGTCATCTACCGCGGTCCCGGGCCCCGGCCGGAGGGCACCGAGGACGCCGTCATGCTCTTCGCCGGCGACGAGATCCACCTCATGCAGTACCCCGTCCAGGGCGGCGAGCTGCTCAACCGGGTGCTCTCCTTCCGTAGCCGCACGGCGGCACCCGGCAGTGAGGAATGGGCCACCCGCGAGGAGCTCTTCGAGCGGTTCGCGAACACCTGCGACCACATCAAGGAGTCGCTGCACACTCTCGATCTGGAGACCCGATGGGTGCAGTTCGACCGCAAGCCGATGGCCGGCTGGAGTGACGGCCGCATCACCCTGCTCGGCGATGCCGCGCACCCGATGCGGCAGTACCTCGCGCAGGGCGCCGGTCAGGCCATGGAGGACGCGGTCGTGCTCGCCGACGCTCTGGGAAGCGGCGCCGCGGACGTCCCGGCCGCCCTCGCGAAGTACGAGGAGATCCGCTACCCGCGCACCAGCGCGGTGCAGGAGAACACCCGGTTCTTCGGCGAGATGGTCCACCTCGGCGGCGCCGGCGCCATCCTGCGCGACGCCTACCTCGGCACGCTCGCCGACAACGACTACTCCCTGGCCCAGTGGCTCTACGGCACCGACGGCGTCGCACCGCCGAGGGTGCCCGGCCACATGGACATCTACTCCAAGAGCTGAAGGCGGCTGACGATCCTCCGATGAGCAAGCTCAACCTGACCTTCGCGGCCACCAACTACGACCGCCTGCGCGCTCTGCAGGACGGACGGGTGCGGGCCGAGGGCATCGACCTCAACTACCTGACCCTCCCGGTCGAGGAGATCTTCCACCGCCAGATCAAGCACCACGAGTTCGACCTGAGCGAGATGAGCCTGTCGTCGTACGTGCTCACGCTGGAGCAGGGCGCGCCGTTCGTCGCCGTCCCCGCCTTCCCGTCACGTTACTTCCGGCACCAGTCGATGTTCGTCAACCGCAACAGCGGCATCGCCTCACCGGCCGACCTGAGGGGTAAGCGCGTCGGCCTGCCCGAGTACCAGATCACCGCGGGTGTCTGGCAGCGCGGCATGCTGGAGGACGAGTACGGCGTCGCCGTCGAGGACATGCGGTTCTTCACCGGAGGCGTCGAGGACAGGGGCCGCAGCGAGAAGATCCGGCTCGACCTGCCCGAGGGCATCTCCGTGCGGCCCATCGGTCCCGAGCAGACGCTCTCGCAGATGCTCGCGGCCGGTGAGCTCGACGCGGTCTTCAGCGCCAGCACGCCGTCCAGCTTCCACACCAGCCCCGACGTGACCCGGCTCTTTCCGGACTACAAGGCGGTCGAGGCCGACTACTACCGGCGCACCGGGATCTTCCCGATCATGCACGTGGTGGCGATCAGACGTGACGTCGTCGAGACGAACCCGTGGGTGCCGCTGTCGCTCTTCAAGGCGTTCGAGCAGTCGCTCGCCCTGGCCCGGGAGGACCTCGAGTACCGCAGCTCGCTCAAGCTGATGCTGCCGTGGCTGGCCCATCACCTCGAGGAGACCGTCGAGGTGATGGGCGAGGACTTCTGGAAGTACGGGGCGGAGGCCAACCGCCACACCCTGGAGACGTTCCTGCGCTACTCCAGGCGTCAGGGACTCGCCAAGCGGAAGTGGAGCCCGGAGGAGCTCTTCGCCCAGACCACCACCGCCGCCGGCTTCACGGTCTGACCAGGATCGCCGTCAGCTCGGCGAGGTCGTCGACCTCGTCGAGCCGGCCGAGCAGTTCGAGGGCGTCGTCGGCACGGGCCGGCTCGAGCATCCCGGTGAAGCACCAGTTGGCACGGAACTTGGCCTCGATCCGGGCCGCACTGAGCGGGGACGAGAGCGGGTTGCCCGTGGCCGTGTCGCGGCCGGCGGTCAGGGACGTACCGTCCCGCAGCCCGACCGTGAGAGTCGCTGCCTCGGGGGTCGCCGTCGGACGGCCACCCGTGATCGAGACGCGGTCGGCCAGCGCCGCGACGGCGGGGTCGCCGACCGCCTCCTCGGTGTATTCCGCCAGAGTTGCCCGGCCGCGGAGCAGCGCGCTGGCCGCGGCGTACCTCAGACTGAAGATCGCGTGGCCCTGCGGGTTCCGGCCGGGGGCGAACGGCTGGTCCAGCGGTGAGTCGACGTGCATCGGCGCGACGTCGAGGTGGATCCGGCCGATCTGTCCGGCGTCCGTGCCGGCCTCACGGAGCCGGGCGGCGACCTCGAGCGCGCAGTCGATCGCCGAGTGGGTGAAGCGGCATGAGGGATAGGGCTTGAAGGTCGCGTCACCGTGGAAGACGGCGCCGAGACCGTCCGCCACGACGTCCAGGTCGACGCCGTCGCAGTACATGTCGATGTAGCCGTTCGGACCGAAGAACGGATCGGGGCTGCCGGTCCAGCCGTGAGCCGCGAGCTCCGCCGCCTCGATGCCGTCGCGGGCGGCCAGGCCCTGGGCCAGCTTGAAGGTGTGGGCGCCGGCGTCGATCGCCTGGAAGGTGCCACCGAGCTGGTGGAGCACGATCCCGAACGCGTCGCGCAGCCGGAGTTCGTCCAGGCCGAGGAGCCTGCCGGCGATCGCTGCGACGCCGAACTTGTTGACCAGCCCCGGACTGTCCCATCCGGCTCCGGGGACGTACGTCGCTCCCGCCGTGAGCCGGGCGGCCAGGTCGTCGCCGAGAACGAGGGCGGTGATCAGCTCACGACCGGACGCGCCGGTGCTCTCCGCCATCGCGAGGGCGGCCGGCACGGTGGACTCGGAGATGTGCGACCAGACCGGTGTGGTGCCGATGTAGGGGATGAGCACGCCGAAGTCGTTGCCGCGGGCCGCGATGGCGTTCGCGAACGCGGCCGGGGCGGTCGGGAGGCGCTCTCCGCCGGGCAGGACCGTGGCGCCGGGCCTTCCGCCCCGAGCGACGAGGAGGCTGCGCAGTTCAGGGCTGCCGGCGGTGTCCGCACCGCCGATGACGCACCCGACGATGTCGGTGATCCGCTGCTTCGCGTGCCGGACGGTTGCCGCGGGGAGGTCCTCGAAACGCGTGCGCGTCACGGCGGCGAGGATCGCCGCCGTGACCTCGGAGGGGGCGGGCGCCGTCATATCCGGCTCCCCGTGCGGGCACCGTCGAGGGTCGCGTGGACCAGTCGGCGGGGTGCCAGGGCGTCCCCCACGCGATAGAACTCGCCGGCGGTCTCGGGGAAGGGCACCGGTGTGGAGGTGGTCACGAAGACCACCGCGTCGACCTGCCCGAGCGAGCTGATCCGGCCGCTGAAGACGTCGCGCAGCTCAGGCTCCACCCCCGCCTTGTGGAACCGGGTGACCGGCCGGATGTCGACCTGCTTCTCGTGGAGCCGCTTGGTGAGCAGGTGGAGGATGGACGGCTCGGCGCTCTGCCCGGGGAGCAGGCACTCCGAGATCAGCGTGACGCTCCTGCCCGCCTGGGCGAGGTAATCGGCCGCCGCCAGCGGGGCGACGTGGTCGTTGAGCCCGCCCACGACCAGCACCCGGTCACCGATCCGGTCGAGGTCCTCCTCCAGCAGCGAGAGCCCGGAGTAGACCGGCACGTCGTCGATCCCGGCCATGTCGGGGATGTCGGGCACCGAGCCCGTGGCCACGACCAACGCGTCGGCACCGTACGCGGCGATGTCCCCGGGCCCGACCTCGCGGCCGAGCTGCACCTCGACGCCCGCCTCGTGGACCTCCCGGACCAGGTCGCCGAGCAGGTTGGCCATCTCCTTGCGGAACGGGTCGCTCACGAGGGTCGCGATCTTGCCGCCGAGCCGGTCGGACCGTTCGGCGAGCACGACGTCGTGCCCGCGCTGAGCGGCGGTCCTGGCGGTCATCAGACCGGCCGGGCCGCCGCCGATGACGAGCACCTTCTTGCGGCGGACGGGGTCGGGCAGGTCGAGCTCGTCCTCCCGGCCGGCCCAGGGGTTGACCGGGCAGGAGGAGGCCCGGTCGGGGTAGTGGCACTCGTTGATGCCGATGCATCGGTGGATCCGGTCGGCACGCCCGCCGGCGGTCTTCCGGATGAAGTCGGGGTCGGCCAGCAGCGCCCGGGTGGTGCCGATCAGGTCGCAGACGCCCTCTTCGAGGAGCCGCTCCATCAGCTGGGGGCTGTTCATCCGGCCGGTCAGGCCCACCGGGATCGAGACGGCGGCCTTGACGGCCGCTGCGGCCTCGGCGTTGAAGCCTGGCTCGAAGAGGGTGGAGGCGACGTACGGGAGAACGACCCCGTCGTGCAGCGCCATGATCGTGCCGGCGGTGATGTTGACGTAGACGAGGTCCTTCTCGACCGCCTTGACGATCCGGCAGATCTCCTCGGTGGTGAGCCCGTCGGTCTCGGCCTGGTGGCCGCTGATCCGCATCGCGATCGGGAAGTCGGGGCCGCATGCCTCGCGGATCGCCGCGATCGTCTCGACGAGGAATCGTGTCCGGTTCTCCAGCGAGCCGCCGTACTCGTCGGTGCGACGGTTGGTGGTGCGGGAGAGGAACTGCTCGATCAGGTAGCCGTGGGTGGCGTGGATCTCGACACCGTCGAGGCCGGCCCGCTGGACGCGGGAGGCCGCACGTGCGAAGAGGCGCACGACCCGCTTGACCTCGCTGGTGGACAGCTCGTGCGGCTGGGCTCGCACCTGTGGGTCGGGCAGGCCGCTGGGAGACACCATCGCCTGGAACGTCTCGGGCAGCCGGATCGCGCCCCGGTTGGCGACCTGGCCGAAGGCGACCCCGCCGTGCCGGTGCACGATCTCGGCGCGAGCCCGGAGCGGCGGCAGGAGGCGCTCGTCGTAGTAGGCGTCGCCCTCCTCGGTCTCGGCGTCCGGACCGTTGTCGATGTCGTGGACGCCGACATGGTCGAGGTGCCCGGTGTCCACGAAGGCGAGGGTGGAGATGGCCTCGTGGAGCACCGGGATCCCGACCAGCCCGACGCCGCCGGCCACTCGGGTCTCGAGGTACTTGAGGTAGCGCTCCTCGCTCAGCTTCGGGTTGTGCGTGGTGAGCATGATCCGGTTCGGGATCGTGAAGCTCCCGACCGTGACCGGGGAGAGCAGGCGGCTGTAGGCAGCGTCGGGCATGGGGGTCTTCCGTCCTTTACGCGGTGAGGTCCTACGACGTCGTCCGAAGGCGCGTCACATCGTGGTCCGGTAGCGGTCACCGTGGAGTCGCACCAGCTGGTCGTTGCGGTAGGCCACCGCAGCCGGGTCCATGTCGGAGGACGGGACGGGCTCGGGGATGAAGGCGTTGTACGGGTCCTCGCCGCGTACGAGCGTGGCGTAGTCGGTGGGCTCGCCCTCGCGCTCGTACGGCGCCATGTAGCGCACCGCGATGCCGACGCGGCGCTGGTCGGAGCGGCTCGGGGCCGAACCGTGGAAGATGAACTGGTGGTGCAGGGAGAACTCCCCCGGCTCCAGGGCGAGTGAGGTGGCGTCGTCCTCGTTCACCTCGACGGCGATCTCCTGGCCCTGCGAGAGCAGGTTGTCCGTGCCTTCGACGAAGGAGTGCGGCGCCTGCTCGGTGTGCGTGCCGGCCACGACCTTGAGGCAGCCGTTCTCGGGGATGCTGGGAGCCAGGGCGATCCAGGCGGTGAGCATCTCCCCGCCCGCGGGGATGTTGGAGAACGGCGCGTCCTGGTGCCAGGCGACGAAGCCGGGGTGGTGCGGGTCTTTGATGAAGAACGACGAGCCCCAGCAGTAGATGTCGGGGCCGATGATGCTCTCGACCACGTCCAGCACCGGGTCGAGCCGGATGATCTCGTTGACCCAGGGCAGCACCAGGTGGGACTTGGAGCGGAGGACAGGGCCGGCCTGCGGCCCGTGCTCGGCCTCGAAGGCCTCCAGCCGAGCCCGGTAGGACGCCGCCTGCTCGGCGCTCATGGCGCGCATCGGGAAGAGGAAGCCGTCGCGTCGGTAGTCCTCGACGCGGGACTCGGCGAGTGTTGCAGTCATGGATGAGCCCCTATTCATGCGTAGTTCCGTAAGACCAGAACACCAGATGGAATTCATCCGGTCAACCGAATGACTCATTCTTTTGCCGCACGTACGGCTCAGCCGACCCGCTTGTGGCCCCAGAAGTGCGCGGCGCTCCAGCGCCCGGGGACCCAGGTCTCCTCATCGATCTCCAGGCCGCCGTAGCCGTACTCCATCTCCCAGCCCGACGGCGTCTTGACGTAGTAGGAGACCATCTCGTCGTTGGTGTGCTTGCCCAGCGTCGAGCCGAGTGCGGCGGCCCCGTCGAGGACCTTGTCGTACGCACGTCCGACCGTGTCCATGTCGTCGACCTGCACCATCAGGTGGCCCAGGCGAGGAGCGACGCCGGGCCGGTTGGCGAAGGCGATGGAGTGGTGGCGCGGGTTGCAGTGCAGGAAGGTTCCCGGGTCGGGACCGATGTCGATGAAGTCGCTCAGCCCGAGCTCGAAGATGTCCAGGTAGAGCTCGCGGAAGGGGACCGAGGAACTGACCGCGAACATCACGTGGCCGATGCCCATGTTCTTGGTGACGAAGCGGGCGCCCGTCGGCGAGATGAACGGCGTCTGGTCGCGCCGGGCGCCGTAGTAGACCTCGACGCCGTTGCCATCGGGGTCCTCGAAGGCGAGATAGTCGGTGACCTCTCGGGAGGCGGCCTCCTCGGTCGTGGCGCGGTGCGGGGTGTAGCCGTGATCGCGCAACTTCTTTTCGATTGCCTCGATGTCGCCCGGACCCCGGACCTCCCAGCCCACCGCGTCGATGTGCTCGACCTCGCCCCGGTGAAGGTCGATGCGCCAACTGCGTTCGTCGAGCCGGAGCTTCAGCCGGTCCTCGGTGTGCTCGACGATCTGCATGCCGTGCACATCGCCGGCGAAGACCTTCCAGGCGTCGATGTCGCGTACGGTCGCGACCAGGTATCCGAACTCGCGGATGCGTCTCATCTCTCCTCCTCGTTGCATGCAGGTCCCAGGCCGTTGTGCATGCCTTCTCGGAGTGTGGTGCCGGTCACGCGCATCGCTCATTCCTGTGGTGCCACTGCGTGAAACCGCATACAGCGACCCAAACCACATGCCGGGACACCATGTGCCGATGCCCGCCAACCCTCAGACCACGCAGCCGCCGCCGTGGGACGAGACCCGGAAACACGCCGACCTCGAACGCGCGGCCAACATGCTCCTCAACGCCGACCTGACCGGACGTCCGGCCCGAGGCGTCACCGCCCTGCTGGAGCCGTACGCCGAACAAGGCGCGGAGACAGTCGCGTCACTCAACTTCCGGCGAGCCACGGACGAGGGCTGCCGTGTGGCCGGGCGGGCGGTGTCCTTGCCGGAGTCTCCGGACGGGGCGGTCGCTGTCGGTGGCTACTACCTCAGCGGCTCGGTGCACGGCTCGGGAGCGGTGATCCCGAGCAACCAGCTCGTCCAACCGCTGGTCACGGGTGCCTTCGCCATCCGGATCGGCACCCCGCTGCACCACCTCGACGTCACCGTGCCTGAGATCCATGCCGCCGCCACAGGGATGTACGCAGCGCTGGTGGTCAACAGTCGGCGGACCGTCATCGACGAGCCCTCGACGACGCTGGAGCGCATCGCGGACAACGCGCACGCGGGGCATGTCGTCGTCTCCGACACCTGGCTCGCTCCCACGGGCGTAGACCTCGCCTCGATCGGGCTCGACCTGGCGACGGACACCGCCGCGGGACGTTTTTGGCTGTCTGCGGGGACGTGGACGCAGCTCGCCCATGCGCTGCGTCGTTCGATCGCGCTGTTCGGCCCGGTCCAACCCGGTGAGGTCGTGGTCCTGCCATGCGAGGGGCGTGCTCTCGAGCTCGCACCGGACGCCACCGCGACGCTGACCGCCGGGTCTTTCGGAACCGTGCGGGTCAGCCACGGCCAGGGCAGCTATGAGGAGGGGTTCGAGCCCCTGACGCCCGCGAGCTGACTTGCGTCACGATACTGAACTTGAATTCGTGATGTCGGTCAGTCGTTCATGGTCAGGCCGGTACCGGCGAGACAGCCGTCGACCACGTCGGGCCGGTACCGGATCTGCTCGAGCCTGCGCCTGACGGCCCGGGTGACCTGGGAGAGACCGGCGGCCGCGAGGTTGCCGATCTCGCGCTTGACCAGCGACCAGATGCCCTCCTGCGGGTTGAGGTCCGGCGCGTAGGTGGGCAGCTGGAACACGGACAGCCAGTCGGCGTTCTTCTCGATGAACTCCCGCATGTCGCGGGTGAGTTGGAGGCGTACGTTGTCCCAGACCAGCACGATCGGGCCGCCGAGCTGGATCCGGGCCCGGACCAGGAGGCGACAGAAGTCGCGCCAGCCGAAGCCCTTCGGCCCGCCCCTGCGGCCCTGGTACTCCCGCAGCCCGTAGATCAGCCGCGACCGGGACCCCGGCTTGAAGCAGCACATGCCCACCATGGACAGGCGGCCACTGCCCCGGCCGCGGACCCTGACCACCGGCGTGCGGCCGACCCGGCCCCAGGTCCTGGCCCTGGGCGGCGTCATCGACTGCCCGGCCTCGTCCTCGAAGGCGATCCACGCAACCCGGGCCGCGGCCTGTCTTTTACCTGCGGCCAGACCTCCTTCTTCCACAGCTCGACCGCCTCGTCGTCCCGCTCGATCGCCCGCCGGGCGGGCTGCTGCCAGGACCAGCCGTGCCGCCTCAGCAGCAGCCAGGTGCCCTCGATGGTGTACGAGACGTGGAACAGCCGGCCGATCAGCGCCCTGATCCGCGCCAGCGTCCACCGCTGATCCGGCCGGCCGTGCGCGAGCGGACCACGCTTTAGCTTCCGCTCCAGACGCTCCATCTGGGCCGGCGTAAGCCTTGGGCGGCCCGGTGACCCCTTCGACAGGCCCACTCACGCCAGGACTTCCGCCAGCGCTCCACCGACCGCTCCGACACCCGCAGTGCGACGGCGATGTCCCTTGTTCTTCTCCCCGAGCTCGAAGCGTTCCACGGCCTGCAGCCGGATACGCTCCCGCGCGGCCCTCCCGGCGTCGGACAGCCCACCGCCCTGCGCGTATCTCACCCGCACAGACCTACCGGAACCGCCACCCAACCGTCAGACAGACGACCCGACTTCACCCAATCAAGTTCAGTAGCATCCGACTGCCGGCCTATATCGGCGTGACCTGCAGGGAAAAGGCCCCGGGGAGAGTCGCGTTCGCCCGATTTGATCATGCGGCGGGCTCCGGACACAGAGCGGGCACGGCGCCTGTGGATCATGGAGTTCTCTACGCCCCGTGACCCGAGTTGGAAGACCGTGCCTGCCGACGCGTCATCGCCGATCCCGCCTGCCTTTGACCAACTCCGCGAGCACCCCGAGGCCGTGGCCGAGGAGGTCCCGGGTCTGCTGGAGCGGCCGGCCGAGGTGCCCGACCCGCGAGATCCGCGAGGCGTGCGGCACGCTCTGGTCGTTGTGCTTGCGCTGACCGCGTGCGCGGTACTGGCCGGAGCGACCTCCCTGCTCGCGGTCGGCGAGTGGATCGCTGACGCCCCCTCCTCGGTCCTGTGGAACGCCTCGGCGTACGCCCCGATCCGCTGTTCCCGAAACGGTCTCTGCCTGCGGAAACAACGGTGCGGCGACTGCTGGGCCGCATCGATGGCGACGCGCTGGACCAGACAGTGGGCCGCTGGCTGGCCGACCGGCGCACCAGTACCGACGGCCAACTGCGCGGACTGGCGGTCGACGGCAAGAGCCTGCGCGGCGCCGCCAAAGCGACCGGGCGCAAGATCCACCTGCTCGCCGCCTGCGAGCACACCACCGGCCTGGTCCTGGCACAGCTCGACGTGGGCGAGAAGACCAACGAAATCACCTGCTTCCAGCCACTGCTGAAGACCGTCGCCGACCTGGCGGGCACCGTCGTGACCAGCGATGCGATGCACACCCAGTGCGAGCACGCCGAGTACCTGCTCGGCCGGGCGGCGCACTACATCGTGATCGTCAAGGGAAACCAGAAGAAGCTCCGCAAGCAGCTGAAGTCCCTTCCCTGGAAGCGGATCCCGCTGCAGGGCCGCACCCGCGGCACCGGCCATGGCCGCGGCGAGATCCTCCCCGGAGGGGCCAACCCCCAGGATCAAGGTGTGCACCGTGAACAACCTGCTCTTCCCCGGGGCGCTTCAGGTTGTGCAGCTCAAGCGTCGCCGAGTCGACCGGAAGACCGGCAAGGTCAGCATCAAGACCGTCTACACCGTCACCGACTTGACCGCGGAGCAGGCCACTCCGGCCCAGCTCGCGGCGCTCATCCGCGATCACTGGAAGATCGAGGTCCTCCACCACATCCGCGACGTGACCTTCGCCGAAGACGCCCCCCAGCTGCGGACAGGCGCCGCACCCCGCGCCATGGCGACCTGGCGCAACCTCGCCATCGGAGCCCTCCGCATGGCCGGCAAGACCAGCATCGCTTCCGCCCTTCGGCACAACGCCCGCGACGTCCGCCGACCGCACACCTTCCTTGGACTCACGTGATCACGAATCGGGCATCGAGCAACTTTGCCGAAGCCCTGTGTCATGGGGTTGAGTCCGCCTCTTTCCTGGCCTTGCCTTCGAAGATTTGAGCCCGCTCGTGCCTATGGCTGCCAGTACGTCAGTGCAGCTTTTGCTGTTCCAGCCATCTGAAGACATCGGACCTCTTGTACTGGACCTTCGCGTTTCTGCCCCGACCAAGCTTGTAGCCCTTGAGCCCCAGCTTTCGGGCTTCTCTGGATACCCAGCTCTAGGACATGTTGATCATGGCTGCGAGCTCGGAAGTATCCATGAGTATGGGCTCCACAGCGGAGCTGCTGCCCCCAGCGGAATGAGGCCGAGGGGTCTTCTCGGAGCGGTTCCGTCCCGTGTGCATCGGCATCTCTTCTCTGTTCGGTGAGGTACCCATCGGGGCCCGAGGGTCATTCGTCAAGACGGATGACCGGCTTGGTCGAGGTAGGAGAATGATGCGGAGTATCGCCGGTTTGGCCAACCGGGGAACTCCAGCCATGTTCCGCGCCGCCTCGTGATGCGGCACCTTCGACATGGGGTGCTCGGGGCCCGTCGGGCTTGGCTGTGAGCCCCCGGGGCATCCGCTCCGGGCTGTGATGGACGGGCTCGGTGCGACCCTCGCGGGGGACGCTTCTCGCCTGACGGCGCGTCAGAGAAGTCGGCAATGGGTCAGCATGAGCCCTGCCAGAGGCTCAAAGATCTGGCAGAACATGTAGGTGGTTGAATCGTTCAACGACTGGCGGCTGGCCCGGGAGCGCAAATGCCGCTTATGTAAGGTCATCCAGATTTTCCCTGCGCTGCCTGGCCCTGGCGGGTGGCCCTACCAGGGTCGTCGCGCCTGGCGTCCGAAGAGGATGCCGCCCGGTTCGGGCGGTGGGGGAGTGCCCGGTTTGAGGGGCCAGGCGATCAGCATGCCCACGACGAAACCGGCCACGTGGGCCGCGTACGCCACGGACCCGGCGTCGGTGACGCCCGCGCCGGACGAGTACACCGCCTGGAGCACGAACCACAGGCCGAGCACGGTCCAGGCGGGCAGCCGCAGCGGCAGGAAGATCAGGAAGGGGACGAGGACCCAGACGCGTGCCCTCGGGTAGAGCACCAGGTAGGCGCCGAGGACGCCGGCGACGGCTCCCGAGGCGCCGATCAGGGGGGTGGTGGAGTCGGTGTTCGTGAGTGCGAATCCGTATGCGGCCGCGTACCCGCAGACGAGGTAGAACAGCAGGTACCGCACATGCCCCATGCGGTCCTCGATGTTGTTGCCGAAGATCTGAAGGGTGGACATCAGTGCAGGTCACAGGCGTGATTGCTGAGCCCTGGGTCAGCAAGTGGTCAGCAAGTGGCGAGCGGGAGGCCCCGCCCTGCCGACCGCGGGGCGCGTCAGCGGGACCGGGTCCGCTGGTTCACTCGTCCTCCGGAAGGTGTCGCTCCTTGGCTCGTCGGCTCGCCCGCGACATGGGCTCCTTATCTGCAAGAAGTACAAACGGTTCCAGCCGTTCAAAGCAGCCCACCGGTGCTGGCGGCGCATCACCAGCTGGCACCCCAGGCTCTTCGCCCACTGGGCATGGATGCCGTGCTTCTGGTGATCAGAGTGACAAGGGCGGAGTGACGGGAGACTGTCACGCTCCGTTCTGTGGGAGCCCGGGGCGAGACTCCCTCGGGCCACCCGACCAGTGTTGTTGATCACCGAGCCGAGGAGGGGAGGGTGTCGGGGCTGAAGCTGCATCATGCGACAAAGAGCGGCGTGACCCACGGCGCGCCGCGTCTTGCCGAGGTCGAGGCGGACGTGGTCGGCTCGCGCGGACACGCACCCTGCCTCTGGCAGTGCGCCGGCGCACTGCCAGAGGCAGGGTGGCGTGACTTACGCCTGGCTCAGCCGATCTGGAGGTCGTGGAGCGGCTCGTCCCGGTGCCAGCGCACTTCGACCGCCAGCAGGGAACCGCACCCCGGGCAGGCGAAGCCTTCGGCGAGGAGTTCGGGGTGCAGCCGCACCTTCGCACCCAGGTCGTCGGCCGACAGCGGCGACCGACAGGAGAATTCCTTCCAGTTCTCGGACGCGGGTGAGAGAAGCTCGCCGCAGGTGCAGCCGAGTACCGAGGTCTCGTCCACCGCCTCCGTGACGACCAGTCGGTCGCCGACCAGGCGTCGGGGGGCGTCCGCCGCCACGGCCGGCAGGTCCGCCGTGCGGGTTCGCGGCCAGGCTCGCCGCTGTGCGCGCTGCCGTTCCCGGGCGGCCTGCGTCGCCGCGGTGTCGAGGGCGTCGTCGGTGATGACCACGCCGTAGTACCGTTCGGCGGCCGCGGTGGAGATGCGGCCGGTGCGGACGTCGGCGAGGACGCCGGCGGGGTCGGCGTCGAGGGCGTCGCCCCAGCCGCCGCCACCGTGGAAGGACCAGTCGAGGACGTCGCCGGGGTGCAGCAGGAGCTCACCGGGGGTGCCGGCGTAGTCGGTGACCTCACCGCTCAGTGCGGTGATTCCCGTACAGCCCGCACCGGTGGCGAGCGCGTCGGCGACATTCGTGCCGCGGGACACCGAGACCCGGTGGGTGGAGCCCGGCAAGCCGCCGTGCAGCCCGGAGGTGGAGGGCATGGAGAGGCTGTGGCACATCAGTACGCCGTGTACGAAGTCGACGTCGTGCACGGTGAAGGCGGCGCTGAGCGAGGTGCCCCCGTGCTGCCGTCCGGCGCCGCCGCTGTCGGTGTTCACTTCGCGGCGCAGCCACAGCAGGGGGAAGGTCGCCTCGTCGCCCTCCACGTTGGTGATCTGGTACGAGAGGATCTCGTGCGGGCCGGCGTAGTCGATCCCGTTGGCTCCGGCGGTCGCGCCGCCGCCGCCGGCGAGTGCCTCGGTGACGGCTCCGCCGAAGCCTTCGCCGTACTGGTTGCGGCCGCCGAGGTGGAATACGGGGATGGAACCGGTGGTGCCGGCCATTCCCTCGCCGCGGGTTGCGTCATCGGTGCCGGCGAGGGCGGAGACAACGGCATGGGCGACGTTCTTGACCATGTAGGAGCCGCCGACCGTGGCGGCACCGCACGGGGCCGGGTGCTTCGCGTTCACGACAGTGCCCTCGGGGGCCCGCACCTTGATGGCGCGCATGATGCCGCTGTTCCACGGGATGTCCGGGGCGATCACCGGCAGGACCGAGGCGAAGACACCGCCGAGCAGACCGGACCGGGTGCAGTTGTAGATGCCGGGCATCTGGGGGCTGGACCCCGCGTAGTCGAAGACCAGTTCGTCGTTCTGTTTGGTCAGCTCGACGGCGATGCGGGTCAGGCTGTTCTTGCGGCCGTCGTGGTCGAAGTAGTTCCGCGCGCGGAAGACGCCGTCGGGCAGGGCCTGGATCCGCTTGCGGGCTGCGGTCTCGGAGGTGTCGAGCATGGTGTGCATGACCGAGGTCACGGTCTCGACGCCGTAGCGCTCGATGAGCCGCAGCAGGCCGCGCTTCGCGTGATGGTTCGCCGCGATCATGGCCTTGAGGTCGAGGCCGAGGTTCGCCGGCAGGCGCGAGGCCGAGAGGATGAGCCGCCAGACGTCACTGCGGATCGTGCCGCCTTCGACGAGCTTCGTCGGCGGCAGGATCAATCCCTCCTGGTAGCTCTCGGTAGCATCGGGGCACCAGCTCGACGGTGTCATGCCGCCGATGTCGAGGACGTGGCAGCACGAGCCGACCCAGCCGACGCGGACGCCGTCATGGATCACCGGCTCCAGCATGGTGACGTCGGGGAGATGGAGGGCGCCCTTGTACGGATCGTTGGTGATGAAGACGTCGCCGTCGTTGATCCCGGGGTTCGATGCGCAGTCAGCGATGATGTGGGACACCACCAGCTCCATCGAGCCCGAGTGGAAGACGATGTGCGGGCCCATGGCGGCGATCTGCCCGTCGGGCAGGTAGAGGCCAGTGTTGCAGTCGTTGGCCTCGGTCACCAGCGGCGACCCGGAGACGTTCTTGAGGACGGCGGACTGCTGCGCCACGATGGCCATGAGGCGGTGCCGGATGACCTCGTAGGTCACCGGGTCGACGTCCAGCGTGGCGATGCTCAGGTCAGGTGCCAGTGCCATGGTCAGACTCCCTTCGGGCTGGTCGTGATGACGGTGTTCTCGAGGTGGTCGATCCTGGCGGTCTGGCCGGGGCCGATGAAGATCGTGGTGCCCGGGTGTTCGACGACCGTGGGGCCGGTGAGCACGTCGCCCTCCTTGAGGTCGGTCCCGCGCACGACGGCGGCGGTGGTCCAGCCGAGTTCGCGGCCCAGGTAGATCTGCCGGCTCCGCGGGCCCTCGTCCCTGATCGCCGAGCCGCCGCTGACCACACGTTTGATGTCCGGCTTGTCCAGGAGGCCGCGGGCCTGCACACGCAGCGAGACGATCTCGACGCCCGCACCGAGGAAGACGGCCTCGCTGCCGTAGGTCTCCGTGAACTGCCGCAGGAAAGAGTCGAGCAGCTGTGCGATCGACTCGCGGGTGAGGTCTCCGGCCGGGACCGGCACGGTGAGGCTCTTGGCCTGCATGCGGAACTTCACCTCGGCCGAGCGGTGCAGCTCGATCCGGTCACGCGCCGCACCGGACTCGGTGAGCTGCGCGACGGTCTGCTCCTCCAGCCGTCGCAGATTGCGGGTGATCCGCTCCGGGTCCAGGACGTCGGAGGCGTTCTCCCAGCTCACCGAGTGCATCGGGTCGGACAGCTCGGCGATGGTGTGCAGGTCGCTCATCACCGCGCCGAACGCGGAGTGCACGGTCGCGGTCGAGGGGACGATCACCGACTGGCAGCCGAGCTCCGCGCCGAAGCTGTGGCAGTGGGCGCCGCCCGCGCCGCCGTACGCGTAGATCACGAAGTCGCGAGGGTCGTGGCCCTTGCCGACCGTGAGGGTGTCCAGGAGATCCGCCATGCGGTGGTCGGCGATCTCCTTGATGCCGGCTGCGGCCTCCTCGACGCCGATGCCCAGGGGGACGGCGACGTGGTCGCGCACCGCGCGGATCGCGGCTTCCTTGTCGAGGGAGAAGGTCCCACCGAGGAAGTAGTCCGGGTCGATGATGCCGAGGACGACGTCGGCATCGGTGACGGTCGGCAGAGTGCCGCCGCGCCCGTAGCAGGCGGGGCCGGGGACCGACCCGGCGCTCTCCGGGCCGACCAGCAGCTTCCCGTCGACCACCTGGGCGATCGAGCCGCCGCCGGCGCCGATCGCGGTCACCTGTACCGCGGGCTTGAGGATGTGGTAGCCGTTCACCTCCTGCCGGGGCGTGACGACCGGCTCGTATTCGACGATTATGCCCACGTCGAAGGAGGTGCCGCCCATGTCGGTGGTCAGCACGTTCGGCGTGCCGAGCTGTTGGGCGAGCTTGGCACTGGCCAGCACGCCGCCGGTCGGGCCGGAGGTGAGGATCGAGACGGCGGTCTGTCCGCAGCGCTCGGGCGTGATGACCCCGCCGCCGGAGTCGACGATGCGCAGGGTGCCGGTCATGCCGCGCTCGCGCAGTGAGGTGTCGAGGTTGCTCATGTACCGCTTGACGTGTGGTCCGAGGTAGGCGTTCATCGCCGTGGTGGCGGTGCGCTCGTACTCGCCGAGGACCGGGGCCAGGTCGCTCGACGTGGAGAGGTGGACCTCCGGGGCCATCTCCGTGATGATCTCGGCGACCCGCTGCTCGTGGGCGGGCTCGCGGAACGACCACAGCAGGCAGACCGCGATCGCCTGGACGCCCTGGTCGAGCAGCGTTCGCACGGCGCGGCGCACGTCGGCCTCGTCGAGCGGCGTGACGACGGAGCCCTTGTAGTCGATCCGCTCCACGACCTCCTCGATCAGCCCGCGCGGCACGACCGGGTCCGGATGCCTGCGCCGCGAGAAGTGCGCGATCTCGTGAGTCTCCCGGCCGGCCCAGTGACCCATACCTCGCTGGACGAGGAGGGTGTCGCGGAAGCCCTTGGTCGTGATGATGCCGGTCCTGACGCCCTTGCGCTCGATGAGCGCGTTCGTCGCGACCGTGGTGCCGAGGCCGAAGTAGCCGACCCGGCCCAGGAGCGAGCCCTCGGGGAGCTCCAGCTCACGCTCCGCCAGGGCGAGCGCGTGGTTCACGCCGCGTGCCGGCTCGTCGAGGGTCGTCGGCGTCTTCAGCAGCCGCGCCACGCCCTGGTCGTCGAGAAGTACGGCGTCGGTGAAGGTCCCACCTATGTCGATGCCGACGAAATAGCCCACTGTTTTCACCTCTCTGTGGACAGTGTCGCGGGCCACAGGGACCCGTGAGTGGACATGCTGTCTATTGAATGGTTGCTTCGTCAACCGGCACGACAGTGTGATTTGTATGTTCCGGCGGAGTCACGCGGTGTTCGATCGCCCGGGTTCGGACACGCCGAAGCCCCGCGGACCAAGTCCGCGGGGCTTCGGTGGTTCGGCAGTGCCGAGGGGCTGATCGGGGCAGGCGTCAGGCGGCCGGCTCGAGTAGGAGGTAGTGCCAGGTGTCGGTGAGGGCCTGGAGGGTGGCGTCGCGGTCGACGGACTCGTCCCAGCCCTCGGAGAACCAGCGGCGGGACAGGAACTCGACCTGGCCGAAGGCCAGCACGGCGCGGACGCGGCGCGAGGCCGGGGCGAATCGGCCGGCCTGGTCCAAGCCCGCGTGGATCTCGTCGACCGCGCTCTCCAGCCACCTCCTGACCGCCGCCGCGATCTCGGGGTCGGTTCCGGCCGCCTGATGGCCGGCGGTGACGTACGGCATTATCTCGGGCCACTGGTCAAAGCGGCGGGAGAGCCAGGTGCGGATCTGGTCGCGGTCTCCTGTCGCGACGACCTGGGTGAGCCGCGGTACGTCGGAGGCAACGACCTTGTCGTTGATCTCGTCGATCAGCGCGATCATCAGCTGGGTCTTCGAGGCGAAGTGCAGATAGAACGTCGAGCGGGTTGCGCCCGCGCCGGCAGCGATGTCGTCGACGGTCGTCGCGGCGTACCCCTTTTTCTGGAACAGCTCGATTCCGGAGGCCAGCAACCGGCTCCGGGTCATCTGCTTCTGGGCGGTACGCAGGCTCGACATGAGGCAAGCGTATCGGAGGCCGGTCGGGGTCCTGGACGCCTCGCACCGCAGGGCGGATCCACGGAGGCGCCGGGCCTTACCTGCCCCGATGGGTGCTGCGTGACCGACCGGGCGGCCGTGTCCGGGGGCGACTGCGGCCCGCGATCGGCCCGCCCCGCCGCCCGAGGCCGTCGCGTCGCCCGACGTCGATCCGCGAGCAGGCGCCGGTTCGGGGGAGCCGTCGGGAACCGGGCTCCGGCGCGGCCGAGTGTCGCCGGCTCACATGTCGTCCCCGCAGAGATCGCGCTACAGAGTGTCCAGTAAAGATACACTGCGGCGATCCACTTGACGTGGAGTCGTGTTAATGGCACCTTTCGCAGAGCTCGGGGATCCGCTCCCCGAGCCGACCTCCGCAGGTGGACGGAAGGAGTGAGGACGATGGGCACACTGGTGTACGCCGGCGCGACATCGCACGTGAGCGGGATCATCCGCAACCCAGACGCGCATCCCGAGCACAGCCCGCGCCTGGACCGGGCATGGCAGGACATGGCGGCCGCTCTCGAAGCGGCCGATCCGGACGTCGTCATCGTGATCGCCACCGACCACTACGAGACGTTCGGCCTGGAGAACTACCCGATCTTCTGCATCGGTGCCGCCGACCAGCACGAGCCCTGGAACGAGCACGGCATTCCCGGCCGCACCGTGCGCGGCGACGAGCGGGCCGCCCTCACGCTCCACACCGAGCTGGTGGCCGCCGGGTTCGACGTGGCACGCAGCATGGACATGCGGCTCGACCACGGATTCACGGTCCCGGTCCAGCGGCTGGGCCTCGACGAGCGCCGCATCATCCCCTTCTTCGTCAACTGCAACACGCCGCCGTTGCCCGCGCTGCGCCGGTGCCGCGATCTCGGCTCCGCGCTCCGTGAGGCGATCGAGCGGCTGCCCGAGGGCCTGCGGGTCGCCGTGATCGGGACCGGCGGCGTCTCGCACTGGGTCGGCGTGCCCCGGACCGGTGACATCAACGAGGCATGGGACCGCCGGTTCCTGGAGCTCATCGAGTCCGGCGATCTCGACCCCGTCCTCGCCATGACGGACGACCAGATCGATGCCGACGCCGGGAACGGCGCCCTCGAGATCCGCACCTGGATCGTCGCCGCGGCGTGTGCCGGGTCCTCGGGAGGCCGCCTGCTGGCCTACGCACCGATGCACGCCTGGGTCACCGGCATCGGCATCGTCGAACTGGCGGTGACCGCATGAGCGTCGTCGCCCTGCACCGTCTCGTACGGGACGTCGAGCGCCAGGAGACCACGCGGGCCCGGTTGCTCGCGGACCCCGACGACCTCCTCGCCGAGTACCCGCTCACCGAGGCCGAGCGCACGGCCGTGCTCGACCTGGACGCGTCCACGCTCGTCGAGCTGGGCGTCCACCCCCTCGTCATGCGCACGCTGCTCGTCACGGCCGGCGTCCCGAACCCGGACCTCTACACCCACGACCGCGGGCTGCGCGGCTGACATCGCGAAAGGAACGGACATGTCACTGTGGACCGATGCGCTCGGCGCCGAGGTGCGATTTCATCAGGCCGGCCCGTGGCGGACCCGGACTCTGGAGGCGGGAACCGGTGACCAGCACGTGGTGCTGCTCAGCGGGATCACCGGCCATGTCGAGGGCTGGACGCGCAACGTCGTGGCGCTGGCCGAGCAGGGCCTGCACGTCCACGCCATCGACGTGGTCGGGCACGGTTTCACCGACAAGCCCACCGACGTCGAGTACTCCTGTCCGCTCTTCGCCCGCCATGTGATCGCGTTCCTCGACGCGCTCGGTATCGAGAAGGCCCACCTGGTCGGCCAGAGCCTCGGCGGGTGGATCGCGCTCCACACCGCCAAGACCTACCCCGAGCGGGTCGGGAAGCTGGTCCACGTCACCGGCGCCGGCATCCTTCTCGACGACGACGCCCGCGCCCAGGAGAGCAAGGAGGTCGGCGACCGGGTCCGCACCGTCACCCAGCGTGCCCTGGCCGCGCCCACCCGGGAGAGCGTGCGCACCCGCCTCGAGTGGCTGATGCTCGACTCCGCCACGGTGACCGACGAGCTGGTCGAGGCGCGGTACCGGATCTATACCCTGCCCGACAGCCAGGCCGCCATGCCTAAGCTCGTCGCCGAGGCGCCCGGCGAGGCGAACCGGCCGTACCTGCTCACCGAGGCAGACCTGCGTGCCCTCGAGCACGAGACGCTGGTCCTCTGGTCGGACCACAACCCGACCACGCCGGCCGAGGTGGGGCGGCGTGCTGCGGAGCTCCTCCCCAACGGCTCGTTCGCGATGATCAACGGCGCAGGCCACTGGCCGATGTTCGAGCAGCCCGAGGAGTTCAACAAGATCGTCGGCGCGTTCCTCACCAAGGACAAGTGACATGAGCATCCCTCTCACGCTCGCGTGCGAGCGCTACGACAGGACCGAGGCCCTGCGCGACGGCCGGGTCCGTCCGGCCGGAGTGGACCTCACCTACCTGCCGCAGCAGGTGGAGGAGACCTTCTTCCGCATGGCCAGGTTCCAGGAGTTCGACGCGGCGGAGATGTCGCTGTCGAGCTACGTCATCGGTCTCACCCGTGAGGCGCCGTTCGTCGCGATCCCCGTGTTCCCCTCGCGATTCTTCCGGCACAGCGGCATCTATGTCTCTGCCACGTCCGGGATCGAGAAGCCGCAGGACCTGGCCGGCAAGCAGGTCGGCATCGCGGAGTACCAGCTGACGGCGAACGTGTGGATCCGCGGCTTCCTCGCCGACGATCACGGCGTACCGGTGGAGTCGGTGACCTACCGCACCGGTGGCCTCCATGACCCGGGGCGGCCAGAGAAGCTCAAGGTCGACCTGCCGTCCGGCGTCACCGTGCGGCCCATCGGCCCGGACCAGACGCTGTCCGACCTGCTCGCGGCAGGCGAGATCGACGCCGTCTACACACCTCGGGAGCCGCGCTCCTTCACCGTCGGGGACGGCCGGGTGCGCAGGCTCTTCGACCCCGCCGGACCAGCCGAGGCCGCCTACTTCCGGCGCACCGGCATCTTCCCGATCATGCATGTCGTCGTGCTGCGCCGCGAGGTCTACGAACGCCACCGGTGGCTCGCGCGGTCCCTGTACGACGCCTTTGCCGAGGCGAAGCGCCTGTGCGAGGAGAACTTCGCGGAGACCGCCGCGCTGCGCTACATGCTGCCGTGGCTGCTCGACGAGGTCGACCGCACCCGCTCGATCCTGGGCGACGACTTCTGGCCCTACGGACTCGAGGCCAACCGCGAGGCACTCCGCACCTTCCTCCGCTACTCCTACGACCAGGGGCTCGCCGCCCGCCCGCTCGAACCCGAAGAACTCTTCGCGCCGGAGACCCTCGAGTCGACCCTGGTCTGATCCTGGCCCCACCGGCCCAGCGGCGGGCCCCACCGACGATCGGCCCATCGAGGCCGCGCCAGGCCCCCGGACGAACTCCACCGCATGCTCGCCCGTACGCGGCCTCGACACCCGCGCGATCCTGGTGGAGGTCGGGCGCCGGGGGATGGTCGGCGGCCAGGAGGACATGATCACCGACATCGCCCTCGACCTCGCGGCGTCTCGCCCCGTCGGCTGACCAGGAGCGACCGGTGCCGGGCCCCGTCGGCACCTGGCGGGGCCGGTCCCACCGCCGATGCTCCTGTCGCCTGTCAAGCGGCTTGAAGCCAGTTGGAGATCCTCTGGAACCACCTTGACGCGGCCAAGATCGCCGCGATCCCGGCTTTGCAGACCAGGGCGAACCGCTGACAGCCAGCGTTTGGGGCGTCGGTTGGTTGAGCCCGCCTCTTCCTTGGCCTTGCCTTCGAAGAATTGGGCCTGCTCGTGCCCGTGGCTGTCAGTACGTCAGCGCAGCTTTTGCTGTTCCAGCCATCTGAAGACATCGGACCTCTTGTACTGGACCTTCGCGTTTCTGCCCCGACCAAGCTTGTAGCCCTTGAGCCCCAGCTTTCGGGCTTCTCTGGATACCCAGCTCTAGGACATGTTGATCATGGCTGCGAGCTCGGAAGTATCCATGAGTATGGGCTCCACAGCGGAGCTGCTGCCCCCAGCGGAATGAGGCCGAGGGGTCTTCTCGGAGCGGTTCCGTCCCGTGTGCATCGGCATCTCTTCTCTGTTCGGTGAGGTACCCATCGGGGCCCGAGGGTCATTCGTCAAGACGGATGACCGGCTTGGTCGAGGTAGGAGAATGATGCGGAGTAACGCCGGTTTGGCCAACCGGGGAACTCCGGCCATGCTCCGCGCCGCCTCGTGATGCGGCACCTTCGACGTAGGGCGCTCGGGGGCCCTGTCGGACTCGGCTGTGAGCCCCTGGGGGCCTCCACTCCGAGCCGTGATGAATGGGCTCGGAGTGACTCCTGTGGGACGCTCTCTGTCTGATGGGGCGTCAGGAAGGCCAGCAATGGGTCAGCATGAGTCCTGTCAGAGGCTCAAAAATTTGGCAAAATATGCAGGTGGTTGAATCGATCAACAATCGACGGCCGACCCGGAAATGTAAACGTCTCCTATGCGAAGTGGTTCCAGGTTTCCTTGTGCTGCCCGGCCCTTGGTGTGCGGCCTACCAGCCCCGTCGGGTCTGCCGCCCGAAGAGGATGCCGCCCGGTTCGGGCGGTGGGGGAGTGCCCGGTTTGAGGGGCCAGGCGATCAGCATGCCCACGACGAAACCGGCCACGTGGGC
>NZ_JBITSN010000021.1:0-85239 GCF_044540975.1 Streptomyces sp. NPDC085927
AGGATCCCAAGCCGTTCATCTGGACCAAGACCGCCGAAGAGATCCTCGATTCCCTCGCCCGCTTCTGCCGACGGATTTCTGGCGCAGGACACTAGCCGCGCTGCGGCAGCTCCGCCTCGATGAGGTCGGCCGCCCTGCGGGTGCCGCCCTCCTCGGCCATCCCGGCCCGGATCTCCTTCAGCCGGCGGGCGACCTCCGGGTCGCCGGTGAGGTCGAGGGCGGCCGTGCGAAGAGCTCCGGCGGTGGCCTCCCCGGCCGGGAGGCGCCGGGCGACGCCGAGGCCCTGGAGCATGTCCGCGTTGCCGAACTGGTCCACGGCCTGCGGTACGGCGATCATCGGCGTGGCCGTGGCCAGCCCTTCCTGGCTGCCGCCGGCTCCCGCGTGGGTGACGAACAGGTCGGCCTGCTTCAGGACCGCGAGCTGCGGCACCCAGGACCGCACCTCGACGTTCGCCGGTACGTCGCCCAGCTCGGCGGGGTCGACGTGCTTGCCGATCTGGAGCACCAGGTGCCACCCGGGCAGGTCGCCGAACGCCTTGACGCACTCCCGGTAGAAGCCGGGCTGCTTGGTGAACGACGATCCGAGCGACACCAGGACGACCTTCTGCGCACCGGCCGGCCGCTGCCACTCCCCCTCCGCGCCGCGGTCGCCCTGGCAGGCGCCGACGAACGTGTGCACGCTCTCGTCGACCCGGTCCGCGTTCGGCTGGAGCGCCCTGGGGATCAGGACGAGGGACCGGGCCGGACGGCCCACGAACGGGTCGGGGTGCTCGGTGATTCCGTTCTCCTCCAGCCAGGCGTGGAAGCGGGCGTAGTAGGCCCGGCCGCGCTCGGTCCTGAGCGGCTCCTCCCACATCGGCTCGCCGATCTCCTTCTCGTACCCCTCCCAGGCGACGAGGTTCGGCGAGAGCGAGACCACGGGCACGCCCCAGCGGTGGCCGAGCACGCGCGCCGGGTACGAGGTGATGTCGTGCAGCACCAGGTCGGGGGTGTCCCCCTCGTACGCCTTCGTCAGCTGCGGGAGGGCCTGGACGGCGTCGTCGAGGAACGGTTCGACGTTGTCCAGCAGGGTGGTGCCCCAGGCCCCCGGGTCGTCGTCGGGCCCGGGGAGGACGGAGTTCCAGAGCTTCACCTCGGCACCGGTCCCGGCGACCTTGTCCGCGAAGACCGGGGGGATCGCGTACGTCACCCGGTGGCCGCGCGTCACGAGCTCGCGGATCACCTCGAGGCTCGGGTTCACGTGGCCGTGTGCGGCGATGGAGAACATGGCGATGTGCGCGGGACTGGTCATGCCCGAACCCTAGGCGAGACGATACGTATCGTGCAATCGATGGGGAGTGCGCGACGGCTCCCACCGCGGTCGTCCCGCCCGCAGCCCACCGCCGGCGGACACCGCGCACGTCGCCGACCTGTGCGAATGGGACACTGGCCGATGGCGCACACGAGCGCGGGAACAAGCACAGCCACGGAGGCGGGCGGATGGACGAGGCACGGGCGCGGGACGTCCTGGCGAGGGCGGACGTGCTGCCGGGACGCGCGGCCGGGGAGGCGCGGCTGCTCGCCCTGGGCGAGAACGCGGTGTTCGCCGCCGGTGACCTGGTCGTCAAGGTCGGCCGCGACAGCGGCCTGCTGGAGCGCGCCCGCCGGGAGCTGGCGATCGCACTGTGGCTCGCCGAGGAGGGCGTGCCCGCGGTGCGGGCCGCCGCGCCGCAGGCACTGCTCGTCGACGGCCACCCGGTGACGGTCTGGCACCGGCTGCCCGAACCGGTGCGGCCCGCCGAGCCCCGGGACCTGGCCGCACTGCTGCGAGTGGTCCACGCCCTTCCCGCCCCCGCCTTCGGGCTGCCGCCCCGCGAACTGCTGGGCGGCGTGGAACGCTGGCTGCGGCTCGCGGGCGAGGTGATCGCCCCGAAGGACGCGGCGTATCTGCGGGAGCGGCGGGACGGTTTCGCGGCGGCCGCCGCGGCCCTGACGCCCCACCTGCCGCCGGGCCCGGTCCACGGGGACGCGCTGCCCCGGAACGTGCACGTCGGGCCGGACGGGCCGGTCCTGGTCGACCTGGAGACCTTCTCCGCGGATCTGCGCGAGCACGACCTGGTGGTCATGGCCCTCTCCCACGACCGCTACGGGCTGCCGGCGCAGGCGTACACGTCCTTCACCGAGACCTACGGCTGGGACGTGCGTGAGTGGGAGGGCTGCGCGGTGCTGCGCGGCGCGCGGGAGACGGCCAGCTGCGCCTGGGTCGCCCAGCACGCCCCGAGCAATCCGAAGGCCCTGGCCGAGTTCGAGCGCCGTGTGGCATCCCTGCGCGACGGCGACCCGACGGTCCGCTGGCACCCCTTCTGATCCGGTGCGGCACGCGGAATCCGGAGTCCGGCCGGCAGGTGCCCGTCCGCGGTGATCGCGGCGGGGAGAACCGCCGGGGAAGACGGCTCCGCGCTCTCCCTAGGGCGCTTGCCCGGGGGCGGGCCTGGACAGCGGCGCAGCCGCCCGGCCGCCGGGTTCCCGCTCACGGAGGGCCTCGGCCGGCCCGGGCCGGCGGCCGCGCGGAACGACCGGCCAGGCCGGCTCGACGACTGCCGCCGGGTCCGCGGTCCGCCGCAGATACGCCTGCAGAGAGGCCGCCTGCTCGGCCGCCGCGCGCACCTGGAGCTCGTGCAGGGCCGTCAAGGACATCATCCCGACGGGCTGGTACTTCTCGCCCATGCGTCGCACCACACGGGCGGCAGCCACCGCGTCCGCCCGCGCATCGTGTGCGTCGTCGAGCGACACGCCGTAGTGCGCGCACAACGCGTGCAGGGCGCGCTTTCCCTTCCGGTACTTGTCGACATGCTTGTCGAGCACCAGGGGATCGATGACCGGTGAGGGCGCGCCGCCCAGTCGCTCGGTGACCGACTCCGGTCCGTGCCGCCGGCACTCGCGGTCCAGCAGTGACAGGTCGTAGCGCGCGTTCATCACGACCACGGGTGTTCCTGAGCGCAGGACCTCGGCTACGGTCCGGGCGATGTCCTCGACCGCGGACGACGGCGGGACTCCGTGCTCGCGGGCATGGTCCGTCGAGATGCCGTGGATCGCCGAAGCCTGCTCGGGTATCGCCACCCCGGGATCGAGCAGCCAGGTCCGCTCCGCGGAAACGGTCCCGTCCGGCTCCAGTCGCACGACCGCCGCGGTGACGATGCGATCGGTCTCGATGTCCGTACCCGTGGTCTCCAGGTCGAAGGCCACCAAGGGCCCGGTGATCCAGCTCATCGCACGGCCCCCGTGACGATGCGTGCCTCGCGCGGGTCGGTACCCGTCGCCTGCGGGCCGAAGCCGATCAGCGGCTCCCGGTGCCAGCCCATGGGTGGCCCCCTTCCGTGTGGTGCGTTCCCCCAGTGGTTCTTACCTTCGCACGCACCACTGACAACCCGGGGGCCGCGTTCCGTTCACGGTCACGGACCGTTCACGACACCGGGCGCGAATCCACCCACATCTGCTCGAATTCCTCGCGGTACGTGGGAAACAGTCCGCCTTCTTCGGCCTCGCCCGGTTTGACCACCTTGCCGCCGTTGCGCAGCACCAGCACCGGTGCCTCCATCCCCCGGGCCCGGCGCAGATGGCTCTGCACCACGCCGACGCCGTCGGCGCCGTCCCCGTCGACGAGGTACGCCGTACAGCGGGGTGTCTCGTCGTACACGTGGATCTCGAAGGCGCCCGGGTCGCGCAGCCGGGACCGCACCCGGCGCATGTGGAGGATGTTCATCTCGACCGCGCGGCCCAGCTCCCCGCGCTTGAGACCGAGTTCGCGCTCGCGGCGCTTGACCGCGCTGGAGGCCGGGTTCAGGAAGAGCAGCCGCACCCGGCAGCCGGCCTCGGCGAGGCGCACCAGGCGGCGCCCGGAGAAGTTCTGCACCAGCAGGTTGAGGCCTATGCCGATGGCGTCCAGGCGGCGGGCACCGCCGAAGATGTCCTCGGCCGGGAACTGGCGCAGCAGCCGCACCCGGTCGGGGTGGACGGCGACCACGTCCGCGTACCGGTCGCCGACCAGGTCCTCCACCGCGTCGACGGGCAGCCGGCGGGCGGACGGGACGTCCCCGCCCGCGCCGAGCATCTCCAGCAGCCGCGCGGAGGCCCGCTCGGCCTGGTTCAGCACCGCCTCGGACAGCGCCCGGTTGCGGGAGACGACATTGCGGGTCACCTCGAGCTCGTCCAGGGCGAGTTCGACGTCCCGGCGGTCGTCGAAGTACGGCTCGAAACACGGCCAGTGCTGGACCATCAGTTCGCGCAGCTGCGGAAGCGTGAGGAAGGAGAGGACGTTGTCGTCGGCCGGGTCGAGCAGATAGCCCTTGCGGCGGCTGACCTCGCGCACCGCGACCGCGCGCTGCACCCACTCCTGCCCGGCGGGTCCGGCGGCGGCGACCACCCAGTCGTCGCCGTGCACGGGCTCGTAGACGGGCCGCAGCACGGCGGCCACCACCGAGCGCAGCCGCTGCTCGACGAGGTTCAGCCATATGTAGGCGCGGCCGGCCCGCTGGGCGCGGGTCCGTACCTCGCGCCAGGCGTCGACGCCCCAGTCCAGGTCCGGCCCGATCGAGCCCGCGTCCATCGGCCGCGCCAGGGACACCGCACCGGGCGGGACGTCCGTGGAGTTCCCCTCGTGACCCTCGCCACCAGGGGGCAGCTCCAGCCCTCCCGAGCCCACCCGCGCACCGCCTTCCACTCCCCCGAGCACTCCCAGCCCCAACGATCAAGGAGAGTACTCCGCTTGCGGTGTGCGGTGCAGCCTGATGGCGGTGTCGTTTCTCAACTTCCTTCTTCCGCACCACTGTTCTGGTATGCCTGCCCGCCGGAAGTGGACGAAGTCACAGGACATGCACAGAGGTTGCTGCCGTGACGCGTCCACGGAGAACCGGAATCCCCCTCGGGGGGGCGCGTCGGCAGCGGCGCGGTGACGGCACGGCCACCGAACCGACAAACGGTACGACAAGAGGACCGCGACAGGAGGACACGCCGACACTCCGGGCCAAGGCGCCCCCACCGGGGCCGTACACCTGGAAGAGTCGTGTCCATGCAGGTCTGGCCTGGCGAGGCGTATCCCCTCGGTGCCACGTACGACGGCGCCGGCACGAATTTCGCGGTCTTCACGGAGGCCGCGGACCGAGTGGAGCTGTGTCTGTTGCACGACGACGGCTCCGAGACAGCGGTCGAACTGCGCGAGAGCGACGCGTTCGTACGGCACGCTTACCTGCCCGGCGTCATGCCGGGGCAGCGGTACGGCTTCCGTGTCCACGGGCCGTACGCCCCCGAACGGGGGCTGCGCTGCAATTCGGCGAAACTGCTGCTCGACCCGTACGCGCGCGCGATCAGCGGATCGGTGCGGTGGGGCGAGGAGGTGTACGGCTACCACTTCGACGCGCCCGACCGGCGCAACGACCTGGACTCCGCCCCGCACACGATGACGTCGGTCGTGGTCAACCCGTACTTCGACTGGGGCGACGACCGGCCGCCCCGGACCGAGTACCACCACACAGTGATCTACGAGGCGCACGTCAAGGGCCTCACCATGCGCCATCCGGGGCTGCCCGAGGAGCTGCGCGGCACCTACGCGGGCCTCGCGCACCCGGCGGTGATCGAGCACCTGACCGAACTCGGCGTGACGGCACTGGAGCTGATGCCGGTTCACCAGTTCGTCAACGACCACCGCCTGGTGGACATGGGCCTGAACAACTACTGGGGCTACAACACCCTCGGGTTCTTCGCCCCGCACAACGCCTACGCGTCCTGGGGCGACCGCGGTCAGCAGGTGCTGGAGTTCAAGTCGGCGGTGAAGGCCCTGCACGAGGCCGGGATCGAGGTCATCCTCGACGTCGTCTACAACCACACCGCCGAGGGCAACCACCTGGGCCCGACGCTGTCCTTCAAGGGCATCGACAACCCCTCCTACTACCGGCTGACCGACGACCCCCGCTACTACATGGACACGACGGGCACCGGGAACTCCCTGCTCATGCGGTCCCCGCACGTCCTCCAGATGATCATGGACTCGTTGCGGTACTGGGTCACCGAGATGCACGTCGACGGGTTCCGCTTCGATCTCGCGGCGACCCTGGCGCGGCAGTTCCACGAGGTGGACCGGCTGTCGTCGTTCTTCGACCTGGTGCAGCAGGACCCGGTGGTCTCCCAGGTGAAACTGATCGCCGAGCCGTGGGACGTGGGCGAGGGCGGCTACCAGGTGGGCAACTTCCCGCCGCTGTGGACCGAGTGGAACGGCAAGTACCGGGACACCGTGCGCGACCTGTGGCGGGGCGAGCCGCGCACGCTCGCCGAGTTCGCCTCCCGGCTCACCGGCTCCTCCGACCTCTACCAGGACGACGGGCGCCGCCCGCTGGCTTCCATCAACTTCGTGACCTGCCACGACGGCTTCACGCTGCACGACCTCGTCTCCTACAACGACAAGCGCAACGACGCCAACGGCGAGGACAACCGGGACGGCGAGAGCCACAACCGCTCCTGGAACAGCGGCGCCGAGGGCGACACCGACGACCCGGACGTGCTGCGGCTGCGGGCCCGGCAGATGCGGAACTTCATCGCCACGCTGATGCTCTCCCAGGGCGTGCCGATGATCAGCCACGGCGACGAGGTGGCCCGCACCCAGCGCGGCAACAACAACGCCTACTGCCAGGACAACGAGCTGGCCTGGCTCGACTGGCCCTCGGCGCGGGAGAAGCACGGCGGCGACACCGGCGGGGACGGCGGCGACGACGCCCGCCTGCGGATGCTCGCCTTCACGCGCGCGATGGTGGGGCTGCGCAAGAACCACCCCGTCTTCCGCAGGCGCCGCTTCTTCCACGGGCGGCCGGTCGAGGGCACCCACGACGACCTGTCCGACATCGCCTGGTTCACCCCCGAGGGGGCGGAGATGACCCAGCGGGACTGGGACCGGACGCATGCCTCGGCGCTGACGGTGTTCCTCAACGGCAACGCGATCTCGGAGCCCGGCCAGCGCGGGGAGCGGATCACGGACGACTCGTTCCTGCTGATGTTCAACGCCTCCCCCGGCCCGCTGGAGTTCGTGGTGCCCGTCGACCACGGCCGGCAGTGGCAGGTGGTCGTCGACACCGCCCGCGAGGACGGCGTACCGCCGGGCACCGGCCCGAAGGTGCGGGCCGGCACCCGGCTGACCCTGACCGACCGGAGCCTGACGGTGCTTCAGCGGCCGGCGTGACGGACGGCGGCGTGGAGGGGTGACGCGGACGGTGGCGCGGACGGGGCGCGGCAGCGGAGGGACGGTTGACAGGAAGGGCCGCGGGGCGGGTACGTAGGTCTGCATGACCTCTGAGCGACCTGAGCGATCCGAGCCGTCGGTGCCCACCGCCACGTACCGGCTGCAGCTGCAGCCCGACTTCCCGTTCGCCGCCGCGGCGGCCGCCGTGCCGTACCTGGCCTCGCTCGGCGTGTCCCATCTGCACCTGTCGCCGGTCCTGGAGGCGGTGCCGGGCTCGCGGCACGGCTACGACGTGGTGGACCACGCGCGCGTGCGCGGGGAACTGGGCGGCGAGCAGGCGCTGCGGGGCCTGTCGCGCACCGCGCGGGAGCACGGTCTCGGCCTGGTCGTGGACATCGTCCCGAACCACATGGCGATGTCCCCGCGCCACAACCGGGTCCTGTGGGAGGTGCTGCGCGAGGGGCCCTCGTCGCGCCACGCGCGGTGGTTCGACATCGACTGGGAGGCGCAGGACGGCCAGGTGCTGCTGCCGGTGCTGGGCGGACCGCTGGGCGCCGAGCTCGGCCGTCTGGAGGTGGACGGCGATGTGCTGCGCTACCACGACCACGCGTTCCCGCTGCGCGAGGGCACCGCCCACCTGCCGCTGCCGCAGCTCCTGGACGCACAGTGGTACCGCCCCGCGTGGTGGCGGCTGGCCCGCACCGAGCTCAACTACCGCCGGTTCTTCAGCATCTCCGAGCTGATCGGCGTGCGTGTGGAGGACCCCGAGGTGTTCGAGGCCACCCACGCCAAGATCCTCCAGCTGCTGCGCGAGGGGGTCGTCGACGGGCTGCGGGTCGATCACCCGGACGGGCTCGCCGACCCGGACGGGTATCTGCGGCGGCTGCACGAGTCGACCGGGGGCCGCTGGACCGTGGTGGAGAAGATCCTCGCCGACGGCGAGCCGCTTCCCGCCTCCTGGCCGGTCGCGGGCACCACCGGTTACGACGCCCTGCGGCACGTGGACGGCCTGTTCACGGATCCGGCGGGGGCCGGGGAACTGCTCGGCCAGTACCGGCGGTTCGCGGCACCGCAGCCGGACCGGGGCGGCGAGTGGGAGGCGACGGTGCGGCGGGCCGCGTACAAGGTGCTCACGCACGAGCTGGCCACCGAGGTCGACCGGCTGACCCGGGTGGTCCACCGCCTGTGCGCGGCCTCTCCCGAACCCGTGCTGCGCGACCGTGCGCCCTGGGCCCTGCGCACCGCGCTCCGGGAACTGCTGGTCCGGCTCGAGGTGTACCGGCCCTACGCGTCCGTGGACCCGGCCGGCGTGGTCACCGAGGAGGCCGCGGCCGGTGCCCGGCGTGCCTTCGCCGTCCCCGAGGAGGCCGGGGCGGTGGACGTCGTACGGGATCTGGTGCTCGGGCGGTACGGCGAGGGGCCGGGGCAGGTGGAGTTCCGTACGCGGTTCGCGCAGACGGCGTCGGCGCTGCGGGCCAAGTCGGTGGAGGACACGGCGTTCTACCGCTACGTGCCGCTGCTGTCGGCGACGGAGGTGGGCCAGAACCCGGGCGCTCCGGCGCTGTCCCCGGAGCGGTTCCACGCGTACTGCGCGCGCGTGCAGCGCGACTGGCCGGCGGGCGGCACCGTCGTCTCCACGCACGACACCAAGCGCAGCGCCGATGTGCGGGCCGCGCTCCATGTGCTCACCGAGTGCCCCGGGCGCTGGGCGGACGTTCTGGCGGAGGTGACCCGGGCCGGCGGGGGCGTGCCGGACGCGCAGCCGGCGTGGGCGGCCTGGCAGACGGTGTTCGGACTGGGGCCGGCGGGCCCGGAGCGGGTGGCGGGGGCGTTGCTCAAGCATGTGCGCGAGGCGGGCCTGCGGACGGGCTGGACGGAGCAGGAACCGGCGTACGAGGAGGAGGTGGCCCGGTTCGTGGCGGCGGGACCGTGCGGGGCGCCGGGCGAGCGGATGGCGAAGTTCCGGGCCTCGCTGGAGCCGTACATCCGCGCGAACGTGCTGGGTGCCGCTCTGGTCCATCTGACGATGCCGGGCGTGCCCGACGTCTACCAGGGCACCGAGTTCGAGTGCCGGACCCTGGTGGACCCGGACAACCGGCGCACGGTCGGCTTCCCGGCCGGGGGGACGGACGGCAGGGACGGCGCGGGCGATGCCGACGGCCGCAACGGCAGCGGCAAGGCGGCGCTGACGCGGGCCGCGTTGCGGTTGCGCAGGCGGCGGCCCGGGGTGTTCGGCGAGACGGCGTCGTACGAGCCGCTGGCCGCCGAGGGGCCCGGGGCGGCGCACTGCGTGGCGTTCGTGCGGTCCGGTGCGGTGCTGACCGCCGTGACCCGGCTGTCGCTGCGGCTGACGGAGGCAGGTGGCTGGCGGGAGACCCGGCTGGCACTGCCGCCGGGCCGGTGGACCGACGTGCTGGAGCCCGGACGGGAGTTCACCGGGCTCGCGCGCGTGGCGGAGCTGTTCGAGCGGTCACCGGTGGCACTGCTGGAACGCGCCGGGGAGCCGGGCGGGGCGTAGGGCCCCGCCCCGGTGGGACGCGGGGGTGCGGGGCGCGGTGCGGATGCCGGTCGTACGTGCCGTGTACGCCCCCTGGGGCCTCCCCCGTCGCACTCTTGACACCGGTCCGTGGCCGTGGGGTACTGCGGTGTGCGACGACGGGTGGTTGACGGGGGGTGAGTC
The DNA here is from genome assembly GCF_044540975.1 of Streptomyces sp. NPDC085927. NCBI lineage: Bacteria > Bacillati > Actinomycetota > Actinomycetes > Kitasatosporales > Streptomycetaceae > Streptomyces > Streptomyces sp. NPDC085927. The sequence continues at coordinate 9,885 of NZ_JBITSN010000021.1, forward strand.
TCCTGCCGGAGCTGCGCCACCCGACGGTGGCCGAACTCGTTTCCTCCTCCCGCGCACTGACGGTCCGGCGGCCCGGCCTGTGTGTCCTGCGGCAGGTGGGACTCTCCCGCGCGGGGCGGCCGCTGCACCTGCTGTCCGTGGGTCACGCCCCGCGTGCCGTGCTGGTGGTCGCGGGCGCCCATGCCAACGAGCCGGCCGGCGGGGGCACCCTGCTCGCGCTGGCCCGGCGGGTCGTGGCGGAGCGGGAACTGCGGGAGGACACGTCCTGGCACTTCCTGCTGTGCGCGGACCCCGACGGGGCGAGCCTCCACACGGCGACGGAACCGGACAGCCTGTACGACTATCACTTGGGCTTCTTCCGTCCCGCCGGCCGGGAACAGCCGGAGTGGGCCCCCTCGGTCCTGCCGCCCGACCTGCTGCCGCCCGAGACCCTGGCCCTGACCGGGGTCATCGACGAGCTGCGGCCCTACCTCCAGGTGTCGCTGCACGGGACCGATCTGGGCGGCAGCTGGGTCCAGTTGACGAGGGACGTGCCGGGGCTCGCCGAGCCGTTCGGCAAGTCCGCCGCGGAACTGCACATCCCGGTGGAGACGGGCGCCTCGGACGCGGCGGGCTGGCCGGTGTCCGGTCCCGGGGTGCGGGTGATGCCCGCGGCGGAGGCCGGTCCGGTGTATCCGAGCCTGCCGGACGACGCGCGGCACAGCACCTGGTACCGCCCCCACCGGTACGGCGGTCTGACGGCGGTCGTCGAGGTACCGATGTGGGCCGGTGGTCTGGTGGACGATCCGGAGCCGCATCCGGCTCCGGCCGAGGCGCTGCGGCATCTGGCGGACCGGCTGCTGCGGGACGCGCGCGAGGTGCGGCAGGTGCTGGAGGAGGTCCGGCCCGGGGCCATGGAGGGCGCCGGTACCGCCGGTGGTCCGCTGCTGCGGGCGGCCACCTGGGGGCTGGAGCTGGTACCGGGGCTGGCCGGAGACCTGGTCCGCACCCGGCCGCCCGACGGCACCAGGGCGTACGTGGGCAGCGTGGACGCGTTCACGCGCCGGGTGCCGCTGCGGGCGGCGGCGATGCTGCGGCGGGAGCTGTGGGAGAGCGACCCGCACGCGGCGGCGCGGCTGGAGCACCTGGTCGCCCTGTGGAGCGACTCGTTCGCCGTGCACTTCCGGGCCCGCCGGGTGTCCGTGGCGCACCAGGTGGAGCATCAGGTCCGCACGGTCGTGGCGGCGGCGCTGCACGCCCGCACGGGTACGGGGACGGGGACGGGCACGGGAGCGGGCTGAACCGCCCGCTCCCACGGCCTCATGAGGGCTGCGGCCCGTCCAGGGCGAACACGGAGCCGGTCCGGGCCTCCATCACGCACCGGTTCGAGAAGGTCTCCGTGTACTCGACCGGCTGTCCCCGCCACTGCCCGTGCGCGTGTGCGGTCACCGGGGCGTAGACCATCGGACAGTACGTGTCCCGGGCCGGGATGGCGGTGATGCGTCCGTCCGCCGCGGCGAGTTCCGCGCAGGCGTCGGCCGCGCGCGGGTGGCCCTGGGGCGGGTCGCACCGGAGCAGGCTGCCGGGTGCCGTGCCGGTCCGGGTCTCGCCCTGCTCGACGCCGAGGACGAGCCAGGTGTCGGAGGTGTCGGTGCCCCGGGGGCCGGGGTCCGCCTGCGCGGGGACGGGGGCGAGACAGGCGAGGAAGGCGGTCGCCACCAGCAGCGCGCCCCGTACCGCTTTCAGTGAGGTGTACGTCATGCCAGATGCATCGGCACGACGGTGCCGGAACCCCAGCCCGGCTCACCCGAACGGGAAGGTGTGCCCGGGTGCCGCACGGCCGGCTCGAACGCGGCGACCACGCCCCGCGCCTGGTACTCGACCTGACGTGCGACCGGGAGCCGGCGTGTCCCGCAGACGTCCCGGTGGTCGGCGCACCGCGCGTCGATGAGCCGGTCCGGTTCCGGCAGCGCCCCCGCCGGATCGCGGCCGGCGGTCGTGGCCGACGGTGAGGAGCGGCGGGAACGTGCCCGCACGGGAGGTTCCGACACGGCGCAGTCGTGCGTGCCGGGGGTTCCCGGCCACGAGGGCGGCGGCCCGCGCGCCCAGTTCGTCGGCGGTCGGGCAGCGCAGGAGGGGTGGCGGGGCACACCTCCGCGAAGTGGCGCCGTCGGTCCGTCGACTCGCCATCACGGGGAGTACGCGGGATGCTCACAGCAATTCACGGCTTTGGGTGATGCGTCAACACCGTCGAAGACAAAAGGAGTTCGACGATCTTCCGTGACGTCCATGGACGCCGCGGTCCGTCCGGCCGTGCGGGGACGGTCAGTTCGCCGTGAGCCGGTACGTCATCCGTCCGAAGCCGATCTGGTCGCCCTCCCGGACGACGGCCATGCCGACCACCCGACGGCCGTTCACTGTCGTGCCGTTGGTGGAACCGAGGTCCCGCAGCACCCACAGGCCGCCCTGCCGGTGGAGTTCCGCGTGCACGCGGGAGACCGTTTCGTGGTTGAGCCTCAGCCCGTTGGCGGGGTCGCGCCCTATGCGCAACGGGTGGGTGGTCGCCGGATGGGGCAGCAGCAGCTTCGGCAGCCGCTCGGCCTGCCACGCCCCGCGCAGCCGTACCGTGAACCCGGATACCGCCTCCACGGAGGAGAACAGCAGGCGCGAGAAGCGGCCCTCGGTGGGCAGGTCGGCGGTGAGCTGGACGAGTTCCTCGGGGCACCGGGCCGCGAGCGCCAGCTCCATGCGCCGGATGAACGTGTCGTGGGACAGCCGCCCCACCGCGGCGCCGTCCCGCAGTACCTTCAGCGCCTTGTCGCGCTCCACGTCGGAGAGCCGCGCGGGGTACGTGTTGAACTCGAATGACGACGTCACGCTGCTGATTGTCGGCCAGTACGGGCCGGACTGTCCAGGAGACGACGGAAGCACCGCACGGCCGTCCCCGCTCCTGACGCGGCGACACCCGCCGCAAAGGGCACATTCACCGGCGGATCGATCTCCGATGCAGCACGATGTACGAGCTACATCACGGTGAGCAGACGAAGGGGAACCGTCCGTGCAGTTCGAGGTGTGGGCACCGCAGGCCGACGACGTGACGCTCCGGTGCGACGGCGTCACGCGCGCTTTGACGCGCGATCCGGAACGGGAGGGGTGGTGGCGGGGGGAGGCGGACGCGCGGGACGGCTCCCGGTACGGCTTCGCGCTGGACGGCGGGCCTGTCCTGCCCGATCCGCGCTCGCGCCGGCAGCCGGACGGGCCCGACGGGGAGAGCGCCGTCGTCGACCACGACACGTTCGCCTGGCGCGCGGCCTGGGACGGGCGTCCGCTGCCCGGCGCCGTCCTGTACGAGCTGCACGTGGGCACGTACACGCGCGAGGGCACGTTCGACGCCGCCGCCGAGCGACTGGAGCATCTCGCCGGGCTGGGCGTCACCCACGTGGAGCTGATGCCGGTGTGTCCCTTCCCGGGCCGTCACGGGTGGGGGTACGAGGGGGTCTCGCTGTGGGCGGTGCACGAGCCGTACGGGGGACCCGAGGCGCTGAAACGGTTCGTCGACCGGGCGCACTCCCTGGGGCTGGGCGTCGTCCTCGACGTGGTGCACAACCATCTGGGGCCCTCCGGGAATTATCTTCCGCGGTTCGGCCCGTACTTCACCGACACCCATCACACTCCGTGGGGCGCCGCCGTCAACTTGGACGCCCCCGGCTCGGACGAGGTGCGGACGTATCTCGTTCAGAGCGCGCTGGCGTGGCTGCGGGACTACCGGATCGACGGGTTGCGTCTGGACGCGGTGCACGCGCTGGCGGACACGCGGGCCTACCCCTTCCTGGAGGAGCTGGCGGCGGCCGTGGACGCCCTGTCGGCCGACACCGGCCGACCGCTGTTCCTGATCGCCGAGTCGGACCGGAACGACCCCCGGTACGTCACGCCCCGCGCGGACGGCGGTCACGGGCTGCACGCCCAGTGGAACGACGACTTCCACCACGCCCTGCACGCCGCGCTGACCGGTGAGTCGCAGGGCTACTACGCCGACTTCGCGCGCGCCCCGCTCGCGGCGGTCGCCAAGACGCTCTCCGGCGGCTTCTTCCACGACGGCACGTACTCCTCGTTCCGCGGCCGGCGGCACGGGCGGCCCCTGGACCGTACGCGGATCGCCGGGCACCGCCTCCTCGGCTACAGCCAGACCCACGACCAGATCGGCAACCGGGCCCAGGGCGACCGGCTGGCCGCGCTGGTCTCCCCCGGCGCGCTGGCCTGCGCGGCGACCCTCACGCTGACCGCCCCGTTCACGCCGATGCTGTTCATGGGCGAGGAGTGGGCGGCGGGCACACCCTGGCAGTTCTTCACCGACCACACCGACGCCGAACTCGCCGAGGCCGTGCGCGACGGCAGACGGCGGGAGTTCACGGCGCACGGCTGGGCCGCGGCGGACGTGCCCGACCCGCAGGACCCCGCCACCCGGGACCGCTCCTGCCTGGACTGGTCGGAGCCGGAACGCGAGCCCCACGCGCGCGTGCTGGCCTGGTACCGGCAGCTCGTCGCGCTGCGTCACGCGCAGCCGGACCTCACCGACCCCGACCTCGCCGACATCAAGGTGGTCTTCGACGAGGACCGGCGCTGGCTCGCCTTCCGGCGCGGGGACGTGCTGGTGGCCGTGAACCTGGCCGGTGAACCGGCCGCGATCGCGCTGGGCGTCCCGCACGCGCGCGTACTCGCCGCCTGGGAGCCCGTCGGGGCGCCGGGTGCGGACGGAGTGCTGCACCTGCCCGGCGAGTCCGCGGTGGTGCTGCTGCAGTGAGCGCCCGGGGCACCGGCCCGCGGCACACGGCCGGGAGGACTTCCGGCGGGGCACGTCCGGCGGAGTGCTTCCGGCGGAGGCTTTTAACGGATCTCGTCCGTCGGGGCACCCGGCCGGGGCACGCGGCTCGGGCGCCTGGCTACGGCATGTCGTCCGCGCCGCGGAGGTCCGTCACCCGCTCCAGCAGGATCGCCTCCCAGGCCCGGCGCAGCCGGACGCGCAGCAGCGGCAGCGGGCCGGTGTCCCCGCCGCCCAGCGCCTCGGCGAGGTGCAGGACCGCGTCGCAGCGGGCCAGCCACAGGCCGCGCAGGCAGGGGCGGGCGCCGTAGCCGGCGAGGGTGGCGGCGCGTACGGCGGCCGGGGAGCCCACGGCGAGCGCCAGGCCCGCGATGTCCTCGGCGGGGTCGCCGGCCACCGCCCCGGCCCAGCCGAGGACCCCGCGCACCCGGCCGTCGGCGCTGACCACGAGATGCGCGCCCGTGAGGGCGTGGTGGACGAGGACCGGTGAGCCGGACTGGGCGGTGAGCTGGACGGCGGCGGAGGGGGTGAGCTGCCGCATGCGGTGGGGGGCGAACTCGTCGGCGGCGGCCAGCCGTTCGGCGGCCTCTCCGGCGGCCCGGCGCAGGGACTCCAGGGGACGCGGGGGGACACGCGGCACGCCGAGCGTCTCCGCCTGCCGCACCGGTACCTCGCGCAGCCCGGTGAGCAGCCCGGCCAGATCGGTCTCACCGACGGCGGACACCCGGTGCTCCTCCGCCGAACCGCCGGCCAGCCTGGTGTCCAGGGTGCAGATCAGGCCCGGTGCCCATTCGCCGTGCGCCACGCTCGACGGCACCGCGACCGGGATGTGCGGGCGGACGAGTTCCCGCAGCCGCAGCTCGCGGCGCCGACGGGTGCTCATCTCCCGGTCGCGTGCGAGGCGCAGCACCTGCCGGGTGCCGACCCACCAGGTGGCGGGTTCGGCGTCCTCGCCGACGGGTCGCACCTCCGGTCCGTCGGCGGTCTCGCCGTCCATCTCGTCCTTGAGGAGGGTACGGACCAGCCGGCGGACGGTGTCCGTGGTGGGTGTCGGTGCCTGGGTCATGGTCGCGCCGCTGTCGTTCGGTGGGCGGGGAGGGGGCGTCGGGGCCGTTCAGCCCACTATGACCGTGTCCCCCGCCGCACGCTCCGTACGGGGACGAGCCGCGTTGGCGACGGCTGTGCGGGACGCGGCACCGGGCGTGGTGCGGGACGCGGACGTACTGCCGGTCATCCGGGCCTCCCGGGGCGGGTGCAAGGGCTGTGTGCAAGGGCTGTGTGCAAGGGCTGTGTGCAGCATCCTGCCCGGCGGGCGGGGGCGGCGCGAGCCGGTGTGCCGTGTCCGTCCGGACGAGGCACTCCGGGTCGTGCCGGCTCCGGCGACGCCGTTTCCCGGTGCTCAGGTGACGAGGCCGGGGACGGCCGTGAGCTGCTGGAAGCCGCCGCTGCTGTGGCGCACCGTGAGGGTCACCCCGGCACCCGGTCTCGCCCGGAGGACCGCGCGCGCCAGGTCGGCGGCCGTGTCGGTCCGGGTGTCGCCGAAGGCGAGGAGCACGTCGCCCCGCACCAGGCCCGCCGAGAACCCCGGACCCGGCACATGCACGCCGACCACCAGGGCCCCCGGCCCGCTGTCGTCCACGACCTCCACGCCGAGCCTGGCGACGACGGGCGCGGACGCCGGGGAGGGAGCGGCCCCCGGCCCCGACGCCACCGACGGCCCGGACGCCCCGGGCGACCCGGACGGCGCGGCAGTGCCCGCGAATCCCGCCCGGTGCTGCAGCCCGGCCAGTGCGTCCACGCCGACGACCGTGGCCCCCATCGCCCCGACGCCCACCCCGGACAGCACCAGGACGGTGCCGAGGAGCATCGCGAGCAGCGTGGTCCTCAGCCGCCGCCCCCGCCGCCGCGCGGCATGCGGACGCGGCCGGCCGGAACCGCGCCGGGTCCCGGACCCGGCCCCACCCCCACTCCCCTCCCCGCTCCCGTTTCCGTTCCGGTCCGCACCCCCGCCCGCGTCTCCGGGACCGGCCGTCTCACGGCCGGGCATCGGTTTGGGTCGCAACGCAGTCTGTTCCATGGATCGCCTCCGCCCGGAGTGCTACCCGGATCGACGCAGGCCGACGAGCCACGAAAGAGTGATGCTGACTTCCCCTCAGGTACGGGTGGCCATGGGCACCGCGGGTGTGCGCTGCGGCAGGAAGCCGTGGGCCCGGCCCGAGAGCCACGCGTCCTTGTAGCGGTTCACGCTGCGGTGCCAGTGCAGGATGCCCGCCATCCAGTTCTGCAGGTCCAGCACGTAGTCCCGCATGACCGCGCGTGCCTCCTGGGACAGTCCGAAGTCCTCGTACAGCACGGGTAGTTCGTGTGCCACGACGTGCTCGAACTGCTCCAGGCGCCGGCTCATCAGGTCGTGGACGATGCCGAGCGCCCTCGGGTAGTCGCAGCCGAAGAAGGTCTGCACGACGAGGATCGCGTTGTGGATCTCGCCCTCGAACTCGATCTCCTTCTGGTACGAGAAGACGTCGTTGAGGAGGCAGGCGTAGTCGATCGCCGCGTTCTCCAGGGAGCGGACCGGGCCGCTGCGGTAGACCTCGGGCGGGACGGCGGGGCCGTGGCCCGCCCGGCACAGGCCGAGGGTGAGGTCGGAGCCGAAGGTCTGCCGGCGCATCTCCAGGTAGTCGACCGGGTCGGGCACGCGGTGCACGATCTGGTTGCCCAGTTCCCACAGCCAGCTCTCGGTCATGACGTTCACGGCGTTCTTCAGCGGGACCCGTTCCTCCGGTGTCATGGCCGCAGTGGTGCGGGCCCACAGGTCGGTCAGGGCCCGTTCCATGGCGTTGGCCGCCGGGGGCACCGGTTCGCCGTCGACGGGCATGCAGTCGGACAGGCGGGCCGTGGTCAGCCGGGCGGTGGCCAGGTCGCGGCGGTGGCCGTAGACGAGCGGGTAGTAGTCGTCGCCGTAGGTGCCCCAGGCGAGCCACTGCGCGCTGAGGTCGAGGGCCTCGGGGGTGGCGTCCGGGTCGATTCCGGCGGAGCACAGCGCGAGATCGTAGGCGTCCAGCTTGTCCTCGTCCCACACGCCTTCGCTCAGGATGCCCGTCCGGTGGCACCAGTCGACGAGGGTGCTCCGGGAGGCGTCGAGGTGCGGGCTGAGCGTGAGCGGGAACGGCATGCGGATCTCGGGGATCAGGGACGGGCCGACCTTCTGGTACGGCACGTGGGTGTGCGCCCGCAGCCTCCCCCACTGCCTGGACGGCGTGGGAGGTGCCCCCATCGCGCCCGCGGCGGCGAGCAGTCCGCGCACGTCGGCGGCCGAGGTGCCCGGCCCGGACGGGCCCGCCCACGGGGTGGTCTCCCGCGCGCCCTCGTTCATGTACCGGCTGGAGCGCATGTGCCATTCGTGGCCGCCGGACTGCCAGTCCTGCAGCCCTTTCGCGTACGCCGCGACGGCCGCGACCTCGTGGGGGGCGAGGCCCTTCTCCAGGGCGGCCGCGGGCACCTCGGTGAACGCGGTGTGCTCGAACTGGTGCAGCCGTGAGGTGAGGATGTCGTTGACGGTGTCGGCGGCCTGCTGGGTGGTGCAGCCGAAGAAGGTCTCCAGGACGAGGACGCCGTTGCTGTTCTCGCCCTCGTCCTCGACCTCGCGCTGGTAGGAGAACAGGTCGTTGCGCAGGTGCACGGCGTCGGAGAACGTCTCCATCAGCACCCTGAGCGGCCTGGTTCCGGCGACGGCGGCGGGCACTTCGGCGGTCGCGTACTCGACGAGCCCCGCCGACCACGGGGCGCCGCCCACCTTGCGGCGCATCTCGATGTACTCGACGGGGTTGGCGATCCGCCCCTCGTTGATGTTGGACAGCTCCCACAACGACTCGTTGAGAAGGTGCTCCGTGGCGACGGCGAACCGGGCGCGCCAGTCCTCGGACATCGCGGGCACGGTGCGCGCCCACAGGTCGGCGAGTCCCGCCTCGACCGGGTTGTGCGGCTCGGGCACCGGGGTCGCCGGGTCCAGCGGCATGAACAGCGGCAGCCGGTCCAGGTGGGCCTTGCCGCCCTCCCGGTCCTGGCTGCGTTTGAACAGTTCCAGGAAGTGGTCGTCGAAGAAGAAGACCCACACGTACCAGTCGGTGATCAGGGAGAGGGCGGGCCCGTCGCAGTCGGGGTGGGTGTAGGCGCAGAGCAGGCCGTAGTCGTGCGCGTCGAGATCGGCCTGCTCCCAGACTCCGGATCCCTCCAGCATGCCCATCTCGCGCGCCCACACCGACGAGTGGGCGCGGGCCTCCTCGAGGTGCGGGTTCAGCCGCGCGGGGTGCGGCAGGTAGAAGTGCGGAAGTACGAACGGCTGGGTCATGGCCCGGCACTACCCGTGGGCCCGTGACGGCATCCACCGGCCCGGACATGATCACACCATCGCGTGAACCCTCCCCGAAATGCTGAAATGCCGGAAGCGGGGAATGCCGGTGCGGGAGGGCCGGCTGCGCGCCGCCGCCACTCCGGTACGGACGTGCGGGTCGCTACGCCCGTACTTGGATCAGGGCATGGGTGCCGCCGGTGCGCCAGCGCTGTTCCTCGGCCGCGACCAGTGCCTCCTCCGTTGCGGGAGCCAGTCCGGTGACGACGTCGGACTTCAGGGTGCGCAGGGCGGCGACCGGGCCGGGGAAATAGCCGGTGACCTCGGTGAAGGGGGTGGTGGGCGGCCAGGTCCGGTCGCCCACCAGGCGGCGGTAGTTGAGGTCGCCCTTGACGACGGTGACCGCGGCCCGGGCGAAGTCGGCGCGGAGGTCGTCGGGCATCCCCTCGTACGGCAGCGGGGAGCAGGAGAACGGGTGGGCGCGGAGGACGAGCCGGCCGTCGGACAGGGCGTCCCAGAGCCTGCGTCCGTAACCGGCCGCGGCTCCTTGGGCCCCGGCCAGCCGGCGCAGCGCGTCGACGACGTCGGCGGTCGTGGCGTCGGAGACGTAGTACGGGTACGGCTTGACGTGCAGCACCGCCCGGCCGATGGTTCCGTGGTCCAGCAGGTGGGCGATGAGCAGGAGATCGGGGACGAGTTCGCGTCCGGCGTTGTCGGCGACCAGGACGAGGGTGCCCGCGCGGGAGGCGTCCAGCAGCGACCACAGTCTCTCGCTGTCGTCGGCGACCAGCGCGGGGACGGCTGCCGCGAGCTCGGTTCCCCCGGCGGAGAGCCGGAAGCCGAGGTCTGCGCGGTTGCCCCACAGGGAGCCGTGCAGCAGGGCCCGCCCCCGTTCGTCCGCGGACCGGTCGGCGAGGCCGTCGAGCGCGGCGAGTTCCTCGTCCGTCGCGGAGGAGTCGAGTTCGGCCCGTTTGGAGGGACGGAAGGGGTCGATGCCCTGCCAGGGGCCGGGGCCGAAGTAGCCGACGGATTCCAGCAGTTGACGGTAGAACCAGCTCTCGGACCACAGCCAGGGCACGTCGTACCAGGACTGTCCGGCGTACGCGTCCATCCCCCAGGCCTCCCAGCGCTCCCGGTCGTGGGCGTCGGCGGGGAGGGGTTCGATCGTGCCCTCGGTGCAGTTGGCCAGCAGGGCGTCGAGCGCGTGCTGTCGCCCGGGGTCGTACGGGAAGGCGTCGCGCACCTGCCGGATGATCGCGGGGTGCCGCTCGGCGAGGACGCTGTGCGGGAACGAGCCGGGCCGGTTGCCGAGGATCACGGGAGCGGTGGGGGTGTCGGGCATGCGGCTCACCGTAACGCGCGGCGCCGGGCGGCGAGATCGGCCCCGCCGACGGGACGGAGGGGCCGGGGGGACCGCCCGGCCGGGGACACCGGCGGGCCGGCGGAAGCGGCGGCCGGGTGTCAGACGGGGACGATCTCCCGCTCCAGCCGGGCGGCCAGGCTGAGATAGCGGGCCCTGCGGGTCACCGGGACCAGGCCCCGGATGAGGATCTGCCACATTTCGGCGGTGCGGCGGGGCTGCCGGGCGACGGGCTCCCGGGAGCGGCCCACGACCCGGGTGCCGATGAAGAAGCAGACGAGGGAGTGGGCCACGACGTCGATGTCGACCTCGGGGTGGACGTCGGACTCCTTGACCGCGCCGGCGAGTCGGGCGGTGACGAGGTCCATCCACTCGGTGAACGGGTGGCTGAGCGGGGGGCGCGGCCGGGTGCCACCGGTGGCGAGGCGGAGCCCGGCCCGCAGGACGGGGTCCTCGGCCGACTGGCGGGCTATGCCGAAGGTGAGGCGCATCAGCGCCTCCAGGGAGGTATGGCCCCGGATCTCGGTGTCCCTGGCCAGTTTGCGGCAGGTGGCGGACTGGAGCTCCAGGATCGCGTGGGCCAGGTCCTCCTTCGCCGCGAAGTGGAAGTACAGGGCTCCCTTGGTGACGTGGGCGTGCTCGACGATGTCGCTGAGACTGGTCGATTCATAGCCCTGTCGGTCGAACAGATCGGCGGCGGCCGTAATGATCGTCGCGCGGGTCTGCTCGGCGCGTACCTGCCTCGCCATCGACTGACTCCTGAGCCGGAAAGGAACGGGTCATGCTGTTTGTTTTCACTGCGCGTACACAATAACTCACCCCGTGGCCGTACTCATCACACCGGATTCACCCCGCGACACGGTGCACATCCGGCAATTCAGGTGCGGACACCCAAAGAAAACAGCGCGTCCGGTATCTGAGTGTGGCAGTCGCGCCGAGGAAAGGGAACGGGGGCCGCCCGAAGGGGAACGCGTCACGAACGGAAGGGCCGTTGGGGACGGCGGCGGGCGGCGGGCACCGGGCGGTGAACCGCGAAGAGAGGCAGGTACGGAGCCACCGGGGCCCCGCACGACCGGCCCGGGCCCCCGGAGCCCGCGTGGCACCCGCGTGCGCCCGCGAACGCCCCTGAATCCACCGGACGTTGGCCTTCGGCCGACCCGTACGCACGCGTGTACGTCGCACAGCCGGTTCCGTACCGTCCACGCGGTTGGACGCTCAGGAACTCCATCCGCCTACGCCGCCGCGGAACTCACCGTTCATCACAATGCGGCAGCTTCCTCTCACGTCACGTGGCTGATCACTTGACTACCGGCGGTATGACGCGATTGGCTCCCGTCCCAGTGGGAGTCATCCGATCGGCGTACACGCCGCGGCTCCGCCCCTGCTCACGTCCCCTCCGCACTCCTCCAGCCCGGCGTACAGCGAGGTCCGCTTCCTCATGAACACTCGTCCACCCGCCCGTCGCCTCCCGAGACGGCCCGTCCGCCTCGCAGCCCTGGCGTCAGCCGTCGTCCTGATGGTGACCGGCTGTTCCGTCCTCGACGCGGCCGACGACTCCTCGGACTCGGGGAACGCGGGCGCGGCCGGCGGCAGGATGAGCGTCGTGATGGTCACGCACGGCGGTGAAGGGGACTCCTTCTGGGACCGGGTGAGGAAGGGTGCCGAGGCCGCCGCCGCGAAGGACGGCATCGACCTCACGTACGTGAGCGACGCGGACCCGCAGGGACAGGCCGAACTCGTGCGCAACGCCGTCCGCGACAAGGTGGACGGCATCGCCCTGACGCTGGCCAAGCCGCAGGCGATGAAGGGCCCGGTGGACGAGGCCCGCAGGGCGGGAATCCCCGTGGTCGGCCTCAACTCCGGCATCGACGCCTGGAAGTCGGCGGGGTTGCTGGGGTACTTCGGTCAGGACGAGGGCGTCGCGGGGCAGGCCGTCGGCAACAAGCTCAACGAGCTGAAGGCCAAGAACGCCCTGTGCGTCATCCACGAGCGGGGCAACGTCGGGCTGGAGGCGCGCTGCGCCGGTATGCGGAAGACGTTCGACGGGAAGTTCGAGAACCTCTACGTGGACGGCTCCGACCAGCGTGCCGTCTCCGGCATCGTCACCGCCACGCTGCGGCAGGACCCGACGATCGACGAGGTCGTCGCCAACGGCGCTCAGTACGCCCTCGCCATGGCGGAAGCCGCCGAGGAGGCGGACACCGGGGCGCATGTCGCCGCCTTCGACCTCAACGAGGAACTGGTGGGGGCCGTCCGCAGCGGTGACGTCCAGTTCGCCGTGGACCAGCAGCCCTACCTCCAGGGCTATCTCTCCGTGGACGCGCTGTGGTTGTACCGGTCCAACGGCAACGTCAGCGGCGGCGGGGTGTCGCCCGTCCTCACCGGGCCGGCGTTCGTCACGAAGACCAACGCCGCCTCGGTCGCCGGGTTCGCCGCCAACGGAACCCGGTGACGGACCCATCCGGTGAGGACGTACCCAAAGATTCGGTTACGAACGGGCCGTACGGTCATGTGTACGGATAGCATCCTGCGCATCACCTGTGACGTACCGGACGCACGTCCTCCTTGCGCGCCCCCGGCCCGTTCCCCCGCCACTCTCCGCCCGCTTTTCCGATGATCCGACCGCTCTAGGACGACGATGTCTCCACGGACAGGTGCCCGGCGCCGTCTCGGCTCCATACGTCTCTCGCTGGTCCTCCTGGCACTGGTGCCCACCGTCACCCTCACCGCCATGTGGGGCGTGACGACGATCCAGATGTTCTCGGAGGGGCTGCGGCTCCGTTCCCAGACGGAACTGAGCCGGTCGACCGGCGCGATGGGTACCGACGCGACTCTCGCCTTGCAGCGTGAGCGGCGTCTGACCGCCGCATGGCTGGCCTCGCCGAAGAGCTCCCGGACAGCCCTCGAGGCGCAGCGCGAGAAGACCGACGAGGCGGTGGCACGGCTGGTCGGACAGGCCGACGCGATCGCCGAGGCGCCGGCCCGCGTGTCGGACCCGCTGTACTCGGTGCTCGGCTCGGTGGGCAGCCTGGAGTACTACCGGGACCAGGTGGACGCGCCGAGCGACATCACCGCCGAGCAGGCGCTCGACCAGTACTCCTCGATCGTCCAGGACCAGATCCACGCCTTCCAGCAGCTGTCGCAGGTCGACGACGGCGACCTGACCTCGCAGGCCGGACCGCTGGTCTCGCTGGAGCAGGTGGCCGAAGTGCTCTCCCAGGAGAACGCGCACCTCACCCTGGCCTGGCCGTCCGGAGAGCTCGAGGACCAGTCCTGGGCCGCCTTCGCGGAGCTGGTCACCACCCGCCGCTGGCTGATCGAGGACCAGATCGTGCCGTCCCTGCGCGGCAGCACCAAGACACAGGCCGAGCAGATCCTGCAGAGCCCCGAGTGGCAGACCCTGCAGGAGATCGAGGACGAGGTCCGCGACTCCCGCCCCACGGCCGAGGACCGGAGCATCGGCCTGCCCGACGCGCAGAAGCGGTGGGACGCCGCTCTGGACAAGGTCGCCACCCGGTTCGCCGCCCTGATCGAGGAACAGACCGGCGCGCTGCTCACCCGCAGCGCCGACGAGGCGCGCGGCATGCTGCTGACCGCGGCGTCGCTCAGCGCCGGCGGGCTGGTCGCCCTGCTGCTGTGCGTCGGTATGTCGTGGCGGATCACCCGTTCGCTGTCCCGCAGGCTGCGCGGTCTGCGGGTGGCCACCCTCAGCCTGGCCGAGGAACGGCTGCCCGACGTGGTGGCCCGGCTGGAGCGGGGCGAGAAGGTCGACGCCGAGTCGGCGACCACGCCCCTGGACTACGGCCACGACGAACTCGGACAGGTAGCCCAGGCGTTCAACACGGCGCAGCGCACCGCGGTGCACACGGCGGTCGAACTCGCCGACACCCGGCGCGGTTTCCAGAAGGTCATCCTGGGCATCGCCCGGCAGAGCCAGAACCTGGTCAACCTCCAGCTCAGCAAGCTCGACCTGCTGGAACGCACGCACACCGACCCCGAGGTCCTCAAGGGACTGTACGAACTCGACTCCACAGCAAGCCAGTTGCGCCGCTACGAGGAGAACCTCGTCATCATCAGCGGCGAGCGGCCCGGCCGTTCGTGGAGCGAGCCGGTCGCGCTGATCGACATCCTGCGCAGCGCCGTCGGTGAAGTCGCCGAGTACCACCGGGTGGACGTGCACACCGACGAGGAGGTCGCGCTGGCTCCGCCCGCGGTGGCCGACGTCATCCACCTGCTGGCCGAACTGATCGACAACGCGACGGTGTACTCGCCGGCGCCGAGCCCCGTCGGGGTGCGTGCCGCGCTGGTGGCCAAGGGTCTCGCCGTCGAGATCGAGGACCGGGGCCTGGGCATGTCGGAGGAGGACTACGCCTCGATCAACGCCCAGTTGGCCAGTCCCCCGCAGTTCGACGTGGTGGCGCTCGCCGACGACCTCCGGCTCGGCATGTTCGTGATCTCCCAGCTGGCCCACCGGCACGGCATCACCGTCACCCTGCGCCCGTCGCCGTACGGCGGGACGGCGGCGATCGTGCTGATCCCGCACGCGATCGTGGTGCGGGACGCGGCGCCCGCCCCCCAGGAGGCCGCGCCCGCCCTCGCCGGTGACGCCACCGGCGTCACGGACCGCGACCCGGCGCACGTCCCGCACGCCACGAGCGAGGCGAACACGGCGGCCGGGGCCGGCGGCGCCGGCAGGGCAACCGCCCCGGACGCTCCGGACACCGGGAGCGCCCCGCGCACACAGGCTCCCTCGGACGGGCCGTCGCCGCTGCCGCCCCGCTCCGGGGCCGCCGCACGGACCGCCGCCCGCCCGGCCACCGCCGCCCCCGCGTCCCGGCCGAACGGGCTCACCCCGCTCCCCCGCCGCGTGCCGCAGACCAGCCTGGCCGCCGAACTCCGTGAGGAGGCGACGCCGGCCGTCGAGGAGGACGCCGAGAACTTCACGGCGGAGCACGCCGCCTCCTCCCTCGCCGGCTTCCAGCGCGGCACGTCCGAGGCACGCGACGACGCCGGGGCCGACACCGATGCCGTGCGGCCGGCCGCCGATGACGACACGACGGCATCCTCCGGGGTACCCACAGAGGTGCCCGCCGAGGTGCCGGCCGCCTCCCGAGAGTTCTCGACACCGCCCGCCGACCGCTGAACACCGAACGCCGAACGCCGAAGAAGGAACACAGTCATGACGCGCCCCATACCCGCCACTCACACCCAGCTCGATCAGCTGCTGACCGGACTCGTGGAGCGGGTCGCCGACGTGAACCAGGCCGTGGTCCTGTCCGAGGACGGGCTGGTGGTCAGCAAGTCCACCGGGTTCCTGCGCGACGACGCGGAACGTCTGGCGGCCACCGCGTCCGGGCTGATGAGCCTCAGCAAGGGCGTCAGCATGGACTTCCGCGGCGGCCCGGTGCGCCAGGCGCTCATCGAGATGGCCAACAGCTATCTGATCCTCACCTCGGCCGGGCCCGGCGCCCATCTCGTGGTGCTCACCGGCCCGGGTGCGGACGTCGGTGTGGTCGCGTACCAGATGAACATGCTGGTGAAGAAGATCGGTGAGCACCTCAGCGCGGCGCCCCGGGGCACGGCAGGCCCCTCCGACTCCGGCGTGTGAGGTGGGCGGAGGCGATTTCGCGGGCCGGCTCGTCCGGCCGTTCACGCTGACCGGTGGCCGGACGCGGCCGAGCCGCGCCGACTTCACGCTCATCACGACGGTGACGACGGTCGAGCCCCAGCCCGTGGAGGCCGCCCGGCCGCAGCCCGAGCACACCCGCATCCTGCGGCTGTGCGCGGAGCCCCTCGCGGTGGCGGAACTCGCGGCGCGCCTCGACCTCCCGGTGAGCGTGGTCGTGATCATGCTCTGCGACCTGCTGGAAGCGGGCCGGATCACCGTCCGCCCGCCGCATCACGTCACCCGCACCAAACCGGACCTGGATCTGCTGCAGAAAGTGAGGGACGGCCTTGGCCGGCTCTGACATCACCGTTCCGGCGCCCACCGAGCGTCCGGCACCCGACACGGTCAAGATCCTGATCGCCGGGGGCTTCGGCGTGGGCAAGACCACCATGGTCGGCTCGGTCAGCGAGATCGCCCCGCTGCGCACCGAGGAACCGCTGACCATGGCCGGCCTGGGCGTCGACGACCTCGACGGCATCGAGGAGAAACGTGCCACCACCGTGGCACTGGACTTCGGCCGGATCTCCGTCTCCGACGACCTCGTGCTGTATCTGTTCGGCACGCCGGGCCAGCAGCGGTTCTGGTTCATGTGGAACGACCTGTCCCTCGGTGCGCTGGGGGCGGTGGTCCTGATCGACGTGCGCAGGCCCGAGTCGAGTTTCGCCGCGATCGACTTCTTCGAGCGCCGGGGCATCCCGTTCGTCATCGCCGTGAACGGCTTCCACGGGGAGCACCCGTACCCGGTCGAGGACATCCGGGAGTCGCTGACGCTGCCCGAGGGCGTGCCGGTGCTGCTGTGCGACGCGCGGGACCGGACGTCGTCCAGGGATGTGCTGATCGCCCTGCTGGACCGGCTGATCGCCGCCGCCACGCCGGCGGGGTGAGACGCGGTCGGGGCGCGAGAGGGCACGGCCGGGCGCGGTCGGGGCGCGGCTGGGTGCGGCCGGGACACGGGTGGGTGCGGTCGGGACACAGGTGGGGCGCGGCCCTTCGCGGACCGCGCCCCGCCTCCTCGGAGAAGAATCGTCACCCCGGAGGAACCGTCGGCTGACGGAGCGTCCGGAGGACGGCCCGTCAGGCCAGTCCGGCCGACTCCAGCCAGGCCTTCGCCACGTCCAGCGGGTCCTTCTTGTCCAGCTGGACCTGGGCGTCCAGGTCGAGCAGGGTCTCGGTGTCCAGCTTGGCGGAGACCTCGTTGAGCGCGTCGACACCCTCCTGGGAGAGGGCGTCCTTGTTGACCAGCGGGGTCACGTTGGCGAAACCGAAGAGGTTCTCCGGGTCCCCCAGGACGACGAACTTCTCCTTCACGATCGTCGGGTCGGTGGTGAAGATGTCCGCCGCCTGCACCTCGTTCTGGGCGAGTGCCGCCTGGGTCAGCGGACCGCCCGCGTCCAGCGCCTTGAACGACTTGAACTCCAGCCCGTAGACGGACTTCAGGCCCTCCAGTCCCTGGCGCCGGGTCTGGAACTCGGGCGAGCCGCCGATCACCAGCTCCGGTGCGACGTCCTTGAGGTCGGCGAGGGTGGACGACGCGGTGAGCCTGTACTTCTTCGCCGTCCGGGCGTTGACGCTGACGGAGTCCTTGTCCTCGGCCGGCGACGGGTCCAGCAGCGTCAGCTTCTTGTCGAGCTTGGCCTTGACGGCGGTGTTGACGGCCTCGGTGGACTCCTGCTCGGCCTCGGGGTCGAGGTAGGCGAGCAGGGAGCCGTTGTATTCGGGCAGAACGGTGATGGAGCCGTTCTTCATCAGACCGTAGGTCGTCTCCCGGCTGCCGATGTTGTGTTTGTAGGTGACCTTGAGGCCCTTGGCCCTGAGTGCCTCGCCGTAGATGTCGGCGAGCAGGGTGCTCTCGGCGAAGTTGTTGGAGCCGACGACGACGGTGCCGGCTTCCGCCTTCTCCTCCTCGAGGGGATTGTCGGAGGTGTCGCCGGACGAACAGCCCGCGAGCAGGGCCGTCGCGGCGGTGAGCGCGACGACCGCCGCACCGGTGTGCCTCGTCCTGGACCAGCTGCTCTTCGCGGTAGAAGTCATCCACCGATCCAATCCAGCCGCTTCACTCTCCGTCAAGCGCGGCCGGATCACGGTTGTCACTCGGCGGACCGTGCGCGGGAATCCTTCGCACGGTCCTCCCGCTCCTATCGCCTGCGCACCCCGGGTGACACCATGAATCGTCCCGCCGCCCAGAACAGCACGAGCGTGACGAGCGCCAGGAACGCCACCAGCGTGGCGCCGCCGACCACCTTCTCGTAGTCGCGCTGGTAGAGCCCGTCGATGATGTACCGGCCGAGGCCGCCGAGACTGACGTACGCGGCGATGGTGGCCGTCGACACGATCTGGATGGCCGCCGAGCGCAGTCCGCTGAGGATGAGCGGCAGCGCCACCGGCACCTCGACCTGGAAGAGGATCCGTGACTCGGGCATGCCCATGCCGCGGGCCGCGTCCACCGGGGAGGGGTCCACGGTGCGGACGGCCTCGTAGGTGGTCACCAGGATCGGCGGGACGGCCAGGACGACCAGCGGGATCATCACGGGCAGCAGGCCGAAGCCGATCAGCAGGACCACCAGGACCAGCAGGCCGAAGCTGGGCAGGGCGCGGGCGGCGTTGGCGATGAAGGCGAGCGCGTTCCCGCCGCGGCCGGTGTGCCCGGTCAGCAGGCCGACGGGCAGGCCGATCGCGGCGGCGACGGCGAGCGCCAGCAGCGAGTACTGGAGGTGTTCGAGGAAGCGCTGCGGAATGCCGTCGTAGCCCTGCCAGTGGGCGCTGTCGCTGAAGAACGCGTGGGCGAAGTCGAAGATGTTCACAGCGTCTCGGCCTTCGTCTCTTCGAACGGCACCGGAACCACGGCGGGTCTGGTCCGGGGCTGCGTCCCGCGGGGCATCCAGGGCGTGAGCAGGACCCGGAGCAGGACCAGCAGGACGTCGCACAGGATCGCCAGTACGGCCATGGTGAGCACGGCGTTGACCGCGAGCTCGGGCCGGTCGTACTTCTGCGCGGCCGCGAGCAGGTTGCCGAGGGCGCCCTGGTTGCCGATCAGGGCGCCGACGCTGACCAGGGAGATGCTGGACGCGGTGGCGACCCGCAGGCCGGCGATGATGGCGGGCGCGGCGATCGGCAGCTGCACCTGGGTGTAGCGCCGTACGGGACCGAAGCCCATGGCGGTGGCGGCGGCCAGGGTCTCGTCCGGTACCGAGCGCACGCCGTCGACGATCGCCGGGATCAGCACCACCAGGCTGTACAGGGCCAGCGGGATCATCACGGTGAGTTCGGTCTGGCCGGTGTAGTCGATGAGGATGACGAAGAACGCCAGTGACGGGATGGCGTACAGCACGGTCGTCAGGCCGAGCACCGGCGGGTACAGCCAGCGGAAGCGGCCGCACAGCTGGGCGACGGGCAGCGCGAGCAGCAGCCCGGCCGCGACCGGGATCAGCGCCTCCCTCAAGTGCAGTCCGATCAGGCCGGCCCAGCTGTGCTGGAGGTCGCTGGGGATGTCGAAGAAGCCGCTCATCCGGCGACCTTCTCGTCGCCGGCGCGGCCGCCTCGGTGCGCGGTGCGGATGGCGTCGCCGATGGTCTGCTGGGAGACGACTCCCCGCACCCGGCCGGTGTCGTCCACGGCGACGGCCCAGCCGGTCGGGGAGAGCACGGCGCAGTCGAGCGCGACCCGCAGCGAGTCCACGCCGGGCACGAACGGCCGTCCGTACGGAAGGAGTTGGTCGGGCCGGATGTCCCCGGCGGTCAGCCGGCGCGGCTCGGACCAGCCGAGGGGGCGCCCCTCGTCGTCGGTCACCAGGAGGTGGGCGGCGTCGGCCGCGCCGATCCGCTCGGCGGTGGCGTCCGGCGGGATCACGGTGTCGGTGGCCAGTTCCAGCGCGGTGGTGGTGAGGAAGGAGAGCCGCCGGATGCCCCGGTCGGCGCCGAGGAAGTCCTCGACGAACGCGTCCGCGGGGGCGGAGAGCAGCTCGGCGGGCGGCGCGTACTGGGCGAGCCGGCCGCCCTCGCGCAGGACGGCGACCATCGTGCCGAGTTTGACCGCCTCGTCGATGTCGTGGGTGACGAAGACGATGGTCTTGCCCAGCTCCTCCTGGATCCGCAGGAGTTCGTCCTGGAGGCCCTTGCGGACCACCGGGTCGACGGCCGAGAACGGCTCGTCCATCAGCAGCACCGGCGGGTCCGCGGCAAGCGCCCGCGCCACTCCGACGCGCTGCTGCTGGCCGCCGGAGAGCTGGTACGGGTACCGCTTGGCCATGGCGGTGTCGAGGCCCACCCGCTCCATCAGCTCCGCCGCCCGCTCCCGGGCCCGCTGCTTGCCCCAGCCGAGCATGCGGGGCACGGTGGCGATGTTGTCGACGACGGTGCGGTGCTGGAACAGTCCGGCGTTCTGGATGACGTATCCCATGGACCGGCGCAGGGTGGTGACCGGTTGCCGCTGGATGTCCGCACCGTCGAGCAGGATCGTTCCCTCGGTGGGTTCGACCATGCGGTTGATCATGCGCAGGGTGGTCGTCTTGCCGCAGCCCGACGGTCCGACGAGGACGGTGATCGAGCGGTCGGGAATCTCCAGGGAGAGCCGGTCGACCGCCACCGTGCCGTCCGGATAGCGCTTCGTGACTGATTCGATCCGTATCAAGACGCCGAATGCCCTTCGGGTGGCTGGAAACTTCTGGCCGAGACGGCCGCGCGGTCTGCCGCCGGTCGAGTGTAGACGGCGGCTCCGACATCCCCCGGAGAGCGCGTCGTCCGCGCCTCCGGCGTCCTCGCGCCCCTCGCCCCCGGCACGACCGGCCGCCGGACGGGCCGCCCCGACCGCTCGGCGGGCCGTCCCACGCCGCCACCTGCCCAGCGCCCACCACGGGAAACCCCTCTTTGGACCCGCTGTTCGAACCACCTCCGGAGCCGGGTACCTCAGTATGGGCGGGTGGAGAAAGTACGACTGCTCGTCGTGGACGATGATCCGCCGATAGCCGACCTGGTGGCGACCGTTGCCCGGTACGAGGGCTGGGAGGCCGTCACCGCCCACTCCGGTGAGGAGGCGCTGCGTCGGGCCGCCGCGTTCCGGCCGGACATCGTGGTGCTCGACGTGATGCTGCCCGACGTCGACGGCTTCGGCGTACTGGACCGGCTGCGCGGTTCCCGGGCGATGCTGCCGGTGGTGTTCCTCACCGCCCGTGACGGGGTCGCCGACCGGGTGGCGGGGCTGACCCGGGGCGGGGACGACTACCTGGTCAAGCCGTTCGCCGTGGAGGAGCTGATGGCACGGCTGCGGACGGTGCTGCGGCGCACCGCGGGCCCGGAGTCCGCCGCCCGTCCGGTGCTGCGGGTGGCGGACCTGACGATGGACGAGGACACCCGCGAGGTACGGCGCGACGGCAGGCTGCTGTCGCTCACCCCGACCGAGTACGAGGTACTGCGCTATCTCATGCGCCGCTCGCCGACCGTGCTGACCAAGGCCCAGATCCTCGACCACGTCTGGGAGTACGGCTTCGGGGGCCGGTCCAATGTCGTGGAGCTGGTCGTCAGCCGGCTGCGCCGCAAGCTCGACGACACCGGGGAACCGCTGATCCGGACCGTACGGGGCTTCGGCTACGCGATCCGGCGGGCCGCGGAGTGATCCGGCGCTCGCGGGAGGCGTTCGGGCGGCTGCCGGGGAGCTACCGGGGGCTGCGGCTGGGCACCCGGCTGGCGCTGGGCGTCGGGGTGCTGGCGCTGGTCGTGTTCGCGGTCGTCGGCGCGACGCTGACCATGTATATGAAGGACTATCTGGAGCATCAGCTCGGCACGCAGCTGAAGCTGGTGCAGACCGTGCAGGCCAAGGACGCGGCCGCGCACGGCACGGTGCGGCGCAAGCCCTACTACGGCTGGTACACGGCGGTGTACGACGTCTCGGACGGCTCGGTCGCCCTGCGCCGGCCCGCCGACGTCCCCGGCGACATCCGCGCCTTCTCCGAACTCGCGCGCAGGATGGCCCGCTCGGACACCGAGCTGCTGGACACCGCCCGCATCGACGGCGAGGGCACCTACCGGCTCCGGGGCTGCGAGGTCGAACCCGGGGTGGTGCTGGTGAGCGCCGCGCCGGTGGCGGGGGTCGAGGAGACCGTCGAGCGGCTGATCACCGTACAGGTCGTGGTGTTCGCGCTCGCCCTGCTGGCACTGGTGGTGGCGGGGCGGCGGATGCTGCGGCGCGGGCTGAAGCCGCTGAGCGACATGGCGCACACCGCGCACGGCATCGCCTCGCACGATCTGACCGAGTCGGCGTCCCGGCTGCCGCTGCGCGCCGACGGCCGGGACGGCGGCGCGGAGGTGGCGGAGCTGCGCACCGCCTTCAACAGCATGCTGGAGCACATCGACGACGCCCTCGCCGTCCGCGCGGAGGCCGAACAGCGGCTGCGCCGCTTCGTCGCGGACGCCTCGCACGAGCTGCGCACCCCGCTGATGTCGGTACGGGGCTACGCGGACCTGTTCCAGTACGCGGCGGCCGACGCCCCCGGGGAACGCGAACGGCATCTGGCCCGGCTGCGGGCCGAGGCCGCCCGGATGGGCGTGCTGCTGGACGACCTGCTGCTGCTCGCCCGGCTGGACGCGGCGGAGGCGAAGACCCCGCCGCGGACGGCGGAGGCGGATCTGACGGAGCTGGTCCGGCAGGCCGCCGACGCGTTCCGCGCGAGCCACCCGGACCACCCCCTGACGGTGACGCTGCCGGCCGCGGCCGGGCCGCGCGGGACGGGCCCGGGGAGCGACGGTGACGGGCAGCGGCGGCGTCTCCGGCTGCGGGGCGATCCGCAGCGCATCCGGCAGGTGCTGGACAACCTGCTGACCAACGCCGCCGTGCACACCCCGCCCGGCACCCGCGTAGACGTGTCCGTGACCGACACCGGCACCGACGCGCGGATACGGGTCGCCGACGACGGACCCGGTGTCCCGGCCGAGGACCGGGAGCGGGTGTTCGACCGGTTCTACCGGGTCGACAAGGCCCGCAGCCGCGACCGGGGCGGCAGCGGTCTCGGCCTCGCGGTCGCCAGGTCCCTGGCCAGGGCGCACGGCGGCGACATCGAGCTGAGCACCGGCGGACCGGGGCCGACGGTCTTCACCGTGCGGCTCCCCCTCCACGGGCAGGGCGCCCCGGACCGTTGAGAACACCACGACGGCGCACCGGCCGGCGGGGCGGGCAGCCACCCCTCACGGGCGCACGGCCACACAACCACACAGGCACACGGAGACGCCGGAGGGCCGCCGGGGACGACGCATCCCCTGCGGCCCTCCGGCATCGGAGCAGTGTGCGGATCAGCCCTCTGCGGGCCGCAGCTTCAGCGAGATGCTGTTGATGCAGTACCGCTGGTCCGTGGGCGTCGCATACCCCTCGCCCTCGAACACGTGCCCGAGGTGTGAGCCGCAGCGGGAGCAGCGCACCTCGGTGCGCGCCATGCCGTGCGACCGGTCCTCGATCAGTTCGACCGCTTCGGAGTCCCGCGGGTCGTAGAACGAAGGCCAGCCGCAGTGCGACTCGAACTTGGTCTTCGAGGTGAACAGTTCGGCACCGCAGGCGCGGCACGCGTACACGCCCTCGGCCTTGGTGTCGGTGTACTCACCGGTGAAGGCCGGCTCCGTGGCCGCCTGGCGCAGCACGGCGTACTCGGACGGCGACAGTTCCGCGCGCCACTGCTCGTCCGGCTTCTCCACGTCGTACGACATGAGCCTCCAGCCCTTCCGCTTCTTCTTGCCGCTTCTCTTACGTCTCCGACGTTCCCGCCTCGACGTTCCTACTTCGACGTTCCTACTTCGACAGACGGTCCAGGATCAGCGGGCCGAGGTCGGTGACGTCGCCCGCTCCCATGGTGAGAACCAGATCACCGGGCTTCGCCATTCCCGCGACGGCCTCCGGGATCTCCGTCCTGTCGTGCACCGGCGTCACGTCCGCGCCGGCCGCCCGCGCCGCGTCGATGATCAGCTCGCTGGTGACGCCGGGGACCGGGTCCTCGCGGGCCGGGTAGATGTCGAGGACGACCGAGGAGTCGGCCAGGGCCAGGGCCTCGCCCATCTCCTTGCCCAGCTCCCGGGTGCGGGAGAAGAGGTGCGGCTGGAAGACGACCAGGATGCGGGCGTCGTCCGCGGCGGCGCGCATCGCCTCCAGGTCGGCGGTCATCTCGGTCGGGTGGTGCGCGTAGGAGTCGATGACCTGGACGCCCGCTGCCTCGCCCTTGAGCTGGAGGCGCCGGTTCACACCGGTGTACGCGGCCAGCGCCGGGGCCAGTTCCGCGGCCGGGATGCCGAGCGCGACGCCCGCGGCGAGCGCGGCCACGGCGTTGTGCGCGTAGTGGCGGCCGGGGACGGACACCGTGAAGGTGAGCGGAGTGCCCTCGAACTCGACGGTCACCTCGCTCTTCAGCCCCTGCGGAACGACCGACGTCACCCGCACGTCGGCGTCCGGCGACTCCCCGTACGTCACCGTCCGCACGGAACCGGCCCCGCCGGCGGAGCCCGCCGCGTCGCGCAGGCGCCGGGTCAGTTCCCGCGCGCCCTCGTGGTCCGACGAGATCACCAGTGTGCCGCCGGGCACGATCCGGGCGACGAACGTCTCGAAGGACTCGTGGATCTCCTCCATGGACGCGTAGTTGGCGTGGTGGTCCAGCTCCACGTTGAGGATGATCGCGACCTCGGGCACGTACTTGTGGAAGCTGCGGTCGGACTCGTCCGCCTCGGCGACGAAGATCTCGCCGTCGCCGTGCAGCGCGTTGGAACCGGGCACGTCCAGGTCGCCGCCGATGGCGTACGACGGCCGGCGGCCCAGCTCGGTCAGGGAGACGGCCAGCATGGAGGTGGTGGTGGTCTTGCCGTGGGTGCCGGCCACCGCGATCGGGCGCAGGCCGTCCATGAGGGCGGCCAGCGCGTCGGAGCGGTGGACCACGGGCACGCCCAGTTCGGCCGCACGGACCAGCTCCGGGTTGTCCTCGCGGATCGCCGACGAGACGACCACACAGCTCGCGTCGTCGGCCAGGTGCCCGGCGGCGTGTCCGATGTGCACGGTGGCACCCAGCGCGCGCAGCGCCTCGGCGGTGGCGGACTCCTTGGCGTCGCTGCCGGCCACCTTGGCGCCGCGCTGCGCGAGGATCTTCGCGATGCCCGACATCCCGGCGCCGCCGATGCCGATGAAGTGCGGTCGGTCCATGGCGGTAGGAAGGCCGGGTGCCATGCGTGTTTCTCCCCAGTGGTGACGAGTGGTGCGAGTCGTACGAGTGGTGCGACCAGCGGGACGAGGGTCCACGCGCCCTCGTGCGAAGGCGCCGCCCCAGCCTATGCCTTGCTGTGCGAGAACAGTTTCAGCACCGGCACCCCCACCTTGTGCCGGGCCCGGGAGGCCCAGTCGCGGTGGAAGAACTCCTCCACGTAGTGCGGATCGGTGAGCACGATCACCTCGTCGGCTCCGGCCTCCTGGACCATCGTTCTCAGCGCGTCCAGCGGGTGGTTCTCGATCAGCCGGCCCTCGGCCACGTGACCGGCGGCACGCAGCGCCTGCAGGGACACCTCCAGGGCCCGCTCGCCCATGGTCTTGGCCTCCTCGCCCTCGGGGGTCTCCCCCTCACGGACGGCGTCGTCGAGCTCGCCGAGGGCCACGTCGTCGATGGCCCGCAGCAGCCGGTCCGCCTGCTCTCCGCGCGGCTGGAGCAGCACCCGGAAGGTGACCCCCTCGTCGCCGTGCAAGGTGGTGACGAAGTCCACGTCGGCGGACGTCAGGGCCTTCTCGATCATCAGTACGCTTGTGAACACCAGGCGCCTCTTCTCCTCGGAGGGCCACGGGCCCTCTTTCCCTGGCCGAGCCAGGCCCTGCGGAAACCATCCTGCCCCGTGTTCGCACGGGCGCTGCCGGATTCAGTCTGCCCGTCGCGACATCAAGCGGAACAGAACATTCCGCCGATTACCGGACCAGCGGTAACCGTCGAACCCGTTTCCGTATATGTCCGGACGCGAAGCTCGGCCACGCCCGGTCCCCTCCGGTCACACCGGCATCAGGACCGCGCGTACCGCGTGAACAGGAAGCCGTCCTCCTCCAGCATCGACTTCAGCGTGAAACGCCGCGGAAGTGTCACAGAGGGCCCCCCGGCGATGCGCTGAGCGTCACCCGCGGTGAGCATCGGGGAGACGGTCAGACAGAGTTCGTCCAGCACCCCGGCCGCCACCAGCTGCCCCAGCAGTCGCGGGCCGCCCTCGGTCAGCAACCGGGTGTACCCCCGCTCCGCGAGGGCCCGCACCGCACGCCCCGGGTCCACACCCGCCCCCTCCCCGGCGGTCACGACCCGGACCCCGGCCGCCTCGGCGGCCGCGACCCGGTCCGGGGGCGCGGCGGAGCCGGTCAGGATCAGGGTGGGCACCAGCGGGGAGGCGAACAGCGGCAGGGAGAAGTCCAGGTCCAGGCGCGCGGACACGACCGCGACCGCCGGCGCCGGCCCCTGCCCGGCCGCCTCCCGCGCCGCCGCGAACTCGGCACGTGCGCGTGCCGGACGGTAGCCCTCCTGCCGAACCGTTTCCGCACCGACGAGCACGACGTCCGCCAGTGCCCGCAGCGTGCCGAAGATCCGCATGTCGGCGGAGCAGGAGATGGGCTGCGAGCGGCCTTCGTGCTGGGCGGCACCGTCGAGCGTGGACACCATGTTGGCCCGCAGCCACGGCTCCCGGCCCTCGCCGGGCCCCGGGCCCGCCCCGGCCTCCGCCTCCGCCGCCGGGTAGGCGTACGCGGCCGCCAGTTCGGCCAGGCTCCACTCCCGGCCGCCCCCGTCCTCGCCTCCACCGCTTCCAGGGCCACCACGGCCGCCTCCGGAGGTACCGGGCCTCCCGCCGGGAGCTGCTGTTTCGTCGGTCACAGGGAACAGGCGTCGCATGACGTGCAGTGTTCCACGCCCCGTAGTATGAGGAAGCGTGTCGTCCTCCTCCCCCGCCTCCCGGCCCGGTGCCGCGGCCGAAGCCGTCCCGCTGTCCCTGTGCGCCCGTGAGCCGCATGTCCCCGCGGACCGGCTCGTCGCCGAGATGGTGCCGCCGCCGCGGTTCGACGCGGTCCGCTTCGGCACGTACATACCGGACCCGAACCAGCCCAGCCAGACCGAGGCCGTGCGTGTCCTCGAAGGCTTCGCGACGGGTCTCGGCGGACCCGGGGCCGGCGGCTCCGGCAAGCGCAGGCTGTTCGGCTTCGGCAAGACGGCGAAGCCCGCCCCGGCCGGCCCCCGCGGCGTCTACCTCGACGGCGGGTACGGCGTCGGCAAGACCCACCTGCTGGCCTCCCTCTGGCACGCCACCCCGGCCGAGCCGGCGCTGAAGGCGTTCGGCACCTTCGTGGAGCTGACCAACCTGGTCGGCGCCCTCGGCTTCCAGCAGACGGTGCGGACCCTCTCCGGCCACCGGCTCCTGTGCATCGACGAGTTCGAGCTGGACGACCCCGGCGACACCGTGCTCGTCTCCACCCTG
This sequence comes from Streptomyces sp. NPDC085927, assembly GCF_044540975.1. Taxonomy (NCBI): domain Bacteria; kingdom Bacillati; phylum Actinomycetota; class Actinomycetes; order Kitasatosporales; family Streptomycetaceae; genus Streptomyces; species Streptomyces sp. NPDC085927. The sequence goes on from NZ_JBITSN010000021.1 coordinate 37,506, forward strand.
CTCGGCAAGCTGGTCGAGGCGGGCGTCGCACTCGCCGCCACCTCCAACACACTGCCGGGCAAGCTCGGCGAGGGCCGGTTCGCCTCGGCCGACTTCCTGCGCGAGATCCAGGGCCTGTCGGCCCACTTCCGCGCCCTGCGCATCGACGGCGAGGACTACCGTCACCGCGGCCTGCCGAAGGCGCCGCCGCCGTACACCGACGAACTGGTGTCCAAGACGGCGTACGCCACCGAGGGCGCCTCCCTGGACGGCTTCGCGGACCTGCTGGACCACCTCGCGAAGGTGCACCCCAGCCGGTACGGCGCCCTGACCGACGGACTCGCCGCCGTGTGCCTCACCGGTATCCGGCCGGTACCGGACCAGTCGACGGCGCTGCGTCTCGTCGTCCTCGCCGACCGGCTCTACGACCGCGAGGTGCCCGTCCTCGCCTCGGGGCTGTCGTTCGACCAGCTGTTCAGCGAGGAGATGCTGGAGGGCGGCTACCGGAAGAAGTACTTCCGGGCCATTTCCCGCCTCACCGCCCTGGCCCGCGACGCGGGCCGGCTCACGGAGACCCCGTAGCCGCTTCTTCCCCCACCGGCCGCGCGGCCTCACCCGTGGCCCCGACCGGGGCGGCGGGCATATCGTGACAGAAGTGTCCGTAAACATGTGAAGCAGACCTCTGACGGGAGGTCGTCATGGTCGAGGAACTGCTCACCGCGGCCGTCGCCACCGGTGCCGCGGGCGTCGTCTATCTCTCCGCGGCGGCGCGGGTCGTCAAGCAGTACGAACGCGGGGTGGTCTTCCGCCTCGGCCGGCTGTACGGCGAGGCACGTCAGCCGGGATTCACGGTGATCGTCCCCTTCGTGGACCGGCTGCACAAGGTGAATCTGCAGATCGTCACGATGCCGGTGCCCGCGCAGGAGGGCATCACCCGGGACAACGTGACGGTGCGGGTCGACGCGGTGGTCTACTTCAAGGTCGTGGACGCGGCGGCGGCGCTCGTGAACGTGGAGGACTACCGGTTCGCCGTCTCCCAGATGGCACAGACCTCGCTGCGTTCGATCATCGGCAAGAGCGATCTCGACGACCTGCTGTCCGACCGCGAGAAGCTGAACCAGGGCCTGGAGCTGATGATCGACAGCCCGGCGGTCGGCTGGGGCGTACAGATCGACCGCGTCGAGATCAAGGACGTCTCGCTGCCCGACACCATGAAGCGGTCCATGGCCCGCCAGGCCGAGGCCGACCGCGAGCGCCGCGCCAGGATCATCAACGCCGACGCCGAATTCCAGGCGTCGAAGAAACTCGCCGAGGCGGCCCAGCAGATGGCGGACACGCCCTCGGCGCTGCAACTGCGGCTGCTGCAGACCATCGTGGCCGTGTCCGCCGAGAAGAACTCCACACTGGTCCTGCCCTTCCCCGTCGAACTGCTGCGCTTTCTGGAACGGGCCGCCCAGCCGCCGGCGCAACAGGAACGCGCCCTCGAGGACCCCGGACCGCAGACCGGCCGGGGCGAGGGCCTCGCCGCAACCGTGGACGGGGACAAGGACAGGAACCGGCCCCCGGAAACCGATCGCCCGGTCCCGGACTTCGGCCGTCTGGCCACGGACACGAACACCAACACGGGCCTCGGTACCGGCTCCGGTTCCGGTCCCGCACCGACTCCGGTCCCGGCTCCGGCCCCGCCCGCGACCCCGGACGCGTGACGTGAGACCGCCCACGGGCAGGCGCGGGACACGTGCTCCGCGCGTGGTTCCCGTGACTCACGGCAGGTGATAGACACGGCGGGACCACAGTTCCTGTCCGCCAGCAGGAAGGTTCCTCCATGTCAGAAACAGGCATGCCCGAAACAGGGTCCGACACCGGATTCCTGCCCTCGACACGACGTCAGCTGCTCGCCCGTTCCGGCGCTCTGGGCATCGGGATCGCGTTCTCCGGCGCCCTCTCCGAGCTCTTCACCCCCGCTGCCGCCGCCGCGCAACAGCTCGGCCATCACGACTACGGCCCCCTCGTCCCCGACCCCGACGGGCTGCTCGACCTGCCGAAAGGTTTCCGCTACCAGGTGCTGTCGCGCGAGGGCGACGCACTGCGCTCCGGCGAGGGTCCCGTCCCCTCCAACCATGACGGCATGGCCGCCTTCGCGGGCGGTCAGGGCCGCGTCCATCTGGTCCGCAACCACGAGAACCGCGCCGGCGGCAGAATCCCGGTCCCGGTGGTCAAGGGCCTGACCTACGACCCGGAGGGCAAGGGCGGCTGTACGTCGCTGACCCTGGACTCCCGGGGCCGGGTGCGCTCGGAGCGGGTCGCGATCGCCGGTACGGCCGTCAACTGCGCGGGCGGGCCGACTCCTTGGAACACCTGGCTGACCTGCGAGGAGACCGAGGACAAGGCGGGCACCAACGGCTACACCAAGGACCACGGTTTCATCTTCGAGGTCGACGGCGCCGATCCGCGCCGTACGGGCGCCGTACCGCTGACCGCGATGGGCCGCTTCCAGCACGAGGCGGTCGCGGTCGACCCGAAGCGGGGCGTCGTCTACGAGACGGAGGACGCCTTCGAACGGCCCTTCGGCCTCTTCTACCGGTTCCTGCCGAACAAACCGCTGGGCGGCACCGGCTCGCTGCGCGCCGGCGGCCGGCTCCAGGCGATGCGGGTGCCCGGGGTGCCGGACCTGTCCTCGGTCCAGGAGACGGGCGCCCGGTTCGACGGCATCGAGTGGGTGGACGTACCGGACCCGCTGGCCGCCGGGACGCCCATCCGTTTCCAGGACTTCGGCACCGGCGGCGTCACGCACGCGCAGAAGCTGGAGGGCTGCTACTGGGGCGGCCGGTCGGTGTACTTCGTGTCGTCCTTCGCCCGCAGCGCGGAGGGTTCGGCCGGCGACCACTACGGGCAGATCTGGCGCTACGACCCGGACCGGCGCCGGCTGACGCTGGTGATCGTCTTCGGGCCGGACACCGACGTACAGCTTCCCGGCGAGTCACCGGACAACATCTGCCTCGCCCCCAGCGGCGGCCTGATGGTCTGCGAGGACGGCGGCGGCGCGCAGCACGTCTACGGCGTGACCCGGCGCGGCGAGGTGTACGCGCTGGCCCGCAACCGGCAGAACGTGGGGACACCCGAGGAACCGGAGTGGGGCGAGTTCGCGGGCGTCGCCTTCTCCCCCGACGGCCGGACGATGTACGTCAACTGCTACTCCCCGGGCACGACGTTCGCGGTCACGGGGCCCTGGCGGCGGTGACGGCACGGGGCCGGCCGGGACAGGACGCCCCGGCCGGCCCCGGCGGTCCGTACGCGGCTCAGGCGGCCACCAGCAGGCCGTCCATCTGCCCGATCGACTGCCGCAGCCCCTCGACCATGCCCATCTCGGCCAGCTGCTCCATCTGCTCCCGGGTGTCGAAGACCGAGTGCAGTTCCATCCTGGTCCCGCCCTCGCGCTCGCTGAGGGTCATCCGCACCGAGGTGGTCGGCATCTCGGGGTTCGGTGTGCCGTCCGGGCCGGAGAAGCCGTCGGTGAACTCGAGGGCGGTGGGCGCGGTGACCGTCGCGACCCGCCACCAGCCGCCGAACTTCTCGCCCTCCGGACCGGTCATGAAGTACCTGACCTCTCCGCCCGGGGTGAGGTCGTGCTCCTCCACGGTCGCCGGGTAGGTCGGCGGCCCCCACCAGCGCTCCAGCTGCCGCGGGTCGGCCCACAGCTGCCAGACCCTCTCGACCGGTGCGGTGAAGTCCGCGATCACGGTGAGGGTCAGCCGGTCGAGATCCTTGTCCACGCTCGTGACAGTCATCGGTCCTGTCCTTCCGTCGTTTCCTTGTCGCCGGATCCGGCACCGGTTCCGGCCCCGGTTCCGGCGTCGTCCGCCAGCAGACCGGACATCCGGTCCACCCGCGCCCGCCAGGCCGTCTCCAGCTCGTCGAGGGCCTGCCGGGCCCTGTCCACCGCGTCGGGGTCGGTACGCACGAGCTGCTCCCGGCCGCGGCGCTGCTTGGTGACCAGACCGGCCCGCTCCAACACCGTGACGTGTTTCTGCACCGCGGCGAAGCTCATCGGGTACGCCTCGGCCAGACGTGACACGGACAGCTCACTCCGCACACAGCGGCGGAGTATGTCGCGACGCGTCGCGTCGGCCAGGGCGTGGAACAACCGGTCCACGGTCTCGTCGGTCAATCCATCTACAACCATTTGGTTGTACGTTAGCCCCGCCCGCCCCGCGCCGCAAGCGGAGGGCGGGAAAGTGCCGCACCGGGACTCAGCCGTCCGGGTGGCACCACGGCGCACCCACCGCGAACACGGAGGAATGCCCCAACATCACTCATATCTTCATACAGTGATCACATCGGTACGCCGGGCAGCAGCCGTCTGCGCCCTCACCACCGCGCTCGCCGCCTGCGCCGACCCCCACCCCGCGCAGCGGCCACGTCCCGCCCCCTCCACCACCCCCGCGACACCGGCCCCGCGCCTGCCCACCCTGGCCCCGGGACCGGCGGGCCTGACCCCGGTCTTCGAGAACGCCCCCCGAAACGCCGGGAAGACCGTCGCCCTCACCTTCGACGCCGACATGACCGCCGGCCAGGGCCCGCGTGCGGCGGCGGGCGAACGCTTCGACCACCCCCGGCTGATCGCCACCCTGCGCGCGCTGAAGGTGCCGTCCACCGTGTTCATGACGGGGCGCTGGGCCGAGGAGTATCCGGACCAGGCCCGTTCCATCGGCCGGGACCCGCTCTTCGAGGTCGCCAACCACTCGTACAGCCACTACGCGTTCACGGACGACTGCTACGGCCTGCCGGCCGTCGGCCGGGACCGGATGCGCGCGGACGTGGAACGGGCGTACACCGCCTTCCGCGAGGTGGGGGTGGCACACCCGATGCCGTACTTCCGCTTCCCCGGCGGCTGCTACGACCGCGAGGCGCTGAAGGCACTCGTCCCGGCCGGTGTCACCGCCGTGCAGTGGGACGTGGTCGGCGGGGACGCCTTCGCCACGGACGCCGACGCGGTGGCCCGGCAGGTCCTGGACGGAGTGCGCCCGGGCTCCGTCGTCGTCCTGCACTGCACCCGCAGCGCGGCCCCGGCGACCGAGCGCGCGGTACGGACGGTCGTCCCGGAGCTGCGCCGCCGGGGCTACCGCTTCGTGAAGGTCTCCGACCTGATCGCGACGTCGAACGGACGAGCCTTGGCGGACGGACCGGGAGCCTGAAGAACGCGGGCACGGTCGGTGCCGCGGCCTCCACGGAACTGGACGCAGTCGCCGGGCTGCAGGATGCGGCCCACCGGGAACGTGAACATCCGACTGATCCGAAACCGTTGCCGCTTCGGCTCGTTGACACGCTGTGTGAATGCACTGGCGGGGGATGCCCTGCACTGGTCGCCGTCCGCCCGGAAAGCGTTGCGGCCGCGGGCGGCGACCGTGCTGGTCCGGAGCACTGCCGCGAGGACGGGGCGGCGAGGCTCGTCGTTCCACTCGAAGCGGTGGACGGCTGGTGTGCGAAGTGACACCCGGGCGGTCGGAAGGCTCCGGCTCGGCGCGGAGAGAATCAGCCCAGGAAGGACCGATGCATGGCGAGGACACAGACACTGCGGGGAATGGCGACCGTCACCTTCTTCGCGGACGACATGGACGCGGCGACCGAGTGGTACACCGAGTTCCTCGGGAGGCCTCCCTACTACGAGGTACTCGACGACCGGGGTGAGCCTGGCTACAGGGAGTTCCGGCTGGGGGACCAGGAACAGGAGCTGGGGCTCATTCACACCCGCCACGCCCCCGGCAGCCCGTCGGGTGGTCCCGGAGGAGCCGTGGTGTTCTGGCACGTCGACGACGTGCAGGGAACCCTGGAGAAGCTGATGTCCATGGGGGCCGAGGTGTACGAGCCGCTGACCGAACGCGACGAGGGTTTCGTCACCGCATCCGTGGTCGACCCATTCGGCAACATCCTCGGCATCATGCACAACCCGCACTACCTGGAGATCCTGGAGCGGTCGGCGTGATCCGCGGCCGCCCCCGCTTCGACAACATCACCGCTGCCCCGGAACGGCGCGCGCGTGGCCGGTCGACCGCGCCAGGGGGGTCACCGCAGCCGGCCCGGTGACCATCACCACACCCTTTCCCGACGGACAGCCCCTGCGCACCCACCGGTAGATACGCGGCGACCACGGCGCGCTCGACACGACGGACCACGACCGGCACGAGGCCATCGCGAAAAGGGATCGCTGTCGATGACAGTGCCTCCCCGGGCACGCCGTCGCCGGATTGCTCGGCGGCCAGGCTGGGCGGGCCAGGCCCCGGGAAGCACGGGACCTGGCCCGTCTCCTGGGCACCGCCTGCTTCGGCGTGATCACCTCCCTGCCGGACGGCCGCCCCGGAGACGTGCCCGGCCTCGAGCGAGGATGCGTGAGCCACAAGCCGAGACGGTCCTCTCGGCCCGGCCGGCGCACATCGACGACACCCTCCCACGCGGCCTTCAGCGATTCATCGACCGAGGCGACCGGGAGTGCCGGGCGCGAGGCCGCAGCAACGGCGTTCCACCGAAGGACTCGGCACCTCGATGACCCGCTGCCGGGCCGGTCACGCCGTGGCATACGGCCTCTGCGGCGCAGCCGCACGAGGCCCGCCGGCATGCCGCGTCCTACGGTCCGCAGCCGTGGTCCCCACCGCACGGCGTTCACCTTCCGGAACGCGGACGCCGTGCCTCATCGGCGGCCGCCGCCTCCACCACGATCAGCCACGGCTCCGCCACGGGCACTTCGGTGACCGGCTTCATGCCCGGTCGCACGCGCCCACCGCGGCAGCGGTTCTCCGATCGCGGCACCCTCCCGACCGAGCACCCCCGGGACATGGCGAGGACGGATGCTCCGGTTCCTGCGTCTCACACCCGCTTCGGCGTCGGTTGCGGCAAGGGCCGCCCTCGCCCGGACCGCACGGCCGGCACGGGGCTTCGCGTTCCGAAAAGATCCCCTTATCACTTTCCCATGGCCTCTCCGGAGTTACCTGCGTAACTTTTTCACCGGAAGCTTCGCGCCCTCGTTCTGCTGGAGAACCGAGAAGGAAAGCCTAATGAGAAGCTTTACCACCGAGCTCTCACCCGATGCTCTCAACCAGTCAACCTCATACACAGGTAGACCTCTACGGAGGTCATCGGACAACGCGCCGACAGCGGCCTCCGCCCCGGCCACCGCACTCGGAGGGACCGCGCCGTGACGGCGCTACTGATCCGGCACGGATACCTCTATCCGGCCGACGACCGCGCACAGGTGATCCCCGACGGTGCCGTTCTCATCGAGGACGGGCGGATCTCCGCCGCCGGACCGACAGCCGAGATCGAGGCCGGACTGACGTCCCGACAGCGGAATGGCCTGCGGACGATCGAGGCGAGCGGGAAGCTGGTCCTGCCCGGCTTCGTCAACCCCCACTGGCACGAAATGTTCGCCACGCGGTTCCCGTTCAAGGGGGCGCTGCGGCCTCCGGCCGACCGCGGCGACAAGCCCGCTTTCATGGCTCTGGGCGGCGACATCCAGGGCATCTCAACGGCCTTCGACGCGTTCCGCGAGCAAATCGACCTGCTGACCCCGGACGAGGCGCTCGCCATCGCCCGCTACTCGATGTGGACCCAGCTGCGATCGGGAGTGACCACGCTCGGGGACGTCGGCTCCTTCAACCACCCCCGGGCCATGGCCCGGGCCGCCCACGACCTCGGCATGCGCTGTGTGGTCAGCGCCTGGGTCTGCGACGCGGTGTGCGCCCACGGCGAGACGCGGTTCCGCCGCACCCGTGACACCGACACGGAACTGCTGCGCGTCGAATCCGTCCTCCAGGAGTTCGGCGGGGACCGGGACGGCCTGGTACGAGCTCGGCCGACCGCTGTCTACGGCACCAACATGACCGACGAGCTCGGAGCGGGCCTCGCCGAACTCTGCAACCAGTACGGCGTGCCGTTCGCCACCCATGTCGGCGCACTGCGCAACGAGGTGGAGGTGATGCGCGCCTACTACGGCACCACCCCCGTCCGCCGGTTCGCGGAACTCGGCCTGCTGTCCGAACGTTTCATGGCGATCCACTGTGCTTTCGCCGACGACGAGGAGCGCAAGCTCCTCATCGGTGCGAACACGCACATCAACCACTCGCCCGCGAAGTACGGACCGGCCGGCGAATCCTCACTCACCGAGACCCGCGCCATGCCGGAGTTCAGACGCGCCGGCGTGGACGTGTCGCTGTCCACCGATGGCGGACCGATGCCCGTCGGCGGGATGGCCGAGGCCATGCGGATCGTCTGGCAGCTCTACAACGAGATGTACGCCGACCCGACCGAGGTTCTCCCCACCGATGCCTTGGCCATGGCCACCAGGCTTCCGGCCCGCGGTCTGGACTGGGCCGACGAGATCGGCAGCATCGAGCCCGGCAAGCAGGCGGACCTCCTGCTGATTCCGGCCACCGACTGGCGCTACCTGCTCAACCCCCGTCCCCTGGAGGGCTTCCTGGCCCTGGGCGGCTCAATGGATGTGGACACCGTGCTGGTCGCCGGCCGGGTGGTCCTGGAGGGGGGCCGGTCCACGGGCCTGGACGAGGACCGGCTCGAGGCCGACTACCTGGAGGCGCTCGGAGCTTTCTCGGTGCGCTGCCTCGGCGTGGATCCCGATCTCGTCGCCGCACGCATCCGGCGATCCGCGAACTCGGAGGGATGACACATGACCGGCAAGACAGCCATGGTGACCGGCGCGGCCGGAGGCATCGGGACCGCGGTGGTGCGCGCCCTGCTCGCCGAGGGAGCCACGGTCGCCGCCGTCGACTCCAACACCGAGGCGCTGGCCCCGGTGGTCAAGGACCTGCGGGAGGCCGGCCACCGGGTCAGCGGCTACCGGGCCGATGTGTGCTCCAGCGCCGAAGTGGACGCGGTGGTGGACCGGATCGAGAGTGAACTGGGGCCGATCGACCACCTCGTCAACGCCGCCGGCGTGCTGCGCACGGGAGAGGTCGTCTCCCTGAGCGACGACGACTGGAACGCCGTGTTCGCGGTCAACACCACCGGCGTGTTCCATGTCAGCAGGACCGTGGCCGCCCGCATGATCCCGCGCCGGTCCGGCGCCATCGTGACCGTGGCCTCGAACGCGGCACGTACCCCGCGCTGGAGCATGGCCGCCTACGGCGCCTCCAAAGCAGCGGCCGTCAGCTTCACCAAGACACTCGGGCTGGAACTGGCCCGGCACGGCATCCGCTGCAACATCGTCGCCCCCGGGTCCACCGACACACCCATGCTGACGTCCCTGTGGGCCGACGGCGACGCGCGACGGGCGTCCATCGAAGGCGTCCTGGAGAACTTCCGGCTCGGCATCCCGACGGGGCGCCTCGCCCAGCCCGAGGACGTCGCGTCGGCGGTGCTGTTCCTGCTCTCCGACCGTGCCTCCCACATCACCCTGCACGACCTCACGGTCGACGGCGGTGCCGCGCTGGGCGCGTGAACTCCCGCTGCCCCCGAAGAAAGAGAGGGCCATGGCAATCCCGGCCATCGACTCCTATCCCATGCCGACCGAGGACGGACTCCCGGCGAACGTCGTGGACTGGAGGATCTCCCCCCGGCGTGCGGTGCTCCTGGTCCACGACCTGCAGCACTACTTCCTCCGGCCCTTCGGCACCGGACGCGCGCCGCTGACCACCCTCCTGGAGAACGCCGCCTCGCTGCGCGACCGCTTCACCGAGCTCGGCGCACCGGTCGCCTACACCGCCCAGCCCGGTGGGATGAACAAGGCGGAGCGCGGACTGCTCGCGGACTTCTGGGGTCCGGGAATGAGCACGGACCCGGAACACCGGGCGATCGCCGCTCCCGTCGCTCCCTCGCCCTCGGACCCCGTGTTCACGAAGTGGAGGCCGAGCGCCTTCCACCGCACCGGCCTGCTCGACCTGCTGCGTGAGAAGGGCCGCGACCAACTGGTGATCTGCGGGGTATACGCGCACGTCGGCATTCTGATGACGGCGCACGAGGGCTTCTCCCACGACATCCAGACCTTTGTGGTGGCCGACGCCATCGCCGACTTCACCCCCGAATACCACCGCATGACGCTGGAGTACGCCGCGTCCCGCTGCTCGGCGGTCGTCTCCACACGCTCGGCCCTGGCGATGTTGGAGAAAGACGACCTGTGAGCCACACACTGCTCGAGAGCGTCCTGAGGGACGACCCGCCGCCCTTCGCTTTGCTGTACCGTCCCGGCGCCATCGGCCCCGGTCGTCTCGACCTGCTCGTCGGGAGCACCGGCCGGGTCGACCGGATCGCCGACATCCCCCTGCCGGACGCCCCGTTGCGGGAACAGCACGAGGTGCTTGCGCTGCTTCCCTACCGCCAGATCGGCGAACGCGGCTACAGCTTCCCCGAGGACTTCGCTCCCCTGGTCGTGCTGACGGTCGAGGGCCAGGCCGTGCTGCCGTTGGAGGACGTCCTCGGCAGCCTGCCGGACGTGCCGGCCGAGCTCGGCGAGGCGGGTTTCGAGACCGGCGACGAACAGTACGCGGCCACCGTGCGGCGGTTGGTCGACGAGGAGATCGGCCGGGGCACGGGGGCGAACTTCGTCATCAAGCGCTCCTTCACCGCCGAGATCACCAACTGGTCGAACCGCACCGCGCTTTCCTTCTACCGGAGGCTGCTGGGCCGCGACCCCGGCTCCTACTGGACCTTTCTGGTCCACACCGGGGAGCGGACCTTCATAGGGGCCTCGCCGGAGCGGCACGTCAGCCTCACCGGCGGCACCGTGGTGATGAACCCGATCAGTGGCACCTACCGTTACCCCCCGGGAGGCCCGGACCAGGACGAGGTGCTGGAGTTCCTCTCCAACCCCAAGGAGGCGAACGAGCTTTCCATGGTGCTGGACGAGGAGCTGAAAATGATGGGCCGCGTGTGCGGCCTCGGCGGCCGGGTGATCGGCCCGGCGCTCAAGCAGATGGCGCGCCTGGCTCACACCGAGTACCTGATCGAGGGACGCACCTCGCTGGACGTGCGGGACATCCTCCGGGAGACGCTGTTCGCCCCCACGGTCACCGGCGGCCCGCTGGAGAGCGCCTGCGAGGTGATCGCCCGCTATGAACCCGAGGGGCGCGGCTACTACGCGGGGGTGCTCGCCCTGATCGGCCACGATGCCGCCGGGGGCCGGGCCCTGGACTCCGCCATCATGATTCGGACCGCGGACGTGGATGCCTCGGGGCTGTTGCGGCTCCCGGTCGGCGCCACACTGGTGCGCGACTCCGACCCGGCCTCGGAGGCGGCCGAGACCGAGGCCAAGGCCGCTGGGCTGCTGGAGGCGCTGCGCGGTTCCTCCTCCGGTGGAGACGGTGGGGAGCCGACGGCGATCCCGGACCTCGGCGTGAGTCTCCCGATACGGCGGGCCCTGGCGGAGCGCAACGTCCAGCTGGCCGATTTCTGGTTCCGGTCCCCGGAGGAACGCGGAGGCCTCGACTCGCGGCTTGCGGGCCGGAGCGTCCTGATCATCGACGCCGAGGACGCCTTCACCTCGATGATGGGGCACATCCTGACCGCCCTGGGATGCGAGGTGACAGTACGACGGTTCGACGAGGACGAGCCGTTGGAGGGAAATGATCTGGTCATCGTCGGCCCCGGCCCCGGAGACCCCCGAGACCCGGAACATCCGAAGATCTCCCGTTTGCGGGAGATCACACTGCGGCTGCTCGGACTGGACGTCCCCTTCCTGTCGGTGTGTCTGGGGCACCAGGTCCTCAGTTCGGTGCTCGGCCTGGAGATCGTGCGCAAGCCGATCCCCCACCAGGGGATGCAGCGGAAGGTGGACGTCCTCGATCGGACCGAACTGGTGGGGTTCTACAACACTTTCGCCGCGGTCTGCGCCACCGACCTGCTCACCTGTCCGTTCCGCGGAGGTGCGGTGGAGGTCTTCCGGGAGAGCACGAGCCACGAGGTGCACGCGCTGCGCGGCCCCGGCTTCGCATCGGTGCAGTTCCACCCGGAGTCGGTGCTGACCCGCAACGGCGTGGAGATCCTCCACGACATCATCGACGGCATCCTGCCCCGGGAGCCGGTGGGAGCGGCCGATTCCGGCCTATCGGCCTGAGAACGTCTTTTCATCGGCAGCGCGTTCCACCAGGGTGATCGGCGATCTACCGTCGTTTCCGAAAGTTTCAGAAGGAGCACTGGCACCAGATGACCGATCAGCCCCTCGTCTTCGCCACGGTCGACGAGTTCGCACAATGGATGGAAGAGCATCACCGGACCGCGAGCGAGGTGTGGGTCGCCCTGGCGAAGAAGGGCACGGACGTGCCCTCCGTCACCCGGACCGAGTCCCTGGACGTCGCCCTGTGCTACGGCTGGATCGACGGAAAGGCCAGCTCGGTCGGCACACCGGACGGCTGGTGGGCCCAGCGCTTCACACCGCGGCGGCCCCGCAGTTCGTGGTCGAAGGTCAACTGCACGAAGGTGGAGGAACTCATCCGCACCGGCCGGATGCGGCCGGCCGGTCTGGAGCAGATCGAGCTGGCCAAGGCCGACGGGCGGTGGGACGCCGCCTACGACCCGCCGAGCACGGCCCAGATGCCGGAGGACCTGCAGAAGGCACTCGCCGCCAACCCGGCTGCCGAAAGTGCCTACGCCGCCCTCTCCAAGAGCAGCAGCTACCTCATCCTGCTCTCCCTTCAGAAGGCCAAGAAGCCCGAGACCAAGGCGCGCAGGATCGCGGAGTACGTGTCACGCCTCGCGGCCGGAGAGCCGCCCCACCCGCCGCGGAGGACGAAGGAGAAGTGACCGACCGCTAGGCGGAACGCCCCGCCGCGGCAGTGGCCAGAACACATCCGGACGTCACGAGTCAGGGAGACACCATGCAGCACACACTGCCGCAGCTGGGCGACTGGCACAGTCTCGACGAGCTGCGCGACCTCCAGCTCAAACAGGTGCCCCAGGTGCTGGCCTGGGCGGCGCGCGCGCCCTTCTACCGGGAACGGTTCGGCTCCGGCGCGCCACCGTCCACCCCCGAGGACCTGGCCTCCCTCCCGCTGACCGGCAAACAGGACCTGCGCGACCGGTACCCGTTCGGCATGCTGGCGGTGGAACGGAGCCGGCTGGCCACCTACCACGAGTCCAGCGGCACCGCCGGCGCGGCCACACCGTCGTACTACACCGCCGAGGACTGGATCGACCTGGCCGACCGGTTCGCGCGCAAGTGGGTCGGGCTGACGGCCGATGACACCCTCTTCGTTCGCACCCCGTACGCCTTGATGATCACCGGGCACCTCGCCCAAGCCGCGGCGCGTTCGCGCGGCGCCACGGTCGTCCCCGGCGACTACCGGTCGCTCGCCATGCCGTACACGCGGGTGATCCGGGCACTGCACGACCTGGGCGTCACGCTCACCTGGTCGATCCCCACCGAACCCCTGATGTGGGCCGCCGCCGCCCGGGAGGCCGGCTACCGGCCCGGGGAGGACTTCCCCCACCTGCGTGCCCTGTTTCTCGGCGGCGAGCCGCTCACCCCGGCCCGCCGCAAGCGGATCAGCAGCACCTGGAAAGTGCCGGTCGTGGAGGAGTACGGCTCCACCGAGACGGGCAGCCTCGCCGGTGAATGCCCGGAGGGGCGCATGCACCTGTGGGCCGACCGCCTCCTGTGCGAGGTGTACTCGCCGCGGACCGGGCGGCTGAGCCCGGAGGGCAGGGGCCAGTTCGTGGTGACGCCGCTGTTTCGCGAGGCGATGCCGCTGCTGCGCTACAACCTCGAAGACGACGTCGAGATCTCCTACGAGGCGTGCGGCTGCGGCTGGCATCTGCCCACCATCCGGGTCCTGGGCCGCCCGGCCCTCGAACGCACGGTCGGCGGGCGACCGGTCACCCAGTACGCCCTGGAAGAGATCGTCTTCGGCCTTCCAGCCACGTACGAGGTGATGTTCTGGCGCGCCAGGGCGGAATCCTCCACACTCCACGTCCACATCGAGGTCGCCGAGGCCCACCGGGCCGGGGCCGTCCCGGAACTCACCGCTGCGATTACCCGAGAGCTGGGTGTTCCCTGCGAGGTCACCCCGCTCGAGCCCGGAACCCTGGTGCCGCGGGAGGTACTGACCGCGGTCCCCGACGTGGTCAAGCCACGCACCCTCCTGGGACCGGACGAGGACTGGAGCCAGGCCGCACTGCACCGCTGACGGCTCCTGGACCGGCCCGCACCAGAGGCGGGTCCTCCGCACGCCCGGACCCCACGGCGGCGGGCCCGGTGGCCGGCGGGCCCGTCCCGGGGCGGCACGACCTTCCGGCCAATCAGGAAGCGAAGCGGTCGGCGCGGCGAGTCGTCGTGCTCCGCGAGACGGAGGAAAGCATGTCGGCAACGGACAGCGTCCACAGCGGCCCGAAGGCCGCCTCCCCGGCACCGGACCGGGACCGGATCGCACGCCTGGTGTGCGGTCACATGGCAACCCGCGTGGTGGGAGCGGCGGCCTCCCTGGGCATCGCCGACCTGCTCGGTGACGCCGAGCGTCCTGCCGCCGAGATCGCCGAGGCCGCTGGATGCCATCCTGGCGCCACGGAGCGCCTGCTGCGTGCCCTGACGGCGCTGGAACTGGTGACCGAGTGCCGGCCGGGGCACTTCCGGTTGACACCCACCGGCACGCTGCTTCGCACGGACCACCCGGGCTCGATGCATTCCTTCGCCGGCATGTGCACGGATGCCGCGATGCTGGATGCCTGGCGCGACCTGGACACGGCGGTACGCACCGGACGCAGCGTCTTCGCAGACGTCTTCGGCACCGACTTCTTCGGTCACCTCGCGAATGACCCGGCACTGTCCGAGCGGTTCAACGCCGCCATGCGGCAGGGAACCCGGCTCGCAGCACGCGCCCTCCCCATGGCCTACGACTTCGGCCGGTTCAGCACGGTTACCGACGTCGGGGGCGGCGACGGCACGCTGCTCGCGGCGATACTGCGCACCCACCCCGGTCTGCACGGTGTCCTCTGCGACAGCGCCGCGGGACTCGCGCAGGCGGAGCCGACCCTGTCCGCCGCGGGAGTGGCCGATCGGTGCACAACGCGGGAGTGCGACTTCTTCCGGGAGGTGCCGGCCGGATCCGACGCGTACCTCCTGAAGAGCATCCTGCATGACTGGGACGACGAGCGCGCTGAGCTGATCCTCCGCAACTGCCGCGCCGCGATGGGAGAGCAGGGGCGCCTGCTGATCATCGAGCCGGTCCTTCCCGCCGTCGTGGACCCCTCGTCCGAGCTGGCGTATCTGAGCGACCTCAACATGCTCGTCAACCTTGGCGGCCGGGAGCGCACCCGGGACGACTTCTCCGCGCTGTGTGCCTCGGCGGGCTTCGAACTGGCGGACGTCGTCTCCCTGGCGCCGGCCAGATTCTCCCTGATCGAGGCCGTTCCCTTCAGGCGGTGATCCCGGACAGCCCACCCGAAAAGCAACCCTTATCAAGGGTCCGTTGCTCCCTGCGGGATACCTGCATACCGTTTTCACCGGTAGCAAACAGCGTCGAACATGCCGGAGCGCTCGAAAGGGAAGCACGTGACGACCAGGGTCTATCCCGCCTACATCGGGGGCCGAAGCACCACCGGCGACAGCGGGGGGTACGTGTACACCGTCACCGCCCGGGCCATCATCGAGGACACCTTTCCGACTCTGCGGCTCAAGCGCGACCTCGACTCGGGGAAGGCCGAGCCGGACACAGCCGGGGACGCCGTGGTGGGAGCATGTGCGGTCGCCGACGAGGGCCTCGCGGCACAGGCGCTCGAGGCGGCGGCCCGGGCGGCGCCCCTCTGGGCCCGGGTGCCGCTCTCCGAGCGGCTGGACATCGGACAGCGCATCGCGCGGCGGCTCCAGGAACACCGCGCCCCCCTCGTCGACATCCTGGTCGCCGAAGGACAGCCGCGCATGCTGGCCGAGGCCATGGTCGACGGCATCCCGTCGACCGGCTGGAGCCGGGAGACCCTCGAGTGGTGCGCCGAGCAGATGGAGTTCAGCCGGCACAGCGGCGGCCGCGACATGATCCTGCGGCGCGTCCCCGACGGTGTGGTCTGCATCAACCCGCCCCAGAACGCGGCGACCGTCAACGCGCTGAACGGGCTCACGGCCCTCCTGTCCGGGAACACCACGGTGGTGCGGGCGCCCAGGGGCGTCGCCCTCAGTTGCATGTACACGATGCAGGAGATCGTGGCGCCCGTCCTGGAGGAGGCGGGGGCGCCCCCGGGGACACTCAACGCCTACTGCGGAGCTCCGATGCTCGACGCCTGGCTTGCCAGCGAGAACGTCGACGACATCATTTACTTCGGAGGCAGCCGCAAGGGCCTGGAGTTCGAGCGCGACTGCGTCGCGGCCGGCAAGAAGCCGATCCTGGAACTCGCCGGCAACGACTGCTGTGTGGTGTGGCACGACGCCGATCTGGATGCCGCCGTGGAAACCATCACGCAGTTCTTCATGAACTCCGGCCAGATATGCAATGTGCCCAACCAGGTGGTCGTCCATCCCGCGGTCGCCGACGAACTCCTCCACCGGCTGGTCGCCGCAACGCAGGACATCCGGCCCGGCTTCCCCGACGAGCCCGGCGTGGTGCTCACCCCGGTCCTCGGCGCCGACTGGTTCTTCGGCTGCCTCAGCGAGGCGCTCACGCAAGGCGCGAAGCTGGTGCACGGCGGGCGCCGCCTCGAGGTCGACGGATCCGCGTCCGACACCGGCTTCTTCGTCGAGCCGACCGTCGTTCGCGTCGACGGGCTCAGGGGGGCTCGGGCGCTGTCCGTGGTGCGCGACGAGACGTTCTTCCCGCTGCTGCCGGTCATCGTGCCCGACGCCGCCCCGGACAGCGACCTGTTGGACGAAGTGCTGGCCTTCGTCAACAGCAACGCCTACGGCCTGCGCAACTCCGTGTGGTCCACCGGTTCTGAGACGATCCGCCGCTTCCTCGAAGGCGTCACCAACGGAGGCAACCTGAAGATCAACGACTCCCACAGCGGCTTCCTCCCGTTCCTGCCCAACCAGGGGGGGACCGGTCTCACCGGTGGTGTTTTCGGTGAGGCGAGCCACCCCATGCTGCGTACCACGCACCTGCAGGGCGTCAGCATCATCCGCCCGGCGAACTGACCCGAGGTGACTGCCATGACGACGCGCATCCTGAAGGGCACACTGCCGTGCCCGGCCGCCGAGCTGATGGAACGGCTCCATGACGAACGGGCCTTCCCGGCACACGCGGCGGACATCGTTTCCGTCGAGGACGCGGGAGGCAAGGACCTCTACCGGTGGACCCTGGCCTTCCGGAAGAGCACCGCCCAGTGGGTCCAACGGAGCCGCAGGGCCGTGGACGGCCCCGCACACCGCATCGACTTCGAACAAGTGGAAGGGGACTTCCAGCAATTCGCCGGGGCCTGGAGCTGCGCCGACGCCCCCGGCGGCTGCGAGGTGTCGTTCGAGGTGCGCTTCCGCACCAGCGTCCCGCACCTGGCGGGGGCCGTCGACTCGGCGGTCGGCCGGGTCCTGGTGCGCAGCGCGCACCGGATCCTCACCGCGGTCGGCGGGCCGGTCCGCATCACGTCCGGCGGCCACCACCTGCGCGACCTGCCGGAGGAACTCCTCGCGAGAAGGACGCCGATCGATGCGCTTTGACGACGTCTGGATCGCCGGAACCGGCAGCACGCATGGTGACCTGGTGCCGATCGACAGGGCGGTCGCCGACGGCTCGTACTCGTCCATGGCCATGGAGAGCACGGGGATGCGCACCTTCTCCGAAGCCGGCCAGGTTCCCGCGGAGATGGCCCTGACCGCGGCGCAGGAGGCGCTCAAGGCCGCCGAGGAGAGGGGAGTGCAGACCGGCCAGGACACGCTGCACCTGCACAGCCACGCCAGTTTCCAGGGCATCGACATGTGGTCCGCCGCATGCTGGCTCGCGGGAGAGCTCCTGGGGCCCGAGCTGACCACCATGCCGACGACCGTCGCCGCCTGGTCGAACGGGTCCCTCGCCTGCCTGGACATCGCGGCGAGCAAACTGTCCTTCCAGCCCGACATCCCCAATGCCCTGATCACACTCGCGGACAAGTTCGGTCCTCCCGCGGACCGCTTCCACACCTCCCCCGGCATGGTCTTCGGCGACGGCGCCGCAGCGGCCGTCGTCTGCCGCGGCGGCGGCCGGCTGCGCCTGGTGTCCTGCGTCGCGGAGACGGACACCGTCCTGGGCGGCCTGTCGCGCGGTGACGAGCCCTTCCGCGACGCTCCCGACCCCACAGCGCAGCCGGACATGCGGCGCCGGACACGCGAGTTCCTGGCCGGCGGCCGGGTGTCCCTGCGCGACGTGCAGCACAGGACGACCGAGCGGATCCGCAGCGTCGTCTCGAGGGCCCTGGCCGAGGCGGAGGTGGCCCAAGACGAGGTCGACTGGCTCGTGACGCCGTTCGTGGGCCGGACCCTCTACCGGGACAGCTTTGTCCTGCCCCTGGGCTTCACCCCCCGGCACAACCTTCTCGACCTCGGCCTGACGCGGGGACACCTCGGTGCCTCCGACCAAATCTACGCGCTGGACCATCTGCTGAAGCGGGACCTGCTGGAGCCGGGAGCCCGGGTGCTCGTCATAGGCACCGGCATGGGCTTCACGTTCTCCGCGGCGGTGATCTCGGCGGACAGCGCCTGACCGGGAAGGACTCCATCCCACATGACCCTCCTCCGGACCGCCGACTCACGCATCACCGCGGTCGGCGAACTCATCACACCTGCCTCCCTCAGAGCCGCGGTCCCGATCTCCGCGGCAGCCCGGGGCGTCGTCGTCCGTGCCAGGGAGGACATCGCCCGCGTGCTGCGCGGCGAGGACGACCGCCTCGCCGTGATCGTGGGCCCGTGCTCGGTGGACTCCCCCGACGCGACCCTGGCGTACGCCAGACGGCTGGCCGGCCTGGCACAGCGGTTCGGCGACACCCTCCTGATCGTCATGCGCGTGTACGTGGAGAAGCCGCGCACCCGGCTGGGCTGGAAAGGCTTCGTCAACGACCCGCACCTCGACGGAACGCACGACCTCAACCTCGGTCTGCGCATGTCGCGCGAGCTGCTCCGGGAGGTCCTCGGCACGGGTCTGCCCATCGGCTGCGAGTTTCTCGACCCGCTCACTCCGCGCTACCTCTCCGACGCCGTCTCCTGGGCCTCGATCGGCGCACGGACCGTGCAGAGCCAGATTCACCGCCAGCTCAGCAGTTCGCTGAGCATGCCCGTCGGGATCAAGAACGCGACGAGCGGCCGGGTGGAGGACGCCGTCGACGCCGTCATCGCCGCAGGGCACGGCCACGTCTTCCCCGGCATCACCGACGACGGCACCGCGGCCGCCCTCACCAGCAGCGGCAACCCTGACTGCCATGTGGTTCTGCGCGGGGGCAGCTCCGGACCGAACTACGGGCCGCTCGACGTGGCGGCGGCCCTCGACCTGCTGGATTCCGCGGGCCTGCCCGAGCACCTCGTCATCGACGCCAGCCATGGCAACAGCGGCAAGGACCACGAGCGCCAGCCCCACGTCGTGGCGGACATCGGCGGGCGGATCGCCACCGGGGAGAAGGGAATCGCGGGCGTGATGCTCGAGAGCTACCTGGTTCCCGGACGGCAGGACCTCGTCCCGGGGCGTGCGGACCTCCTCACCTACGGACAGAGCATCACCGACGCCTGCGCGGGATGGGAGGCGACCGTCTCCATGGTTCAGCAACTCGCCGAGTCGGTCGAGACCCGGCGCGCCGCCCGCCCCCCGGCACTTGTCGTATAGGCCCCGCACCGAGAGGAACGATCGTAGTGGCCACGTCCACAAGTCCGACCCTCCCCCTCGCCCGTCCCCCCGGCAGCGGCAGAGCCGGCGAACCGCACCGGAACCTCGTGTCCCTCCCCGAACGGCGCGGAAGGGACACGCAGGAGCTCGTGCTCGCCGCCGTCGCGGCCGTCCTCCACCGGTACACCGGTGAGGAACGTCCGGCAGTCGGGCGGAGGACGCCGAGCGGGACCGAGGCCGTCGAGCTGGAGTTGTCGGCCGACCTGACGGCCGGGGAACTGCTCGCTGCCGCGGCCGCCGCGCGCGGACGGCCGTCCGGTGACCAGCCGCTCCAGGCCCTGGTGTGCGCCCCGGGCGAGGAGGCACCGGAGCAGCTCGCGGCACTCACCGTGCTGACCGGAACAGATAAGCTCCAACTCCTCATGCGACGGGAGGAGTTCGACTCCTTCGCCGCCGCCCAGTACGCCCGCCACCTGGAGCAGGTCCTCAACGCCCTGACTGCCGACCCGGCCGTCACCGTGCGGGAGCTGCCGCTGCTGACGGCGGAGGAGACGCACCGGGCCCTGGTCGAGTGGAATCGGACCGAGGAACCCGTGCCTGCCCCCTTCTTCCACGAACTCGTCGCCGAGCACGCACGGCGCACCCCCGACGCGGTAGCGGTGGCGATGCCCGGTGAGCGGGTGACCTACCGCGAGCTCGACGACCGCGCCAACCAGCTCGCCCGCCGCATGGCGTCCATGGGCATCCGCCCCCGCGACCGGGTCGGTGTCTGCTTCCCCCGGGGCGCCGACAGCCTGATCTCCCAGATCGCCTGTTTCAAGCTGGCGGTCGCCGCCATTCTGCTGGATCCCGGGTTCCCCGTCGAACGCCTGCGCTTCATGATCGAGGACTCCTCGGCTTCCGCCGTCCTCAGCCTCGCCGAGCACGAGGAGGCGGTGTCCGGGGCGTGCCCAGTGCTTTCGCTCGACACCGCCGACTGGCGCGACGAGCCCACGGACCCGGTCCACGAGCCGGTGACGGCCGACGACATCATCCACGTCGGCTACACCTCGGGCTCCACCGGCACGCCCAAGGCCGTCCTGGCCCGCTTCGGCGCGGCTCGCAACCTCATTCACAGCATGCGCGACCTGTGCGGCATGGACGGCGGAACCCAGGGCACCTGGCTGGCCGCCCCCGGCTACGGGATGGTGCAGGTCGAGTGCTTCCCCGTGCTCGCCGCGGGCGCCACGGTCCACATCCCCGAGGCCCCGGTGGTGGCGTCGCCCCAGCAGCTGCAGGAGTGGTTCCTGGAGCACCGCATCACCACCACGCTGCTCATGAAGCCGATGGCGGAGAAGCTGTGGACCCTCGATTGGCCCGAGGGCACTCCGCTGCGCACCATCAGGGTGTGCGGCGAGCGGATCCACACCTGGCCACCTCAGGACCTCCCGTTTCACCTGATCAACCTCTACGGCTCCACGGAGGCGACGACCGCCGCCGGCTGCGACATCACCGAACTCGGCCGCCGGTTGGGCGAGGAGGGCCGGGCGCACCGTCTGCCTCCGATCGGACGCCCCATCTGCAACGTGAGGATCTACGTGCTCGACGAGGACCTGCGTCCCGTTCCTCCGGGCGTGGTGGGCGAGCTGTGCATCACCGGCGAGGGACTGTCCGCAGGCTACCTGGACCGGCCGGAACTCACGGCCCAGCGATGGATCGACAATCCGATAGCTCCGGGCAGCCACCCCGTGATGTACCGGACCGGAGACATGGCCCGCTACTGCCCGGACGGGAGCATCGAGATCGTCGGGCGCAGGGACAACCAGATCAAGGTCAGCGGCAACACCGTGCACCTGGGCGAGATCGAGGTGGTCCTCGCGGCCCAGCCCGGAGTCCGCCAGGCCGTGGTCCTCCCCCACAAGGACAGCCACGGGGACGTGCGGCTGACGGCCTACATCGAGCCGGCGCCGGGCGTCGTGCCCTCGGTCCGGGACCTCCGCAGGGCGCTGCGGCTGAGACTTCCGGCGTTCATGGTGCCGGGCTCGTACGTCGTCGGCGAATTCGCCACCGCGAGGAACGGCAAGATCGACCGGGCGGCACTCCCCGAGCCCCCCAGGACCCGTCCGGACGTCGACAGCCCTTACCGGGAACCGCGCGACGACATCGAGCGGGCACTGAGGGGTCTGTGGGAGGACATCCTCGAACTGCAGGGCGTGGGCGTCCTCGACAACTTCTTCGAGCTGGGCGGGGACTCGCTCCGTGCGGCCCGGCTGACCGAGCAGGCTTGCCGCTTCTTCGGGGTCGAACTCGCACTCGGCGACCTGTTCCACGAGCCGAGCATCGACCGGATGGCGACGCTCGTGAGAACGGCCGTGCGGGGCTGACCGGCCGGAGGGAGTTCGGATGCCGCGCGGCCGGGAGTCTCCACGTGACCACGTGGGGACCCCGGCCGCGCCGTCCGGTCAACCCATCTCTGTGCGCAGCACCACGCGTCTCCCCCGCAGCATGCCTTCCTCCATCTGCCGGTGGGCCTCGCCGGCCGACGCCAGCGGCCGGCTCACCACCTCCCGCGGCCGCAGCCGGTTGGCGGCCAGCAGCCCGTTGATGACGCGCGCCGCCTCGGCGAGTTCGGCTGAGGTTGCGTGGGAGATGACAAAGCCGCGGACCGAACCGTCCTTCATGTAGAGGTCGCCCGCCGGCAGCACCGGCCGGGTCCCGGCGCCGGCCAGCAACACGACGCGGCCGCGGGGCGCGAGCAGAGAGACGGCCCGCTCCAGCTCGTTCCGGCCGGAGGTGTCCAGGTGGAGATCGACGCCGTGCGGTGCGGCCTGCACGATGCGCTGCTCCAGATGCGGGTCGGCGTAGTCGAGGACCTGCCCGGCGCCGAGCGAACGACAGTGGCCGGCGTCCTTCGCGGCGGCCGTCGCGACGACCCGGGCCCCGGCCCGGACGGCCAGGGTGACCAGCGCGCTGCCGACGTTGCCGGCCGCCCCCTCCACCAGGACCGTCTCACCCGCGCGCAGGTTCCCGTGCGTGAACAGCGCCAGGTATGCGGTGGCCGCCGGGTGGAACACGGCGACCGCCTCGTACGGATCCGCCTCCGGGGGCAGGTGGTAGAGCCGGTCGGATGCGACGACGGCCCGCTCGGCCGCGGCGCCCTGCCGTCCGCCGTGTCCGAGGCTGTTGCTCCACACCAGGTCTCCGGGAGCGAACCCCGCCGCGCCCTCGCCCGCCCGGGCAACCCGCCCGACCAGGTCCCGGCCGACCACGAAGGGGAAGGCGACGTCGGTGCGGAACCGTCCGGACCGCACGAAGGTGTCGACCGGATTGACTGTCGTCGCCAGGACGTCGACGAGGACGTCGGTGGGGCCTGGACGGGGGCAGGAGAGCTCGCCGAAACGGATCTCCTCCGGCGGGCCGAACCGTTCGACGTAGGCAGCACGCATGGGCCCGAGTGTGGCATCCCCCGGCGCTCCCGGATGACCCGTCTGCTTCGCACTTTGAGCAGAAGCTCTAATCACTGCCCCACCCTCTCGAATGCGCTACCGGCTTAACTGGAACAGTGGTAGCGGTCTCCCGTGTCGGCCGCACCGCTCCGCACCTCAGCAGGACACCATCCCTCACAGAAAGGGCCGGAGAGCATGGCAAAGGCAACCACCGCGGGAGACACCTCCCCAGCGTCAGCCGGATCCGCGGGGCAGGAACCGCTGTTCCAGCTTTCCGCCAGTGTGCACGTCACGGCACCTCCGGAGAAGGTGTACGCCCTGGTCAGCGACATGGAGCGCAGCAGGGAGTGGAGCCCGGAGTGCACGGGTGGCTCATGGAGCTCCGGCCTTCCCGGCACCGTGGGGGCGGTCTTCCGCGGCGAGAACCTGCGCAGCGGTGACGTGGTCGCCTGGGCACCGGTGGTGCGCGGCACGTGGTTCACCGAGTGCGAGGTGATCGCCGCCGACCCGGGCCACACCTTCCAGTGGTCCATGCGCAACTCCACGGGTGTGAAGCAGGACAGCGTCTGGGCCTACGACATCGAACCGGCCGACGGCGGCAGCACCCTGACCCACCGCTTCCGTATGGGCTCGGCCACCGAGGGAATCCAGGGCATCACCGCGGAGATGGACGACGAGACCCGGAAACGGTTCTTCGCCGAATGGAGCAACAAGCTCGCCCTCGACCTCCTGGTCACCCTGAAACGCATCAAGCGCGTCGTCGAGGGCCCCACCCGCGAGGGCTGATCCCTTGCGGGGGCCGCCCCCGCCCCGGCTCGGCCTCCGCCCTCTCCCGCCGGCTCGACCGAACGAAGGACCGACCATGCTCCTGCAGCGCATCGGAAACCGTGGAATCCGGCTGGGCACGCTCCTCGAGCGTGCGGCGGCCCGGCACCCGGCGAACGTCCTGATACTCGACCACGACCTCGACGTCGCACCCGCCCTGGGCCGCCGCGCCACCATTCCCGAGGTCGCCGACCTGGTGGACGACCTCGCGGCCCGGCTTTGGGCGGCGCGCGTCCGTCCGGGGGACCGCGTGGTCGTGTACAAGTCCAACGGATTCGACATCACCCTGCTGGCCTTCGCCGCTTCCCGGATCGGCGCCGTGCCGGTGCTGCTGTCCCCGATGCTCGACGAGGCCGCCGCGGCCGAGCTGATGGCCCGTGCCGAACGGCCGTTCCTGATCACCGATGCGGCCAGGTTCAGCGCGCTGCCCGAGACCGTGTCCGAGGGGATCGAGCGGCTCATCCTGACCTCCGGAAGCCACAAGGACGCTGTCGAGTTGGCGACACTCGCCGGTGCGCCGCGGGTGCCCGCCATCACCATGCCCCCCGACCACCCGGCTCTCATCACTCACACCTCGGGGACGACGGGCGTGCCCAAGCTCGCGGTGCACACCAGCCGCACTCTGCAGGCCCGCTACCGGCCCCAGGCCGCCGCCGTCGCCGGTGTGCTGCCTGGCCGCGAGACCGTTGCGCTCCACGTGTCGTTCGTGCACTCCCGGCTGATGACCGCGCTGGCCATCTCGTTGCTGCGCGGCTTCCCCATCGCCGTTCTCTCCGACTCCGACCCGGAGCGGGCGGCCGAACTCTTCGCGCGGCTGCGTCCCGGCGTTCTGGAGGCGCACCCCAACTCGCTGATGGAGTGGGAGCCGCTGGCCGACGACCCGAGGCGACCACTGGCCAACGTGAAGCTCTTCAGCGCCACCTTCGACGCCGTCCACCCCCGGACCGTACGGCGGCTGCTGGGTGCCTCGCGCCGCAGGCTCCCCCTCTTCGGCCAGTTGTACGGGCAGAGCGAGGTCGGCCCCGTCGTCGTGCGCGCCTTCACCCGAGGACGAGCGCCCGACGCCGACGGCCGCTGCGTGGGACGGCCGTTCCCCGGCATGACCGAGATCCGGGTGGTGAGCAGGAACGACCGACCGCCGTCTGCGGAGAACCCCGGGTACATCGAGGTCAGGAGCGACGGCAGGATCGTCACCTACTTGAGCGAGCAGCAGCGCTACGACGCCCAGGTCTCCGCCGGCGGCTGGTGGCGGATGGGCGATGTCGGCTACCGGACCAAATGGGGCTGCATACACCTGCTGGACCGTGAGGTCGACCTCATCGAGGGGTTCGGATCCACCCTGGCGGCCGAGGACACCCTGTTCGGCAAGCTCGACCAACTCGCTGAGGTGGTGATCGTCCCGGGCCCGACCGGCACGGCCGTGCCCGTCGTGTGCACGCGGGACAGCAGACCGCTCGATCTGGATTCATGGCGTGCCGCGGCCGCGTCTCTGCCCCCCATGGCCGATCCGGTGCAGTGGCGCATCGAGGACCTCCCGCAGACCGCCACCACCAAGATCAAGCGTCTGACGCTGGCCCGCATGCTGGCCGACGGCAGCAGGGAGGCGTGATGGCGGTCGTCCTCATCGCAGGCGGCGGCATCGGAGGCCTGGCCACCGCCTTGGCCGTGGCGGGCAGCGGACACCACGCGGTCGTGCTGGAGCGGGCCGACCGGTTCGCCGAGATCGGTGCCGGCATCCAGCTGGCTCCCAACGGGCTGCACGCCCTGGACGCCCTGGGGGTCGGCGACGCGGTCCGCGCCACGGCCGTACACATGGACGAACTCCGGTTCATGGACGGCGTGACCGGCGAGCATGTGACCAGCCTCGAACTCACCAAGGGCTACCGGGACCGCTTTGCGAGCCCCTACGTCGTGGTGCACCGGGCCGAGCTCCACAGCGTGTTGCTGGAAGCCTGTCGCTCTTCCGGCTCCATCTCCCTGGTCAGCGGTTCGGCGGTCGACGGCTACCGGACGGTGGACCATCGCGTCTCGGCCAGGCTCACGGACGGCAGGATGATGACCGGTGATGCGCTGATCGGTGCCGACGGCATCCGTTCAGCCGTCCGCCGCCGGCTCCTCGGTGACGGTGAACCGCGTGTCTCCGGCATCACCGTCTACCGGGCGGTCATCCCCATGAACGAGGTTCCCGAGGATCTGCGGTTCGAGCGGTCGGTGGTCTGGTGGGCGGGCCCCGGCTGCCACCTCGTGCACTATCCGATCGCGGGCGGGAGTCATCTCAACCTGGCCGCCAGCAGCGATGACGGGACCACCGAGCCCGTCACCTCGGTCCCGGTCGGCCGGGACCGGGTGCGGCACGAGTTCGGTGCGCTCGGCCGGACCGCCCTGCGGCTGCTGGAGCTGGGCCGGGACTGGAAGACCTGGACACTCGTCGACCGGGACCCCGTCGGCACCTGGACCGACGGACGGGTGGCGCTGCTCGGCGACGCCGCCCACCCGATGCTGCACTACGCGGCCCAGGGAGCCTGCCAGGCGATGGAGGACGCCGTCACCTTGGGCGCACTGCTGGACGGTGCCGGGGAAGCGTCGCTCCCCGGGCTGCTGGCCGAGTACGCGCGGGTACGCCGCGACCGCACCGCGCGGATCCAGCTCGCCGCGCGCGACAGCATCCGGCTGTGGCACCCCGCCGGCGCGGCGGCACGGGACAGGAACACGATGCTGTCCGCCCTGCCGCAGCGGGCGTTGCAGGACCACGTGGCGTGGATGCACGGTTTCCGCGTCTCCGGAGCCGACCGCGCGGGAGCCACCCTATGACCGACGACCGGCTCGTCGTCTGCCTCGTGGGAGCGGGCCCGCGCGGACTGTCCGTGTTGGAGCGGCTGTGCGCCAACGAGCGAGCCGCACCCTCGCACGGGGAGGTCGTCGTGCACGTCGCCGACCCCGCCCCCGCGGGGGCAGGGGCGGTCTGGCGCAGCGACCAGTCCCGGCACCTGCTGATGAACACCGTGGCGTCGCAGATCACCGTCTACACCGACGCGAGCTGCCGTATCGCCGGGCCGGTCGAGCCCGGCCCCTCCCTGTGCGACTGGGCCCAATCCCTGGTGCGTTCCGGTGGATCGGGCGGCCACGACGAGCACACGCTGGCCGAGGCCCGTTCCCTGCTGCCCGACTCGTACCCCACGCGGGCCTTCTACGGCTGCTACCTGCGCTCCGCTTTCGAGCGGGTGGTCGCGGGCGCCCCGGACCACGTCACCGTGCGGGTGCACGGCTCGCGGGCGGTTGCCCTGGCCGACACGCACGGCTTCCAGGGCGGGCCTCAGGGCGTACGCCTGGAGGACGGCACCCGGTTGCACGACCTCGACGCGGTGGTGCTCAGCCTCGGTCATACGCCGGCCGCCCCGGGGCCCCGGGAGGCCCGGGTCGCCAGCCTGGCCCGCATCCACCACCTGCTCTACTTCCTCCCGGCGAATCCGGCGGACCTGGACCTGAGCGGGATCGAGCCCGGCGAGAACGTCCTGCTGCGGGGCCTCGGCCTGAACTTCTTCGACCACATGGCACTGCTCACCACCGGGCGCGGCGGCCGCTTCGTTCGGGAGCCGGACGGTCGGCTGTCCTACCTGCCGTCGGGCCAGGAACCGATGTTGTACGCCGCTTCCCGGCGCGGCGTCCCCCACCACGCCCGGGGAGAGAACCAGAAGGGCGCCCACGGCCGGCACGTCCCCGTCCTGCTGTCGCCGGAACGCGTCGCCATGCTGCGGCGACGTGCCACCGAGCGTGGCCGCCCGCTGCGCTTCTCGAGGGACGTGTGGCCGCTGATCTCCTGCGAGGTCGAGACCGTCTACTACACCGCGCTGCTGCGGCAGCGCGGCCGGGAGGCCGGGTGCGCGGCGTTCGTCCCTGCTTTCCAGGCGGCGTGCCTCCAGGGCGATCCCGGCCCGGTGCTCGACGCCCACGGCATCGAGCCCGCCACCCGCTGGGACTGGGAACGCCTCGAACGTCCCTGCGCGGACCGGGTGTTCACCGATCGCGAGGACTTCCAGGCATGGCTGCTCGAGTACCTGGAGCGAGACGTGGCCGAAGCCGCCCTGGGCAATGTCGACGGTCCGCTCAAAGCCGCTCTCGACGTCCTGCGGGACCTGCGCAACGAGATTCGCCTCGCCGTCGACCACGGCGGCCTGGAGGGCGACTCGTACCGCGCCGAACTACGGGGCTGGTACACCCCCCTGAACGCCTTCCTGTCCATCGGGCCACCCGCTGTCCGCGTCGAGCAGGCGATGGCGCTGATCAGGGCCGGTCTGCTGACCCTCACCGGGCCCGGAACCTGTATACGCCTCGACTCCGAGGCGCCCTCCTTCGCGGCAGAATCGACCGAGGTCCCCGGGCCGCCGGTGCGCTCCAGAGTCCTGATCGAGGCCCGGCTGCCGGAGCCCGACCTGCCACGCACGGAGGACCCTCTGCTGCGGCACCTGCTCAGCACCGACCGCGTCGCACCGTACCGTATGCCCGACGAGCGGGGCGGCTGGTACGAGACCGGCGGCCTTGCCGTTACCGAACGGCCGTACCGGGTGATCGACGGTCAGGGCACCGCGCATCCGCGCCGCTTCGCGTACGGCGTGCCCACCGAGTCGGTGCACTGGGTGACGGCTGCGGGCGCGCGTCCCGGCGTCGACTCGGTGACCCTCGCCGACGCCGACTCCATCGCCCGCGCGGTGCTCGCCCTGCCGGCCACCGGCCGGATCTCCTCGCGGTTCCGGAGCACCTCCCGCGCGTCCTGCGACGCGAAAGTGAACGGAGTGATCGTATGACCATGTCCGACACGGGGCTGCTGTCACCCGTACGGGCCGGGACTCCCGTCGAGGTCGCCGTGTGCGACCGGGCCTGGCTGCAGGCGATGCTCGATGCCGAGGCCGCCCTGGCCCGCGCCCAGGCCCGCGTGGGAAGCCTGCCCCCGGCGGCGGCCCGGGCCATCACCTCCGCAGCCCGATCGGAGCGGATCGACCCGCGTGAGATCGCCGTGGCCGCACGCGAGACTGCCAACCCGGTCGTCCCCCTGGTACGGGCCCTGACCCGGCTGGTGGCCGAGGAGGATCCGCGGGCGGCCGAGTTCGTCCACTACGGCTCGACGAGTCAGGACATACTCGACACCGGCGCCATGTTGGTCTCGGCCCGCGTCCTGCGGATCGTCCGGGCCGATCTGGAGCGCACGGCCGGAGCCCTCGCGAAGCTGTCGGCGGAGCACCGCAACACTCCGATGGCCGGGCGGACGCTCGCGCTCCACGCCGTGCCCACGACGTTCGGCCTCAAGGCCGCGGGCTGGCGGCAGCTGGTGCTGGACGCCCACCGCCGCGTGGACGACGTGCTGGAGCGGGGACTGCCGGTCTCACTGGGCGGATCGGCCGGCACCATGGCCGGCTATCTGGAGCATGCCGCGCCCGGCGGGGCGTCCGCCGGCGGCGGCCTTGCCGACCCGGGCGTCTATCTGGAGGCTCTGGTCGACGCGTACGCTGCGGAGACGGGCCTCGCCCGCACGGCGCTCCCCTGGCACGCGCTGCGCACCCCGCAGGCGGATCTGGCCGGTGTCCTGACCTTCGTGACGGGCGCGCTGGGCAAGGTGGCCGTCGACGTGCAGTCCCTGGCGCGGACCGAGGTCGCCGAGGTCGGCGAGCCCGCGGTGGCGGGGCGCGGCGTCTCCTCGGCCATGCCCCACAAGCGCAACCCCGTCCTGTCCACGATGATCCGCGCCGCGGCCCTGCAGGTGCCGTCCCTGGCCGCCGGCCTGGCCCGCGCTCTGGTGTCGGAGGATGAACGGTCCGCGGGGGCCTGGCACGCCGAATGGCTGCTGCTGCGGGAGTGCCTGCGCCTGGCCGGAGGCGCCGCGCACACGGCGGTGGAGCTCGCCGAGGGCCTGGTGGTGCGCCCGGAGCGGATGTTCCTCAACCTCGGGGCGACGAACGGCCGCGTGGCCGGCGAGCGGATCGCCGCCGTCCTGACCCCTGCCCTTGGCAGAGCCAGGGCCAAGGAGCTGCTGACCGAGGCTTCGCTCGTGTGTGAGGAGACCGGACGGTCACTGGTGGCCATCCTGGCCGACCATCCGGAGGTCTCCCTCCACCTGGACGGGCCGACGCTGGCGGAGCTGTCGCGCGCGGCCTCCTGCACGGGGGGTGCGGGGGTCCTGGTGGACCGGGCACTCGGCGGTGAGACGGCGCATACCCGTCCACTTGACGACCACTGAAGTACTGACGCCGGTATGGTGGGTGACGTGCAGCGACGCGTGGATGTGCGGCAACCCGGGGACCGGGCGGTGGCTCCGGGGAGGCTCGCCCTGGTCCAGGACTTCGTCAACAGCGTCAACGTGGAGTTCGGACCCGACGAGTTCGCGACAGCCGAGGGGTTCCACTCCTGGATGGAGCACAACGGTTTCCCCCGGCTACAGGCCGATCCGGATGAGCTGGACCGCCGCACGGCCGTGTTGCTGAGGGAGGGGCTGCGGTCCCTCCTGCGCGAGAACAACGGCGCAGAGCCCGATCCCCGGGCGCGTGCCACGGTCGAGCACATCGCGCGGGACTGTCCGGTGGTGGCGGCGTTCGACGGTCCCGCGGGGCGGATGGAGATCAGGCCGGCCATGAACGACGTGCGCGGGGTCATGGCCGCCGTCCTGGCGTCCGTCGTGCAGTCCGTCTACGACGGCACCTGGGAACGGCTCAAGGCCTGCAGGGAGCATCGGTGCGAGTGGGCGTTCTACGACCGGTCGCGCAACCGCGGGAGCCGTTGGTGCTCCATGGCAGTGTGCGGGACGCGGTCGAAGATGCAGACGTACCGCCGGGCGAAGCAGACCAGGGCGTGACGTCCCGGTCCGCTTCGCCCGGCTCTCCGCCCGGGGGCCGGGAGTTCGTGGACCCTGATGCCCGCTTCCTTCTGCGCCTCTCGGGAGCGCCGTGTCCAGGCGGGACCGGTGAGCGGCTCTGCCCGCCGCACGACTTCCCGCCCTGAGAAACGGACTACGGCCACTTCGCCACACGGCAACGGGACGGCCGCGTTCGCTCAGCCCACCGGCGTGCTGCGGAGCCGTCCGTATGCGGCTGGATTCCCGGAGCATCAAGGCCTCCACCGGCGTCTCCGCCTTCCGGGCAGGGCATGGAGGCAGGGAGGCCGGCAGAAGACCGCGGCCCGCGAGCACAGCGTCGTCATCGCCGGCCTCCCGCTCGCCATGCCGGTCACCATGGTCGGCGGCCAGGACTCCGTTGCTGACACACCCTGTTCGACCAGGTGCCCGCCCACGACAGGCACGGCATGGGGCGACGGCAGTCACCACCGGCACCGCGCCGAGCACGCACGACGCTGGACATCGACCTGGAGACCGTCCAACGCCCGCCCGACCAGCGGGAAATCACGTCGCTGCCCCGCCGGGGGCGTGGAGCGTACGCTCGGCAGGCGGGTGTTCCGCCGCCACCCGCCTGCGCCTACGAGACCCGGCCCGCCCGCTTCGAAGCCGTGATCCACCCGGCCACGGCCGACCTGCCATCCGGAAGGAACGACCTCTCAGGGGGCGTTCTCCCGACCGAGCAGGCGGCGGGCGACGGTGAGTTTGGTGGCCGCTGCCGTCCCGTCCGCCAACTGGAGGCCGATGACGTCCCTGAGCCTCTGCGCCACGGGCCCCTCCTCGCTCCAGCCAAGGTGCCCCAGCGTCAGCAGGGCCTGGTGCGTGGCTTCCACCGCCGCCTTGGGGGCCCACCACTTGGCCATGTTGGCGGAGATGCGCGGGTCCTGGCCGGCGTCCGCCAGGCACAGTGCCTCGTACGAGACCAGCCGTGCCGCGTGGAGCAGCGTCGCATGCTCCACCAGCGGGAAGGCGACCGACTGGAACCGCCCGATCGGTCGGCCGAACGCCTCTCGCCGACCGGCGTGCGCGATCGCCTCGTCGAGCGCCGCCCTCCCCACCGCGATCGCCATCAGAGCGATCAGTGCCCGGGAGATCCCGAAGCCCCGCATGACCTCCACGAATCCGGCCCCCATCGCCCCGACCACGTCGTCGGCCGCGACGGTCAGGCCGTCGAAGACGATCCTGCCGCGCCCGCCGGACCTGCAGCCGAGATCCGACAGGGTCTCCCTGCTCACCCGCTCGTCGTCCAGGCAGACGTAGAACGCCGTGATGCCGCGTGCGCCGGGCTCTCCGGTGCGTGCGAAGACCAGAGCGTGAGTGGCGTAGGCGGCGGTCATGATCGACGTCTTCTCGCCGGCCAGCACCCACCGGTCGCCGCGGCGTTCGGCACGCAGCCCGATGTTCGCGGCGTCCGTACCGTGGTCCGGCTCGGTGAGCGCGAGCGCGAGCACGGACTCGCCCCGGGCGATCGGCGGCAGCCAGCGGGCCAGTTGTTTCGGTGTGCCGTTCGCCTCCAGCACACCGCCGACGAGGGCGGCATTGAGGACGGGGAAGCACACCGACAGGTCCGTCGCGGCCAGCTCCTCCAGGACGATCCCGGTGCTCACGGTGTCGAGTCCACGGCCTCCGTGGTCCTCGGGAATCCGCAGCGCGAAAAGTCCCTCCGCGGCCAGGTCGGAGAGCAGGCCGGGACGGTAGGAGCCCCGGACGTCGCTGCCATGCCGGTGCGGTGCGATCTTCTCGGCCGCGAAGGCGCTCGTCCTCTTGGCGAGTTCGTTCTGATCGGCGTTGAATGCGAAGTCCATCGTCCCGTCCTAGGCCTTGAGTCGTTCGCGCAGGGCGAATTTCTGTATCTTTCCGGAGGGCGTCCGCGGCAGCTCGCTCATGATCTCCAGCCGTTCCGGCCAGTACTGCTTGGCCATGCCCAGGCCGTCGAGGTGGGCTCGGATGTCGTCGAGGGTCGGCGGCGTACCCGACACCACGAGGGCCGCGCAGGCGCGCTCGCCCAGACGCTGGTCCGGAAAACCGACGACCGCGACGTCCTTGACGGCCTCGTGCCGCAGCAGTGCCGCTTCCACCTCCGTGACGGGCACGTTCTCCGCGCCGCGCATGATGACGTCCTTCACCCTGCCCGCGATCCGGATGCCGCCCCAGCCGTCGTCCCGTGCCAGATCTCCCGTGTCGAACCAGCCGTCCTCGGTGAGGCAGGCCGCGTAGGTCTCGGGGCGGCGGAAGTAGCCCAGGCACTGGCTCGCGCCGCGGACCTCCAGCAGTCCTGCATCGCCCGGCTTCACCGGCCGGCGACGCTCACGGTCGACGATCCGGGTCTCCATGCCGGGCACCACCGTGCCGTCGCTCTCGGCCGCCCGCATGGGCGGCTGTTCGGGACGGGTGATGGTGACACAGCCGTTCTCCGTCATGCCCCACAGGGCGTACACCCGGCAGCCGAGGACTTCGCGGGCCCTTTCCACCAGCACCGGTGCGATCGGCGCGCTGCCGGTGGCGAAGCTCCTCAGTGCCCTCAGGTCCCGCGGCCCGGCCCGCTGAGCGTCGATGAGGTCGGAGAGGAACGTGGGAGCGCCCATGAAGAAGGTGACTCGCTGTTCCTGGAGGATGTCCAGCATGCGGTCGGGGTTCCACTCGTCGACGTGGACGGCAGTCGCACCGAGCATCAGCGGCATCACGAAGTTCCAGGTGTAGCCGGCCTGGTGCGTGGTCGGCGATCCCATCGCCGTGACGTCCGCGTCCGACAGGTCCAGCACCTGCGCCTGCACCCTGTTCATCGCGTACAGAGTGTTGTGGCTGTGCATCACCCCCTTCGGCTCTCCCGTCGTCCCGGAGGTGAACATCACCTGCGCGATGTCGTCCGGACCGGCCTCGATGGTGTCGAGATCGGCACCGCCCGGTTCCTGCCCGAGGAGGTCCCGGTCGAAGTCGAGTGCGTCGGTGTCGTCGCCGCCGAGCAGCACGCGGTGGCGCAGGGTCGGCACCGCGGCGGCGACCTCCCTGCTCATCTCGGCGTAGGAGAAACCGCGGAACTCGGCCGCGGCGATGTACACCGGGCTGCCGGTGAGTCGGGTCATGAACTCGACCTCGCGCCGTCTCATGATCGGCACCACCGGGCCGGCCGCGGCCCCGATCCGCGCGCACGCCAGACAGAGGGCCACCAGCTGCCAGGAGTTCGGTAGTTGGAGGGTCACCACGTCACCGCGCTGCACTCCGAGGCGCAGCAGACCCATCGCGAGCCGGTCGACGAGCCGGGACAGCTCGGCGTACGTCACCGTCTCCCCTCCGTCCGCCCGGTGGCAGACGAGCGCCGCCTTGTCCGGAGTGCGGGCGACCGCGCGCCGCAGATCGTCGAGGATGGTTTCGTCACGGTGCCATCCGGCGTCCCGGAAAGCTGTCGTCATGGTCTGCTCCTCCGTGTCGAGCCGAGGACGGCCGCTGCCTTCTCGGCGATGGCCTGGGGAGTGATGCCGCTTCGGCGGGCGAGGTACTGCTGGCCGCCCGCGACCGACACGAAGGCGTCCGGCATCGCCACCCGGTGCACCCTGACGGGCGCGATGTCGCACAGCGCCTCGGTGACGGCGGAGCCGAACCCGCCGGCTCCCCAGTGCTCCTCCACCGTGATGACGGCCAGGGAAGTGTTCGCGGCCTCCGCCAGCGCCTCGGTGTCCAAAGGCTTGACGGTGTGCACGTGCAGGACGGACGCCGTGACGCCGTCCTGCTCCAGCAGGTCCGCGGCCGCGAGCGCGGCGAGCACCGGCAGGGGGCCGCAGGCGGCGAGGGTGATGTCGCTGCCCCGGCGCAGCCACTGGGCCTTCCCCAGCCGTACGGGAGGGCCCGGGGGGAGATCGGGTGTGGCGTTGCGGCCCAGTCTGAGGTAGACGGGACCGGGCACCTCCAGGGCCTGGCGGAACAGGGTCTCCGTCGTGGCCGCGTCCGCTGGTACGACGACCGTCATGTTGGGCAGGGTCCGCATCACCGCCAGGTCCTCCAGCGCGTGGTGCGTGGGCCCGAGGTGGCCGGCCGACACCCCGGAGTGCGTGGCGGCGATGCGGACCGGCAGGCCGTTCAGCGCGATGTCGACCTTGACCGCCTCCAGGGCGCGCGACGCGGCGAAGGCCGCCATGGTGTTGACCAGCGGAACACGTCCCTCGCGGGCCAGCCCCGCGGCCACGCCCATGAGCGTGTGCTCGGCGATGCCCACGTTGATGTACCGGTCCGCGGCCGTCCCGAAGTCGATGCCGTTGAACAGCCCGGTGTCACTGTCCAGGCAGACCAGCCGCTCATCGTCGGGCAGCAACCGGACGGCCGTGTCGCGGTAGACCTCGCGCGAGGACGGTGTCGCGGCGGCGGTCATCGTGCCTCTCCCCGGGCAGCAGAGCGGAGGGCGGCCAGAGCGCGCCTGTGCTGCCGCTCGCCCAGCTTCGCGTAGTGACTGCGTGTCTGGCCCTCGACGTGGGGCAGGCCCCTGCCCTTGACCGTGTGCGCGAGGACGAGGGTGGGACGGCCCGGCTCCGGCGGGACGCTCAGAGCCGCGGTGAGGGCGTCGAGATCGTGGCCGTCCACCTCCCGGACGTGCCAGCCGAAGGCACTCCACCTGTCGACCAGCGGTTCCAGGCCGCAGACGGCGCTCGTCTCGCCGGTGATCTGCAGGCGGTTGCGGTCCACGACGGCCGTCAAACGGTCCAGCCGGTGGTGCGAGGCCACGGCGGCCGCCTCCCACACCGACCCCTCTTGGATTTCCCCGTCGCCCATGACCACGAAGCAACGGCGGTCGGAGCGGTCGAGCCTGGCCGCGAGCGCGTGGCCGATGCCCTGGGCCAGGCCGTGCCCGAGCGAGCCCGAGGCCATCTCCACCCCGGGGACCTCGGGGTGGGGGTGGGCCATGAAGGGACTGCCGGGCTTCCCGTACTCGGAGAGCCGCTCCCTGGGGAAGAAGCCGGCCTCGCACAGGGTCGCGTAGAGGGCGATACCCCCATGCCCCTTGCTCAGCAGCAGGACGTCCCGGTCGGGCGCGCCGGGGAACTCCGGGTGAACGCGCAAGACCCGGAAGTACAGACTGGTGAGGATCTCGACGAGGGACATGGACCCCCCGAGGTGCCCGCCCTCGGGGGTGGCGCACATGTTCACGATGTGCTCCCTGATCCGGCTCGTCACCCGGACCAGTTCGGTGTCGTCACTTGGCAGAATCCCACTGCGCAGGGCGGAAGGGATGCTCATGCCTGTTCCTTTCTCCGGTCAGTTCGGGTGCAGGCCGGTGAACTCGAGGCCCCGGTCCTCCGGCATGTCGAACCGGACGTTCATGCACTGCACGGCATTGCCGGCACCGCCCTTGACGAGGTTGTCCAGGGCTGCGATGACTGTCACGTGCGTCGCGCCGTCCTCCATGGCGAAACCGACGTCGCAGAAGTTGGAACCCGACACGATCTTCGCGTCCGGGAAGCGGTGCAGACCGCGGCGGTGGGCGACCACCCTGACGAACGGCTCGCCGGCGAACCGCGACCGGTACGCGGACCGGATGTCCAGCTCGCCGACGCCTTCCGCCAGGCGGGCCCTGCCCAGCAGCTGAACGCCCCTCACGGCCTCCACACCGGTCGCCGTCATGGTGACGCCGAGTCCGGTCGCCTGCGCTATCTCCGCCTCGTGCCGGTGCTTGGTGGGGGCGAAGACCCTGAGCGCACCGCTGCGTTCGGCATGCGAGTTCTCCGGGCCGACCCTGGCGCCCGAACCGCTGGACCCGGTCCTGGCGTCCACCGTCACGCTCTCCTCGATCAGCCCCGCCTCCGCCAGCGGGACGAGGGAGAGCAGCCCCGCCGTCGCCATGCAGCCCGGCACGCTGATCCGGTCGGCCGCCCGCAGCCGGTCCCGGTGGAACTCCGGCAGTCCCGGCACGAAGGTGTCCAGGAGCTCGGTGGCCTCGTGCGCCACCCCGTAGTAGTACTCGTAGGCGCCCGGGTCGCGGAGCCGGAAGTCGCCCGAGAGGTCGATGACTGTTGTGGCCATGCCGAGGAACTCCGGCATCCGGCGCATCGTTTGCCGGTGCGGTGTGGCCAGGAAGAGCACGTCGTAGTAGTCGAGTTGGTCCTCGCCGCAGAAACGCAGCCCGGCCCGCCCCCGCAGGTTCGGGTGGACGCCGTCCACCGGACGGCCGCGCAGACTGCGTGAGGTGGCGGCGGCCACCTCTGCCTCCGGGTGGCCGATGAGCAGCCTCAGCAGTTCTCCGCCGATGTAGCCGGCTGCACCCACGATGCCCACGCGTATCACGCCGCTGTCACCGCGATCAGATGTGCCGCGACGGCGTCCGCCACGTCGATCGCCGCGCCATGGGCCTCCTGCAGGCCCCTGAACTCGACTCTGTCATTGACTTCGAGCACGGTAAGCCGTCCGTCCCTGTCTTCGATGAGGTCGACGCCCGCGATGTCCGCCCCGACCGCGGCGGCGGCCGCGACCGCCAGCCGCGTGTGACGGGGGTGGAGCGGGCAGGGCTTACTCACAGCGCCCCGCGCCACGTTGGTGCGCCACTCGTTCCCGTGTCGGTACGTCGCCCCGAGCGCTTTCCCGCCCACGACGAGCACGCGGAGGTCGCGGTCCGCCTTCCGCACCAGTTCCTGTACGTAGATCACGTGCGACTGGGGCGAGGGGAGAGCCTCGATGTGCTCGAGCACTGCCACGGCCATCTCCCGCCCGGTGACCCTGGTCACGAGGCGTCCCCAAGACCCGACGAGCGGTTTGATCACAGCTGGGTAGCCGATCTCCTCCAGGGCGTCCAGCGCCGCCTCGGAGGTCATCGCCAGCGCTGTGGTGGGCGTGGGGATCCCCCGCTCCAGCAGCGCCGTCGATGTGTGCCACTTGTCGCCGCTGACGCGGGTGGCGGCAGCGCTGTTCACGACGGTCGCCCCCGCCGCCTCCAGCGCGTCCGCGGCGTAGAGGGCCCGGAAGTGCCCGACCTCGCGGTTGAGAACCAGTTCCGGCCCGGGCCTGGTGACACCGGCCCTGGTGAACAGTGTCCGCGGATCCACGTACTCGTAGCCGGCACCGCGCCGTTCGAGCGCGGCCATGATGCGCTTCTCCTCGTAGCGCACTCGTGAAGCGAGCACGACGAGGGAACGTCTGTCCGAACCCATCTCAGCAGCCTCCTGCCCGCTATTCCCCCCAGTCCTCCTCGACTTCCGGGGCGAGGTTCAGCACCTTTGGCTCCAGCGAGGTGATCTCCAATTCGCTCCGGCAGTCGATGCATTCCACGATCTCGTTGAGCCTGGCGTCCTCGGCAATCGCCACCTGCGCCGCACACTCAGGGCACGCAGGTCCGTCCATCACCTTTTGCATGTCTCATCCCTCCTCGCATGTCGAATCCACCAGGGGAAAAGGTAGACGGCTTTTCGGTCACAACGCCAATAAAGCGCTCTAATCAGGTCGAGTGCAAATCGCTATGAAAAAGCACAACCACAGGTTTCCGGATGCTGTGATGCTTCCCGGTCCCGGAACGACAGGCACAGGATCGCGCCGATCACGAACAATGAATTACGGGATAAGAATTACCTATCTCTCCGCCCGGTGCGGCCGGCCGCCGGGCAAATAGGCTGTGCCGCGAGCAGAGCCTCCGTCCCTTCGGCACGTGGCTCGGGTTTCCACCCGGAGGAACAGGACGGGGAGCTGTCGAAATACGGCTCCTCGGTTTGAAAGTGCTGTCGGCTCGTGGGATGCGGGGCCGGCGGAGGCGTTCGGACCGCTGTTGCCGCATCCGGATGAGCTGCGGTTGGTGCGGGGGCTGCGGCCCGGGTGCGGGGGCGGGGTGGAGTTCGCACGGTGGCCGAGGCTGCGGGAGCGCCGGCGTCCACGGTGCCCGCGGGCTGCGTGAGCTGGAGCGGGGCAAGGAGCCCGATGGCCGGGTTCGGGCGGTGGGCGCGAGCGGCTGCGGGACGCCGGTCCTGGGCCGGTGCCGGCCCTGCTGGAACTGGTCGAGCCGGACCAGCGGAGAGATCCGGAGGCACTGCCCGGGTGGACGGTGGAGTCCACCCGGGCCCTGGCCGCGGAGTTGTGCCGGCAGGGGCACCGCGTCGGGCACGACATGGTGGCCACCCTGCTGCAGGTCGAGGGCTTCTTACTCGGGGGCAGCCGTACGGCGCGCCGGGCCGTTCCCTTCGCGCCGTACGGCTGCCCCCGTCGCCCTCCGCGCCGGGGGAGGCGGAGGGCCGCCGCCGCCCGGCCGGGCACGAGCGTCAGGCGGGCACGACCTCGAGACTGTCCGGCCTGCGCAGCATCGCGTTGGGTCGCCATACCACTTCCTCCACCGGCTCCGCCCCGTCCGCCAGGCGCAGGCCGGGGCATCGTTCCAGAAGAGTGCGGATCGCGATCGAGGCCTCCAGCCGTGCCAGGGGCGCGCCGATACAATGGTGCGCTCCGTGGCCGAAGGCCAGATGACTCCGCGCCTCGGCGTGCGGGCGGTGGATGCGGAACCGGTCCGGGTACGGGCACTGCTCCGGGACCCGGCTCACCGCCCCCAGACTGACCAGAACCGGGTCGCCCGCCGGAATGACAGTGCCCGCGACGGTGATCGGCTCCACTGCGAAGCGGAACGCCGTGGCCTGCACGGGCGCCCCGTGACGCAGCATCTCCTCGATCGCCCCGTCGAGAGCCGACCAGTCTGCGCGCAGGGCGCCGAGCTGCTCCGGATGGCGGAGCAGGGAGAGGACGCCACTGGTGATCAAGCTGGCGGTCGTCTCGTGCCCGGCCACGAACAGGAGGAAGACCATACCGAGCAGTTCGTCGTCGGAGAGACGGTCGCCGTCCTCGTCGTTCGTACGGACCAGCGCCGTCAGCAGGTCGTCGCCGTCCTCGCGGCGGCGCGCCCCGTCGATGAGCTCCGCGAAGAACCCGGTGACGGCCTGGAGCGCCTCCCCCGCGGACCGGGGGCTCCGCGGCTTCAGGATTTCCTCGGACCAGGCGTGGAAGTTCCCGCGGTCCTCCTCCGCCACCCCCATCAGCTCGCAGATGACGGTGAGAGTGAGGGGGATGGCGAAGTCGGCGACAAGGTCCGCCCGCTTCGCCGAGGCCACCGCTTCGACGAGGCCGTCGGTGATTTCCTGGATGCGCGGGCGCAGGGACTGGACCCTGCGGGCGGTGAACTCCCTGGCGATGAGCTTGCGCAGCCGGGCGTGACGGACTTCGTCGACCTGCAGCATGTTGCGACCGATGGCGAGACTACCGTCGTCCTTCCACACGGCCGAGAGAGTGACGTCGTTGCTCAGACGCCGGTCCACGAGCGCGGCGCGGGCCTCCTCAGGACCGACCACCAGCCAGCATTCGTCCTTGGTGACAGGAACCCGAACACGGTGGACCGGTCCCTTCTCACGCAGCCGTGCGTAGAGGTGGTAGGGGTCTGTTCCGGCGTCCACACCCTCCTTTTCCGCTAATTCTTCCAGATCCACGATCGCGTCAGGCTGCATTGAATCTCCTGGTTGTGGGGGGATCTTCCTCCACCTGCCCGAGGACTTGACCCGCGCTCGGACGCCGAGCACCACAACACCGTAGTGCGAAATTCGGTCCTCCCCGATAAGCACTTCTGATCGCTCTTCTCCCTGAGCTTCAGAGCCTGCCTCACATGCGTTCGTGTCGCGTCTGCAGGGGCGGCACGGCGCCGTGCGACGAGTGGGCTGTGATCACCGCTGTTGTGTCCGCACTGACCGGCGGATGCGCGTGGCGGCATCCTCCCGAGGTGTTCGGCGTCGCTCCTGCCACCACGCGCCGCCGGGTCTCCGTATGGACAGATGGACAGACCCGGCGCTGTGGGGACGTCGACAGCGGGCGGTGATGAGGGGCACTGACCGGGTGCGATCCGGCCGACCGGGCAAGGAGGGCAGCGAGCCGCACGTGCCGTCCGGGGCTCAGGGCTTACCCGTGACGCCCGGTGTGTCCAGCTCGAACGCCCACACCAGCCAGGCTCTGCTGCCGCTGGTCCCGGGCATCCCCGCGATCCGTTCGCGGCGGTGCCGGCACCGGCACCGCCGCGGGCAAGCCCCCACGCGGACAAGGCGCACCACTCCGCCGAGCACCGGAAGTGGCCGCGTAGGCGCGGCATCGTCCCCCGCATCGCTCGGCCCGGCATCGAATCCAGTGAACGCCTGGACCGGCGCCGCTGGAAGCGCCCGTCGGCACCGCTGGAAAATCGAGCGGCCGGCCTCCTGGCTCCGCCCGGCCTCACAGCGGCACCGACCTGCTACAGGAAACCGACCCGAGCCCCCCACGTGAGGCACGCTCTCATACGGCGACGGGGAGCCCGACCGCCCGTCCGGTCCCGGCCTCGACGAACGGATACCCCCGCAACGCCTGCCGGAAGAACGACTCCATGACTGCCGGAAGCCCCGACGACACCGCGCCGGCGGAAAGAGCCATGGTGACGGGCAGGGGGCCGGGCGGGGTCGGCAGTCCGGGCCTGACCGCCCGGGGCAGCCCCCACAACTCGTCGCCGTTGGCGATCAGGCACGCCATCCCGAGGCCGGCCTTCGCCGCAGCGCGCAGCCCGACGAACTCCGCTCCCTCGTAGGAGACGCGCCAGGGCACGGAGAAGGCGTCCAGCGCCTCGATGATGCGACCTCGCAGAGC
Source organism: Streptomyces sp. NPDC085927 (assembly GCF_044540975.1). Lineage (NCBI taxonomy): Bacteria > Bacillati > Actinomycetota > Actinomycetes > Kitasatosporales > Streptomycetaceae > Streptomyces > Streptomyces sp. NPDC085927. The sequence continues at coordinate 78,923 of NZ_JBITSN010000021.1, forward strand.
GCACGGTTCGATGAAGAGGCTGAGCGGCAGTGCGGCCCTTTCCCCATGGGCCGGCTGCCCGAACCAGTCCATGTGTATATGCCCCAGTTCCCGGCTGATGGTGCCGACCCGATGAGGACGCGCTTGGAGCAGCAGCGCCAGATCGAGCTGCCCCGTGGCCACCTGGTTCTCCAGCGACTCGCTGAGCCCCGTGTGGACGCTTACCTGCACCTGGGGCATCCTCCTGACCATCAGTCGAAGGAACTCGGGCAGGACCTCCACCAGATGGTTGACGACTCCGATGGAGAGCCGCACGTTGCCGGAAGGAGGCACGAAGCGGCTGACGGCTTCATCGTTGAGGGCCACGATCCGGCGCGCGTAACCGAGGAGCTCCTCACCTTGCGGACTGAGCCGCAGATTGCGCCCCGTCGAGGTGAAGATGGGCCCCTTGATGAGACTGCTGAGCTGGCGAATCTGTTGGGACACAGCAGGTTGGGTGATGTGCAGGGCCTCCGCAGCTCTTCGGAACCCCCCAGATTCCACTACGGTGACCAAAGCTCGCAGCCTGTTGATCTGCAGGTCATGGTGCATGATCCACTCACATCCATGAAAGGTCTGCCACTCACCTGCTCCCCGCTTCGGCTTGAGTTGCGCCGGAGAGCCTCGGATGGGCCGACCCTATGACGCGAAACCGCCGGTTCCCACCGTTCTGAGCCACGACCCGGGCATGAGGAATGCACAGCGCCTCCCGTACATTCTCACATTGCCCCGGAATCCCGGACCCCGCTGTCCTGCCCGTATCCGGCCGGCCGCGGACACCCGGCGGACCCGGCACGGAGGTCTGCCGCGGCCTCCGGCCCCAAGTGGGCGAGGTGCCCCCCGTTACGCTCTCCGCGGTTCTGCGGGAGCCGCCGGCCTCCGGGCCCGGCACGACGCCGGAACGAGCTGCCTGCCTTGACAGCTTTGACGGGTTCCGGCCGGACGAGCTGTCGTACGGTCCTGGGAATCCGGTGACCCCCTGCATGGCTTGGGGGCGTCGGAGACGCCGAGGGGAGTCCGGCCACCACTCGGTCCAGCGCGACGCCGGACAGTTCGCGGGCGGCGGGTCCGCGTGACGTGGATGCGCGCGTACGACACCACCACTGGAGTCGGGACGTTCGACTCCCTTGTAAAGGCGCTGTGTTCGGCACCGAAGGTGCGGACGTGTCCGTCGGCCCGGACGTCGGCAGGAGTGCTCGTCACGGCCATGGGCCGACTCCGGCCGGGAAGAAGGTCCTCGACAAGGCGTCATCCCTTCCGGCACGTACGGTTTTCGACCCCATCAGCCGCTTCTTATCGCCGGCTTCGACATAACGGCGGGTTATGCGGGCCATAAACACCTGCATCGGACGCGCCGTCTCATTCTCACGGGAAAGCCTTACTCTCGGTCATCCGAGAGACCTTCCCATGCCCCAAGCAAAGGGTGAGGAGTCGCCATGCAGGGAGTTGCCGCCCATACCGCGGTCCAGCAGGGAATTCAGGTACCGCTCGCGGACCCGGGGCTGCGCAGACGCAGTCCCGGTGAGGAGTTCGCCTGGGCTGTACGCGGCACGGACCCCGTCGAGGACTGCGTCACACCACTCCAGGCCCACCTACCGGCGGTCTTTCCGCTCTTCGCCACCCGTCCGCGGTACGCCGTGCGGCATCTGCTGAAAACCGCATCCGTGCTCGACGGCGACGTGCCCTACGTCCACGAGCCGCCGACCGCCCGGTTCAACGCATCGGGGACGTCCTACCGGAGCACGCCCGAGGGCTCCTACGTCCCGCGACTGGAGGAGGCCGAGCTGACGGACCTGTCCGTCTCCGTGCCGCTGCCCGACGGGCTGCTCGACCGGCCCTCCCTGCTGGCGTCGTTCATCGACTACCGCGTTCTCGTCCGGCTCTCCGTCGTCGAGAACGAGACGCTGCTGCACGGCAGCCAGGACAAGAAGATCCCGGGCCTGCTCTCCCTGCCCGACAGCCGGCGGGGCCCCCTCGGCACGGACCTCGCCGAATCGCTCATGTCCGCCGCTGCGGAGGTGGAGGAGACCGGTGGGTCGTGTGACGGCATGGTCGTCCACCCGGCCGCCTACTGGCAGTTGCTCCATAACGGTGTCCTCGGCCTGCTCGGATCAGCGGGGGTCACCGTCTCCCGCACCCGGATGATCCCCAGGGACCAGGTCCTGTTGGGCGACTTCAAGGCCGCAGTCACGCTGCTCATACCGGATGTCGCCTCGATCTCCCTGCGTCGGGGGGCCGGCCCCGGAGGCTGCGACACGGTCGAGGCCACGACTCGGATCGGCCTCGCGGTGCATCTGCCGCAGCACTTCCTGCTGTTGTCACACAACTGACGGCCTCACCCGACGAGGCCAGGAAGGACATGCCCCGCGATGACAACCGGTGTTCCACGCGTTCTTTACATAACGGGCTGGATGCGCAGCGGCAGCACGCTGCTGGGCAACATCCTTCAGGAGCTGCCGGGGGTGCAGCACGTCGGCGAGCTGCACTACCTGTGGCAGAACGGAGTCCTCCGCACAGGCACCAACTCGTCCTGCGGCTGCGGGCTGAGCCTGACCGACTGCCCCTTGTGGTCCAGGGTGCTGAGGGACCTCGATGTCACCGACATGGAGGCGACCGCCCGCCGCACGGCCATGCTGCAACGCGCGCTGCTGCGGACCAGGCACACACCGGCGCGGCTGGCCGAGACCAGGGGGACGGCTTGGCCGGCCCCGGGCGTGACGGAGTTGCTGGACCGCACGGTGGAGATCTACCGGCTGCTCGGCGGACGAGGCAGCGAACGTCTGACCGTCGACAGCTCCAAGTGCCCGGCGGAGGCCGCCGCGCTGCTGGGGCGTTCCGACCTCGACGTGCGGATCCTGCACATCGTGCGGGACCCGCGGGCGACAGCACTGTCGTACCGCCGCGCCAAGGAGTACATCGACCCGATGAGCCCAGCGCGCAGCAGCGCCTACTGGACGGCCTTCAACGCCGCCTCGGCTCTGATGGAAAAGGCTGCCGTCGGCCGTTTCCTGCGGGTACGCCATGAGGACCTGTGCAGCCGCCCCCGGGAGACGGTCTCCGAGGTCATGCGCTTCGCCGGCCTCGACGACGATCCGCCCGTCGACGGATCGGGGAAGGTCGTGCTCGGCGGCAACCACACCGTCACCGGTAATCCCGACCGTCTGCAGCACGGCCCGACCCTCGTCCGTCCCGACGAGCGCTGGCGCACGCAACTGTCCGCCCGGGACATCGCCGCCGCCACCACCGCCGCGGCCCCCTTGCTCGCCCTGTACGGCTATCCACTGCTGCCCGGCCGGCCGTAACGATCGAAGGGAGGAAACGCACTGTGGATCTTGGATTGGGAGGCCGTGCCGCCCTGGTCGCAGCCTCGAGCAGTGGTCTCGGACTGGCCATCGCCCGAATCCTCGCGGCGGAAGGCGCGGACGTCTCCGTCTGCGGCAGGGACCCCGACCGGCTCGCCCGCGCCCACGCAGAGATCGATGCCTGCGGCAAGGGGCGTGTGCTCAGCACCGTGGTGGACCTCCGCGACGAGGACGCCGCCGTGGCCTGGGTGGAGCGTACGGTCGAGGAGTTCGGCGCCCTGCACATCGTGGTGACCAACTCCGGGGGCGTGCCGTTCGGCCCGGTGGGGGACTTCACCGTCCCCGAGTACCGGCAGGCGGTGAACGACAACCTGTTGCCCCATGTGTCGCTGTCCCTGGCGGCGGCCCCCCACCTCATCGAGGCCGCATGGGGCCGCATCGTCATGATCACCTCCGAGTCGGTACGGCAGCCCCACCCCGGCAGCGGGCTCTCCTCGGTGGCGCGGCTCGGCGTGCTCGGTCTCGTCAAGGGGCTGGTGCACCACTTCGGCTCCGCCGGCGTGACCGTGAACGTCCTGGCACCCGGTTTCCACCGGACCCCCATCCTGGACGAGCAGTACGGCTCCCAGGTGGAGGAGCGGCTCGCCGAAGTCGCCATGGAGATCCCGCTGGGACGCATAGGCCGGGCGGAGGACCTCGGTTCCCTCGTGTCGTTCCTCGCCAGTGAGCAGGCCTCGTTCGTCACCGGCAGCGTGCTGGTGGCAGACGGAGGCAATACCCGCGGCATCGGCTGAGCAAGGGCGCGAGCGCCACCGCGCACAGTAACCACGACGCCTGCCCGTTTGCCCGTCCACCCGTGCGGCGACTCGTGTGGACGCACACAGACAAGGAGCCCGTGCATGGCTGCACTGGGAGAGGTGGCAAGTTCCCGCGACTCCGCGCTTCACGTGATCAAGGTGGGGAGCGCGAGCCTTGCACACAGCAGGGTGTTCGACGAGATACACATGCTCAGGCAGCGGGGCGCCCGGCTGCTGGTGGTCGCGGGCGGCGCTGCCGGCGTGGTCGAGCACTACAACCGCATCGGCCGGGAGATCCGCACGCTGACCCTGCGGGGCGGCGAGGAGATCCGGTACTGCCCGCCCGACGAGATGCAGCACATCGTCGCGGCGTACGAACAGGTCACGCTCCCGCTCGTCGAGCGGGAGCTGACCGCACGCGGTATGTCGGTCTTCACCGCGGTGGCACGCACGGGCTCCCTGGTCAGGGCCAGCCCCAACGGCCCGCTGCGGGTGAGGGGGAACGGCAGGACGCGGGTGGTCCGGGACCACCGCTCGGGCACCGTCCGCGAGGTGGACCTGGATCGGCTGACGCTCCTGCTCAACGCGTTCGACGTGGTGTGCATCTCCCCACCCGTCGCCGACCTCACGGGCGGCACCGTGCTGAACGTGGACGCCGACGTCCTGGCCGCCGAGGCCGCCAAGGCACTGGACGCCGATCACCTGCGCCTGGTCACGGGCACCATGGGCCTGCTCGACGACCTGGGCGACCCCACCAGCACACTGCGCCACCTGCTGCCCGGGGAAGGACAACGCTACGCGCGCGGCCGGATGCGGCAGAAGGTGCGGGCGGCGGAGATCGCTCTCCGGGGAACCTGCGACGTCGCCATCACCGGGCCGCACACTCTGTCGACCTCCCGTGCCACGCGGTTCTGGCGGACTCCGGCTCCGACTCCCGACCTGGAGCTGCTCTCCCGCGCGGTGGAGGTCTCCTCCGTCTCCAGGGACGAGCAGGAACTGGCGGAGTTCCTGGCGGATTGGTGCTCCGAGAACGGTCTCAAAGCGGAGATCGACAGTGCGGGCAACCTGGTGGCCACCCGTGGTTCGGGACCGCGCCGACTGCTGCTGCTGGGGCACCTCGACACCGTCCCGCACCGCTGGCCGGTTCGCTGGGACGGGGACGTACTCACCGGTCGGGGCTGTGTCGACGCCAAGGCAAGCCTGGTGGCGTTCCTGCAGACCTTGCGGGACGCGGATCTCCCCGGTGATGTGCAGGTGCGTGTCGTAGGAGCGGTCCAGGAGGAGGTCACGGCGCTCGGGGCGTTCCACGTCCGCGACCACTACCCGGCCGACGCGGTCGTCATCGGGGAGCCGAGCGGTGCGGCGGCCCTGACGATCGGCTACTACGGGCTGGTGAAGGTGCGTCTGGAGATGTCCGAGCCCACCGGGCACACGGCCGGCAAGGGGGTCCGCACCGCGGGCGACCGCATGGTGGACGCCCTGCGCGCAGTGCGTGAGGAAGTCGAGCGGCTGTACCCGGAGGCTCTGACCGCGGTCCTGGGGGTGCGGGCCGTGAACCAGGGCGACGTACAGGAGGGGGAGGCCGTCGTGGACGTCCGGGTGCCCCCCGGCCACGCCCCGGACGAGCTGCTCGCCCGCCTGCGGGAGCGGGTCGCCGAACCGGTGCGGCTGGAGGTCCTGCGGGCCGTCCCCGGGGCGGCCGTCGGACGCTCGGCTCCCCTGGTGAGAGCCTTCCAGCGCGCCTTCGGCACCGTGGGCGTGAAACCGCGCTTCCTCCTCAAGAAGGGCAGTAGTGACATGAACACCCTCGCCACCACCTGGCACGGGGTGCCCATGGTCGCCTATGGCCCCGGGGACGCGAAACTCGACCACACCCCTGACGAACGCATCGACGGCGCGGAGTTCCGGCAGGCACGGACGGTGCTGGACACCGCGCTCCGGGAGTGGTGTGCGCTGTAGCCCCTTTGGCTTCGCACACCCCAGCACCGGGGTTCCCCATGAAGGTGCCGTACGCCGACGACCGCGGGCATCCGTACGCCAGCCCGTCCGAAGGCCACCTGGACCAGCTGGAGTCCGAGGCGTGGCATGTATTCCGCCGTGTTCCGTGCACCCGGCGGGTGCGGGAGGGTGAGGACGCCCGCGCCGGCCGCTGGGCGGGCCGCGGCAAGACCGAGTGCGGACTGCACGGCTGACATGACCC
>NZ_JBITSN010000022.1:0-81014 GCF_044540975.1 Streptomyces sp. NPDC085927
CAACACCCCCGACCTGGCCCAGCTGATGCCGTTCGTGCTGCGCACCTGGATGTACGCCTCGGGCGTCATGTTCAGCATCCCGGCGATGCTCGCCGACAAGGACGTCCCGCACTGGCTCGCCGACGTCCTGCAGTGGAACCCGGCCGCGGTCTACATGGACCTGGTCCGCTTCGCGATGATCGACGACTACGGCTCCTCCTACCTGCCGCCGCACGTGTGGGCCTTCGCGGTGGGCTGGGCACTGCTGGCCGGCGTGATCGGCTTCGTCTACTTCTGGAAGGCGGAAGAGAGGTACGGCCGTGGCTGACGAGAGGACGGACACCCACATCCCCACCGTCATCGCGGACGACCTGCACATCGTCTACCGGGTCAACGGTGCCCGCGGCGGCCGCGGCAGCGCCACGGCGGCGCTCAGCCGGATGCTACGGCGGGGCAAGGACGCCGACGCGCGGGGCGTGCGCACGGTGCACGCCGTGCGCGGGGTCTCCTTCGTCGCCCGCCGCGGCGAGGCCATCGGCCTGATCGGCTCCAACGGCTCCGGCAAGTCGACCCTGCTGCGGGCCATCGCCGGCCTGCTCCCCGCCGAGAAGGGCAAGGTCTACACCGACGGCCAGCCCTCCCTGCTCGGCGTCAACGCCGCCCTGATGAACGACCTGACGGGCGAACGGAACGTCATACTCGGCGGGCTGGCCATGGGCATGACCCGCGAGCAGGTCAAGGAGCGTTACCAGGAGATCGTCGACTTCTCCGGCATCAACGAGAAGGGCGACTTCATCACCCTGCCGATGCGCACCTACTCCTCCGGCATGGCCGCCCGGCTCCGTTTCTCCATCGCGGCGGCCAAGGACCACGACGTCCTGATGATCGACGAGGCCCTGGCCACCGGCGACCGCAAGTTCCAGAAGCGCTCCGAGGCGCGGATCCGGGAACTGCGCAAGGAGGCCGGCACCGTCTTCCTGGTCAGCCACAACAACAAGTCGATCCGCGACACCTGCGACCGCGTGCTGTGGCTGGAGCGCGGCGAACTGCGCATGGACGGCCCGACCGAAGAGGTGCTCAAGGAGTACGAGAAGTTCACCGGTAAGTAGCCCGGTCGGCCCGGACCCCGCCACTACTGGCCCATGGGGTCCGGCGTCCGCAAAAGAAGTGTCAACTCCTGCCGTGCGCAGGAATCTTGACACCGGTCGGTGCGTTGTTCCGAGGCGCGGGGACACCCCGGCGGTCCGTACCGCGCTGTACAACGTAAGCTGTACCGGTCCCTAAAGACGGCAATCAGGGCCATAACGCGCGACACCGACGGGCGACCCGGCCGGGCTGAAGTGCGGGCGGCGTGTCCGAAATAGTGTGTATTGGGTCGGCAGTGTAGAACGGGAGATGTGACGGCAATGGCTACGGAGACTCCCCTGCTCAACGCAGTGTGCGCCGTCCCCGCCCAGGGCAGTCCGGGATGACGCGAACCGGCACGACGCGCGCGGAGGGCGCCGGGCGCGCCCCCCTGGACACCGAACGCGCCACCCTCGACAAGGCCGCCGCCGAGAACTTCCCGGTGGCGCCGTTCTTCCTGCCCAGAGCCTGGCGTGCCGACCTGATGGCGGTCTACGGCTACGCCCGGCTCGTCGACGACATCGGCGACGGCGACCTGGCCCCCGGCGGCGCCGACGCCGGACTGCTCGGTGTCGCCCCTGACCGGGCGGGCGACCGGACGGTGCTGCTGGACGCCTTCGAGGCGGACCTGCACCGTGTGTTCGACTCGGCCCCGCGCCATCCGCTGCTGCGCCGGCTCCAGCCGACGGTCCGCCGCTGCGGCCTGCCCCCCGAACCCTTCCTCGGCCTGATCGCCGCCAACCGCCAGGACCAGGTCGTCAGCCGCTACCAGACCTACGACGACCTGCTCGCCTACTGCGAACTGTCGGCCAACCCGGTCGGCCGCCTGGTCCTCGGCGTCACCGGGACCTCGACCCCCGAGCGGGTCCGCCGTTCGGACGCGGTCTGCACCGCCCTCCAGATCGTCGAGCACCTCCAGGACGTCACCGAGGACCTCGGCCGCGACCGCGTCTACCTGCCCGCCGAGGACATGAAACGCTTCCACGTCGAGGAGGCGGATCTCGCCGCGCCGCACGCCGGCGCGTCGGTGCGCGCACTGATCGCGTTCCAGGCGCAGCGCGCCCGGGAGCTCCTGGAGGAGGGCGCTCCCCTGGTGGACAGCGTCCGCGGCAGGCTGAAGCTGCTGCTCGCGGGGTTCGTGGCAGGAGGACGGGCGGCCCTGGGCGCGATCGCCGCCGCCGAATACGACGTACTTCCCGGCCCGCCCAAGCCCGGCAAGGTCCGGCTGCTGCGCGAGGCCGGCACGACGCTGCGAGGAGAGGGGTGATCCGGGCCGTGGAGCCGGACACACACACGTCGGCGCCGGTGCTCGCCGCATACCGGTACTGCGAGGCCGTCACCGGACAGCAGGCCCGGAACTTCGCCTACGGCATCCGGCTGCTGCCGACGCCCAAGCGGCGCGCGATGTCGGCGCTGTACGCGTTCTCCCGGCGCGTCGACGACATCGGCGACGGCGCGCTGCCGGACGACGTCAAGGCCGCCCGGCTCGAGGACACCCGGGCGCTGCTCACCCGGGTCCGGGACGGGGCGGTCGACGAGGACGACACCGACCCGGTCGCCGTCGCCCTCGCGCACACCGCGCAGCGGTTCCCGGTCCCGCTCGGCGGTCTGGACGAGCTGATCGACGGCGTGCAGATGGACCTGCGCGGCGAGACCTACGAGACCTGGGACGACCTGAAGGTCTACTGCCGCTGCGTCGCCGGCGCCATCGGGCGGATCTCCCTCGGCGTCTTCGGCACCGAACCCGGGGCACGGGGCGCCGAACGCGCCCCCGAGTACGCCGACACGCTGGGGCTCGCGCTCCAGCTCACCAACATCCTCCGGGACGTCCGGGAGGACGCCGAGGGCGGGCGCACCTACCTGCCCGCCGACGACCTGGCCAAGTTCGGCTGCTCGGCCGGGTTCAGTGGGCCGGTCCCGCCGGAGGGCTCCGACTTCGCCGGCCTCGTCCACTTCGAGGTGCGCCGGGCCCGCGCCCTGTTCGCCGAGGGCTACCGGCTGCTGCCCATGCTCGACCGGCGCAGCGGCGCCTGTGTCGCCGCCATGGCCGGCATCTACCGCCGTCTCCTCGACCGCATCGAGCGCGAGCCCGAGGCCGTACTGCGCGGCCGGGTCTCCCTGCCCGGACGGGAGAAGGCCTACGTCGCGGTGCGCGGCCTGTCCGGCCTGGACACCCGGCACGTCACCCGGCGGGCCGTCAGGAGGCGCGCCTGATGGACACACCACTCCCGCCCGACGGCGCGGCCGGCAAGCGGGACGCAACCCTCCGCCGCCGCCCTGCGTCCCTGACCAGGACGGCCGGCCGCACACCGATCCGGCGACACGGCGGCCGGGCGGGGGAGGGCGCGTCATGACCCGTGTCACCAGCTCCGAGGACCCGTTCACCGGCGACGACGCCCCGGCGGGACGGCACGCCGTCGTGGTCGGCGGCGGGCTCGCCGGCGCCACCGCCGCGCTCGCGCTCGCCGACGCCGGCGTGCGCGTCACCCTGCTCGAAGGCCGCCCCCGGCTCGGCGGGCTCGCCTTCTCCTTCCAGCGCGGCGACCTGACCGTCGACAACGGCCAGCACGTCTACCTGCGCTGCTGCACCGCCTACCGCTGGTTCCTCGACCGGATCGAGGGGGCCGCCCTGGCACCGCTGCAGAACCGCCTCGACGTGCCCGTGATCGACGCCGACCGGCCCGAGGGGCGCCGTCTCGGCCGGCTGCGCCGCGACCCCCTGCCGGTCCCCCTGCACCTGGGACGCAGCCTCGCCACCTACCCGCACCTCTCGCTCGCCGAACGGGCGAACGTGGGCCGGGCCGCGCTCGCGCTCAAGGGACTCGACCTCGCCGATCCCGCCCTCGACGACCAGGACTTCGGCAGCTGGCTGGCCGCGCACGGCCAGTCGCCGCGCGCCGTCGAGGCGCTGTGGGACCTGGTGGGGGTCGCCACCCTCAACGCGGTCGCGGGCGACTCGTCCCTGGCGCTCGCCGCGATGGTCTTCAAGACCGGGCTGCTGTCCGACCCGGGCGCGGCCGACATCGGCTGGGCCCATGTCCCCCTGGGCGAACTGCACGACCGGCTGACCCGCAAGGCGCTCGACTCCGCGGGCGTCCGCACCGAGGTCCGTACCCGCGTCACCTCCGTCTCCCCGCGCGGTGACGGGAGCTGGAGCGTGCAGGTTCCCGGCGAGACCCTCGACGCGGACGCCGTCGTCCTCGCCGTGCCGCAGCGCGAGGCGTACGACCTGCTGCCCGCCGGGGCGCTCGACGACCCCGGGCGGCTGCTCGGCATCGGCACCGCGCCGATCCTCAACCTGCACGTCGTCTACGACCGCACGGTGCTCACCAGTCCCTTCTTCGCGGCCCTCGGCAGCCCCGTGCAGTGGGTCTTCGACCGCACCCGGGCCTCCGGCCTGCGGGAGGGGCAGTACCTGGCCGTCTCGCAGTCGGTCGCCCAGAACGACATCGACGAGCCCGTGGCCGTGCTGCGCGAGCACTACCTGCCCGAACTGGAGCGCCTGCTGCCGGGCACCCGCGGCGCCACCGTGCGGGACTTCTTCGTCACCCGGGAGCGCACCGCGACATTCGCCCCCGCTCCCGGCGTCGGACGGCTCAGGCCCGGCGCCCGCACCAAGGCTCCCGGCCTGTACCTGGCCGGAGCGTGGACCGCCACCGGGTGGCCCGCGACCATGGAGGGTGCGGTCCGCAGCGGCGTCGGCGCGGCGGACGCCGCGCTGAACACCCTGGGCCGGCCCCGCCCCCGTCACCTCTTCGCGTGGGACGGGGCGGCCGGCCGCCCCGTCCCGGCCCCCGCCGTGCGAGAGGGACTCCGGTGAGCGCCGACGCACCCGCCGTGGCGGGTCCCCGCACCCCCGGTACCGCAACAAGAGGAGAGACTGTGCCCACTGTGCCCCCGGCCTCGAAGGCCGCTGGAAGGACCGCGGCGGACGTGCCCGCGCTCCTGGAGCGCGGCAGGACACTGGCCATGCCGGTACTGCGGGCGGCCATCGACCGCCTGGCGCCCCCCATGGACACCGTCGCCGCCTACCACTTCGGCTGGATCGACGCCCAGGGCAGGCCCGCCGACGGCGACGGCGGCAAGGCCGTGCGCCCCGCGCTCGCCGTGCTGTCCGCCGAGGTCACCGGCGCCGCCCCCGAAGTCGGCGTCCCCGGCGCGGTCGCCGTCGAACTCGTCCACAACTTCTCCCTGCTGCACGACGACCTCATGGACGGCGACGAGCAGCGCAGGCACCGCGACACCGTCTGGAAGGTGCACGGCCCCGCCCAGGCCATCCTGGTCGGCGACGCCCTGTTCGCCCTCGCCAACGAGGTGCTGCTGGAACTCGGCACCGTCGAGGCCGGCCGGGCCACCCGCCGGCTGACCACCGCCACCCGCGCCCTCATCGACGGCCAGGCGCAGGACATCTCCTACGAGCACCGCGACCGGGTCGGGGTCGAGGAGTGCCTGGAGATGGAGGGCAACAAGACCGGCGCCCTGCTCGCCTGCGCCAGCTCCGTCGGCGCGGTGCTCGGCGGCGCCGACCCGCACACCGCCGACACCCTGGAGAAGTACGGCTACCACCTCGGCCTGGCCTTCCAGGCCGTCGACGACCTCCTCGGCATCTGGGGCGACCCGGCGGCCACCGGCAAGCAGACCTGGAGCGATCTGCGCCAGCGCAAGAAGTCCCTCCCGGTCGTGGCGGCGCTCGCCGAGGGCGGCCCGGCCTCCGAGCAGCTCGCGGAGATCCTCGCCGCCGACGCGGGCAGCAGCGACTTCGCGAACTTCTCCGAGGAGGAGTTCGCGGCCCGCGCGGCCCTCATCGAGCAGGCCGGCGGACGGGAGTGGACCGCCGGGGAAGCACGCCGCCAGCACACCATCGCCATCGAGGCCCTCGACGCCGTCGACATGCCCGACAGGGTCCGGGAGCAGTTCACGGCGCTCGCGGACTTCGTCGTCGTACGAAAGAGATGATCACTATCGGTCGAATAACCCTCGCGTAGTCGCCGGCCGGTGCTGCGGGGAGGTACGGCACCGGCCGACGGCGGACCCACAGCAGACGCACACATTGCAGGACTGCACGAAGGGGAAGCCATGACAGCGACGACCGACGGAAGCACCGGGGCGGCCCTGCCGTCCTCGGTGGCCGCGGCCAGCGACACCGACACCGACACCGACATCCCCGTGGCGGCCGGGGTACCCGACATCGCCGCCGGCGCCATGCGGCGCGCCACCGAGTTCCTGCTGTCCCGCCAGGACGACCAGGGGTGGTGGAAGGGAGACCTCGAGACCAACGTCACGATGGACGCCGAGGACCTGCTGCTGCGTCAGTTCCTGGGCATCCTCGAGGAGGAGACCACCCGGGCCGCCGCCCTGTTCATCCGGGGGGAGCAGCGCGAGGACGGCACCTGGGCCACCTTCTACGGCGGGCCCGGCGACCTCTCCGCCACCATCGAGGCGTACGTCGCGCTGCGGCTGGCCGGTGACCGGCCGGACGCCCCGCACATGGCGCGCGCCGCCGCCTGGGTCCGCGACCGGGGCGGGGTCGCCGCCTCCCGGGTCTTCACCCGGATCTGGCTGGCCCTGTTCGGCTGGTGGAAGTGGGAGGACCTGCCCGAACTCCCGCCCGAGCTGATCTGGTTCCCGTCCTGGGTGCCGCTCAACATCTACGACTTCGGCTGCTGGGCCCGCCAGACCATCGTCCCGTTGACGATCGTCTCCGCCGAGCGGCCGGTACGGCCCGCCCCGTTCCCGCTCGACGAACTGCACACCGACCCGGCCAGGCCCAATCCTCCCGGACGGATGGCACCGGCGATCAGCTGGGACGGCGCCTTCCAGCGGCTCGACAAGGGCCTGCACGCGCTGCGCCGGGCCGTCCCGCGCCGGCTGCGCAGGGCGGCGATGAACACCGCGGCCCGCTGGATCATCGAGCGGCAGGAGAACGACGGCTGCTGGGGCGGCATCCAGCCGCCCGCCGTCTACTCCGTCATCGCGCTGCACCTGCTCGGCTACGACCTGAACCATCCGGTGATGCGCGCCGGACTGCGGTCCCTCGACCGGTTCGCGGTGTGGCGCGAGGACGGCGCCAGGATGATCGAGGCCTGCCAGTCCCCGGTGTGGGACACCTGCCTCGCGACCATCGCCCTCGCCGACGCCGGTCTGCCCGCCGACCATCCCCAACTGGTCAGAGCCGCCGACTGGATGCTCGGCGAACAGGTCGTACGGCCCGGCGACTGGTCGGTGCGCAGGCCCGGACTGGCGCCCGGGGGATGGGCGTTCGAGTTCCACAACGACAACTACCCCGACATCGACGACACCGCCGAGGTGGTCCTCGCGCTCCGCCGGGTCAAGCACCACGACCCGGAGCGGGTGGACAACGCCATCGGCCGCGGGGTCCGCTGGAACCTCGGCATGCAGTCCCGCAACGGTGCCTGGGGCGCCTTCGACGTCGACAACACCAGCCCGTTCCCCAACCGGCTGCCGTTCTGCGACTTCGGCGAGGTCATCGACCCGCCGTCGGCCGATGTCACCGCGCACGTCGTGGAGATGCTCGCCGTCGAAGGGCTCGCCCACGACCCGCGCACCAGGCGTGGCATCCGGTGGCTGCTCGCCGAACAGGAGCCGGACGGTTCGTGGTTCGGGCGCTGGGGCGTCAACTACCTCTACGGCACCGGGTCCGTGGTGCCCGCGCTGGTCGCCGCGGGCCTTCCCGGCTCGCACCCGGCCGTCCGACGGGCCGTGTCCTGGCTGGAGTCGGTCCAGAACGACGACGGCGGATGGGGCGAGGACCTGCGCTCCTACCGTGACTCCCGCGAGTGGAGCGGCAAGGGCGCCTCGACCCCCTCGCAGACCGGGTGGGCGCTGATGGCCCTGCTGGCGGCGGGCGAGAAGGAGTCCGCGGCCGTCGAACGCGGCATCGCCTGGCTGGCGGCCACCCAGCACGAGGACGGCTCCTGGGACGAGCCCTACTTCACGGGCACCGGGTTCCCCTGGGACTTCTCCATCAACTACCACCTCTACCGGCAGGTCTTCCCGCTCACCGCGCTCGGCCGGTACGTGAACGGGGAGCCGTTCGCCGAGCCGCCGGCGAAGCAGCCGGCGGAAATCCCGGGGATACAGCCGAGGGCGGGCACGACGGAGGCCGGCGTGCCGGGCGCCGGCGCACAGCAGCAACCGGCCGAGGCGAAGGGCAGCTGATGAGCCCCCGGGCGGCCCGGGCGCCGTTGCTGATCGCCTGCGCGCTCGGCATCGAGCGGCTCGCCCTGCGCGGGAAGGGCCGCGGCGGCCCCGGCGGGCCGGTCACCGTCCTGCGCACGGGCATGGGGCCCGCCGCGGCCGAGCGCTCCGTCACCCGGGCGCTCGCCGGCCCGGGGCTGCGCGACGCCGCCGTGCTGGCCACCGGCTTCTGCGCCGGGCTGGCCCCCGGGATGCACCCCGGAGACCTGGTGGTCGCCGGGGAGACCCGCGACCCGCGCGGCAGCGTGCCGTGCGTCGGGACCGGCCTGCTGGTGAAGGAGCTGGCCCGGGTCGCGCCGGGGCGCACCGTCCACACCGGACCGCTCATCGGCTCCGAGCACGTGGTCCGGGGGCACGAACGGGCCGAGCTGCTCGCCACCGGCGCGATCGCGGTCGACATGGAGTCCGCGGTCACGCTCCTGAGCGCCGTCCGCGCGGGTGCGCGCCCCGTTGCGGCCGTACGGGTGGTCGTGGACGCTCCTGAACATGAACTGGTCCGGATCGGCACGGTGCGCGGTGGAATATCGGCTTTCCGCGTTCTTCGTTCCGTTCTTCCCGCGTATCTCGAATGGCACCGTTCCTTGCTGCTCCCCAGGAGGTGAGCCAGATGGCCATGCCGCTGCGTCAGTCCATCAAGGTCGCTACATACTTGGCCGAACAGAAGCTCCGTCGGCGGGACAAGTTTCCGCTGATCGTCGAGCTGGAACCGCTCTTCGCCTGCAACCTCGCCTGTGAGGGCTGCGGCAAGATCCAGCACCCGGCCGGGGTGCTCAAGCAGCGCATGCCGGTCGCGCAGGCCGTGGGCGCGGTGCTGGAGTCCGGGGCGCCGATGGTGTCGATCGCCGGCGGCGAGCCGCTGATGCACCCTCAGATCGACGAGATCGTGCGCCAGCTGGTGGGCCGGCGCAAGTACGTGTTCCTGTGCACCAACGCCATGCTGCTGCGCAAGAAGATGGACAAGTTCACCCCGTCGCCGTACTTCGCGTTCGCCGTGCACATCGACGGCCTGCGCGAGCGGCACGACGAGTCCGTGGCGAAGGAAGGCGTGTTCGACGAGGCGGTGGCCGCCATGAAGGAGGCCAAGCGGCGCGGCTTCCGGGTCACCACCAACTCGACCTTCTTCAACACCGACACCCCGCAGACCATCGTCGAGGTGCTCAACTACCTCAACGACGACCTGAAGGTCGACGAGATGATGATCTCGCCCGCCTACGCCTACGAGAAGGCCCCCGACCAGGAGCACTTCCTCGGTGTGGAGCAGACCCGCGAGCTGTTCAGGAAGGCGTTCGCCGGGGGCAACCGCCGTCGCTGGCGGCTCAACCACTCGCCGCTGTTCCTGGACTTCCTCGAGGGCAGGGTCGACTTCCCGTGCACCGCGTGGGCGATCCCGAACTACTCGCTCTTCGGCTGGCAGCGCCCCTGCTACCTGATGAGCGACGGCTATGTGCCGACGTACCGGGAGCTGATCGAGGAGACCGACTGGGACAAGTACGGCCGCGGCAAGGACCCGCGCTGCGCCAACTGCATGGCGCACTGCGGCTACGAGCCCACCGCGGTCCTCGCCACCATGGGGTCCCTGAAGGAGTCCCTGCGCGCCATCCGCGACACGGTCTCGGGAAACGGGGAGTGAGGCCATGACCGCTGTCTCCCTCGGAGTGCCCGAGGTGCCCGTCCGGCCGCTCGCTCCGCGGCGCAGGAGCCGGCAGATCCAGGTCGGGTCGGTGGCGGTGGGTGGGGACGCGCCGGTGTCGGTGCAGTCGATGACGACGACGCGGACCTCGGACATCGGGGCGACGCTGCAGCAGATCGCGGAGCTGACGGCGTCGGGCTGTCAGATCGTGCGGGTGGCGTGTCCCACCCAGGACGACGCCGATGCGCTGGCGACGATCGCGCGCAAGTCGCAGATTCCGGTGATCGCGGACATTCACTTCCAGCCGAAGTACGTGTTCGCGGCGATCGAGGCGGGCTGTGCGGCGGTGCGGGTCAACCCGGGCAACATCAAGCAGTTCGACGACAAGGTCAGGGAGATCGCGCAGGCGGCCGGGGAGCACGGCACGCCGATCCGGATCGGGGTGAACGCGGGCTCGCTGGACCGGCGGCTGCTGCAGAAGTACGGCAGGGCGACGCCGGAGGCGCTGGCGGAGTCGGCGCTGTGGGAGGCGTCGCTGTTCGAGGAGCACGGCTTTCGGGACATCAAGATCTCGGTCAAGCACAACGATCCGGTGGTGATGGTGGAGGCCTACCGGCAGCTGGCCGCGCAGTGCGACTATCCGCTGCATCTGGGGGTGACCGAGGCGGGTCCGGCGTTCCAGGGCACGATCAAGTCGGCGGTGGCGTTCGGGGCGCTGCTCTCGCAGGGGATCGGTGACACGATCCGGGTCTCGCTGTCGGCGCCGCCGGTGGAGGAGGTCAAGGTGGGGCTGCAGATCCTGGAGTCGCTGAATTTGAAGCAGCGGGGTCTGGAGATCGTGTCGTGTCCCTCCTGTGGCCGGGCGCAGGTGGATGTGTACAAGCTGGCGGACGAGGTGACGGCGGGTCTGGAGGGGATGGACGTGCCGTTGCGGGTCGCGGTGATGGGCTGTGTGGTGAACGGTCCGGGGGAGGCGCGGGAGGCGGATCTGGGGGTGGCCTCGGGCAACGGCAAGGGGCAGATCTTCGTGAAGGGTGAGGTGATCAAGACCGTTCCGGAGTCGAAGATCGTGGAGACCCTCATCGAGGAGGCCATGAAGATCGCCGAGCAGATGGAAGCCGAACGGACGGAACAGGACGGCGCCGGCACCGGCGCCCCGGCCGGCACCGGAAAGCCGGCCGTGACGGTGGGTTGAGACGAGGCACGGACCGATAGGGGACCGAGCGTGACGATACTGGAGAGCATCAGGCAACCACGCGACCTGAAGGCGCTGTCCGAGGCGGAACTCGGTGAACTGTCCGAAGAGATCAGGGAGTTCCTGGTGCACGCGGTCGCCAGGACCGGCGGTCACCTCGGACCCAACCTGGGCGTGGTGGAGCTCACCGTCGCCCTGCACCGGGTCTTCGAGTCACCCGTCGACCGCATCCTGTGGGACACGGGTCACCAGAGCTACGTACACAAACTGCTCACGGGGCGTCAGGACTTCTCCAAGCTGCGCGGCAAGGGCGGCCTCTCCGGCTACCCCTCGCGCGAGGAGTCCGAGCACGACGTCATCGAGAACAGCCACGCCTCCACGGCACTGGGCTGGGCCGACGGGCTGGCCAAGGCACGCCGGGTGCGGGGGGAGAGGGGGCACGTCGTCGCGGTGATCGGCGACGGCGCCCTGACCGGCGGCATGGCCTGGGAGGCGCTGAACAACATCGCCGCCGCCAAGGACCGCCCGCTGATCATCGTCGTCAACGACAACGAGCGCTCCTACGCGCCGACCATCGGCGGCCTCGCCAACCACCTCGCGACCCTGCGCACCACCGACGGCTACGAGCAGGTACTCGCCTGGGGCAAGCACCTGCTCCAGCGCACCCCCGTGATCGGCGGCACCGTCTACGAGGCGCTGCACGGCGCCAAGAAGGGCTTCAAGGACGCCTTCGCCCCCCAGGGCCTCTTCGAGGACCTGGGCCTGAAGTACGTCGGCCCCATCGACGGGCACGACATCAAGGCCGTGGAATCCGCCCTGCGCCGCGCCAAACGCTTCCACGGGCCCGTCCTCGTCCACTGCCTCACCGAGAAGGGCCGTGGCTACGAACCCGCCGTCTCCCACGAGGAGGACCGCTTCCACACCGTCGGCGTGATGGACCCCCTCACCTGCGCGCCGCTCGCACCGGCCGGCGGGCCGTCCTGGACCTCCGTCTTCGGCGAGGAGATCGTCCGCATCGGCGAGGAGCGCGAGGACGTGGTGGCGATCACCGCCGCCATGCTGCACCCGGTCGGCCTGGGCGCCTTCGCCGAGCGGTTCCCCGACCGGGTCTACGACGTCGGCATCGCCGAGCAGCACGCCGCCGTGTCCGCGGCGGGCCTGGCGACGGGCGGCACGCACCCGGTCGTCGCCGTGTACGCCACCTTCCTCAACCGCGCCTTCGACCAGCTGCTGATGGACGTGGCCCTGCACCGCTGCGGGGTCACCTTCGTCCTGGACCGGGCCGGCGTCACCGGTGTCGACGGGCCCTCGCACAACGGCATGTGGGACCTGTCGGTGCTTCAGGTCGTGCCCGGTCTGCGCATCGCCGCACCACGCGACGCCGACCAGCTGCGTGCCCAGCTGCGGGAGGCGGTCGCCGTCGACGACGCGCCGACGCTGCTGCGGTTCCCCAAGGAGTCCGTGGGCCCGGCCGTCCCGGCGCTCGACCGGATCGGCGGCACGGACGTGCTGCACCGCTCCGGCGATCCCGAGGTGCTGCTGGTGTCGGTCGGCGTCATGGCGCCGGTCTGCCTGCGGGCCGCGGAACTGCTCGAGGCACGCGGCATCGGGTGCACCGTGGTCGACCCGCGCTGGGTCAAACCCGTCGCACCCGAACTCGTCGGCCTGTCCGCGCGGCACCGGCTGGTGGCCGTCGTCGAGGACAACAGCCGTGCGGCGGGCGTGGGTTCGGCCGTGGCACTGGCACTGGGCGACGCGGATGTCGACGTACCGGTACGGCGGTTCGGCATTCCGGAGCAGTTCCTCGCGCACGCCAAGCGCGGAGAGGTACTGGCGGACATCGGCCTGACGCCCGTCGAGATCGCCGGCCGGATCGGCGCGAGCCCGGCCGTGGGGCAGGAGCGGCGGTCCCCGAGCGAACCGTCCGAGGAACAACGGGAGCACCAGCCATGACCACCGCGGAGTCCGCCCCGGAGCCCTCGCGGGCCGGGGACTTCGACCTCGGCGCGCTGCTGGCCGAGCGCGGAGCCGAACGCTACGAGCTGCACACCAGGCACCTCAACCACCAGCTCCCGCGCATGCTGCACACCATCGGCTTCGACAAGGTCTACGAACGCGCCGAGGGGGCCCACTTCTGGGACGCGGACGGCAACGACCACCTGGACATGCTCGCCGGATTCGGGGTGATGGGCCTGGGACGCCACCACCCCGTGGTCCGCAAGGCGCTGCACGACGTCCTCGACGCCTCGCTCGCCGACCTCACCCGCTTCGACTGCCCGCCGCTGCCCGGACTGCTCGCCGAGAAACTGCTCACCCACAGCCCTCACCTGGACCGGGTGTTCTTCGGCAACAGCGGCACGGAGGCGGTCGAGACCGCGCTGAAGTTCGCCCGCTGCGCGACCGGAAGGCCCCGCGTGCTGTACTGCGCGCACGCCTTCCACGGGCTGACCACCGGTTCCCTGTCCGTCAACGGCGAATCCGGCTTCCGGGACGACTTCGCCCCGCTGCTGCCCGACACGGCCGTGCCCCTGGGCGATGTGGACGCGCTGGAGCGGGAGCTGGCCAGGGGCGACGTCGCCGCCCTCATCGTGGAACCCATCCAGGGCAAGGGCGTGCACGCGGCCCCGCCCGGCTATCTGCGCGCTGCCCAGGAGCTGCTGCACCGGCACAAGGCGCTGCTGATCGCCGACGAGGTGCAGACCGGACTCGGGCGGACCGGTGACTTCTACGCCTACCAGCACGAGGAAGGGGTCGAACCGGACCTGGTGTGCGTGGCCAAGGCGCTCTCCGGAGGCTACGTGCCGGTGGGGGCCACGCTCGGCAAGGACTGGATCTTCCGCAAGGTCTACTCGTCGATGGACCGGGTGCTGGTCCACTCGGCCAGTTTCGGGGGCAACGCCCAGGCCATGGCCGCCGGCCTCGCGGTGCTGGCGGTGATGGAGAACGAGCAGATCGTCGCGAACGTCCGGGCCACCGGGGAACTGCTGCGGTCCCGGCTCGCGGCCCTCGTCGACACGTACGAGCTGCTCGCCGACGTCCGTGGCCGGGGCCTGATGATCGGCATCGAGTTCGGCCGGCCGCGGTCGCTGAAGCTGCGCGGCCGCTGGGCCGTGCTGCAGGCCGCGCGCAAGGGACTCTTCGCGCAGATGGTGGTCGTCCCGCTGCTGCAGAAGCACAGGATCCTCACCCAGGTCTCCGGCGACCACCTGGAGGTGATCAAGCTGATCCCGCCGCTGATCATCGGCGAGCGGGAGGTGGACCGGTTCGTGGACGCCTTCACCGCGGTCATGGACGACGCCCATGACGGCGGTCTGGTGTGGGAGTTCGGCAGGACACTGGTGAAACAGGCGGTCGCCGACCGGTGAGACCATGACGGTCCGCCGGCCGGACGCGTTTTGCCTGTGAGGCAAGGAATTTGCCCCACAGGCAAAGATGCGGCTGAATGGGGCCATGAGTTCCCCCGAGGCCGAGCCGTCGGCCGGACCGGCCGCCGCGCTCCCCGCGGTCGCCCCGCAGCTGCGCGCCCTGAGGCGCCGGGCCTCCCTGACGCTGGAGGCCGCCGCCCGGGACGCGGGACTGTCGCCCGCCCATCTCTCCCGGCTGGAGACCGGGCAGCGCCAGCCCTCGCTGCCGATGCTGCTCTCCCTCGCTCGTATCTACGGTACGACGGTTTCCGAACTGCTCGGCGAGACGACCGCCGACCGCGAGCCGGTGACGCGCGCCGGCGACATGGAGCCGACCTCCGCGGGCGGCTGGACGTACTGGCAGGCCGGTTCCCCCGGGCGCGGGATGCAGGCCCTGCGGGTCCAGGTCCCGTACGGGGCCCAGGGCGACATCGTGCGGGTCCACCCGGGCGAGGAGTGGCTGTACGTCCTCAAGGGGCGGCTGCGGCTGCGCCTCGGGGACGCCCTGCACCGCCTCGCCCCGGGCGACAGCGCGCACTTCGACTCGCTGACCCCGCACCGTATCGCCGCCGAGGACCCCGACGGGGTCGAGCTGCTGTTCGTCCACACCCTGCTGCAGAGTCCCACGGCCGCCCTGTGCCTGGGCCCCACCCAAGGAGATGTGTCATGAAAGACCTGGAGGAGAAGTTTCCCCGCGCCCTGTGGGTGAGGCTGTTCGTCTACGTGGTGGTGGGGCACCTCTTCGCGGGCTTCATCTATCTGCTGTTCGAGGTGGGCGCGAAGCAGTAACTCCCGGACGGACACGGCAGGAGCCGAGCGGTCCTGTGATCCCCCGGTCGGGCAGGTGCCCGACCGGGGGATCACTCAGTCCAGCATGCGCTCGCGCAGCCGCTCCCGGTTCCCGGGGGTGAGCCCGAGCCCCTGCTCGAGGTAGGGGTCCACGCCGCCCCAGGTCTCCTCGATCGTCTCCAGCGCGGCCGACAGATACTCGGCGCGGGCGTCGAACAGCGGGTCGAGCAGCTCCATGACCTCGGGGGAGTAGGCCGAGGCGGAGGTGCCGCTGCGGCGCACCTTGTAGCGGCGGTGCGCGGCGCTGGACTTCAGGTAGTCGTCGAAGATCGCGTCCCGCTCCACGCCCAGCGCGAGCAGTGTCACCGCCACCGACAGGCCCGCGCGGTCCTTGCCCGCCGCGCAGTGCATCAGCGCGGGCACGCACTCCTCGGCGAGCGAGAGCAGCACCTGGGAGTGCTCGGCGGTGCGTTGCCTCACCGTCATGCGGTACGAGGTGATCATCCGCTCCGCCCCCTTGCCGCCGGCGAGGATCGAGCGGAGCTGGTCCAGGTCCCCGTCGCGGACCATCCTCCAGAACTCGGCGCCGTCGGCCGGGTCGCTCAGCGGCAGATTCACATTGCGCACGCCGGGCAGTTCGATGTCCCGCCCGTCCAGCTTGTGGTCGGCCGCGTTGCGGAAGTCGAAGACGGTGTGCAGTCCCAGGGAGGACAGGAAGGCGGCGTCCTCCTCCGTGGCGTGCGCGAGATGGCCACTGCGGAACAGCACCCCGTGCCGCACCCGGCGGCCGTCGACGGTCGGCAGACCGCCCACATCACGGAAATTGCGCACTCCGATGAGCTCGGGTTCGGTCGACGGGATCTGCTGCGTCACGGGGGCCCCTCTCCCACTCTGCGCCGCCGGCGCGTCGGCGCCGGCGGGTGTCACCCGACGATACGACATGCCTGGCAGGGGCAATGAGTTGGCGAGGGGGCCGTCGGAGTGGAGACGGGGCCCTCCCGGTGGAGCTCCCGGTGCGGAGTCGCCGGCGCGGACGGACCCGTGCCGGACCTGCGGCCCGGCCCGGCCGAACCATCCGAGATTCTCCCATTAGAGCGTTCTGTCCGTTTAAGGAGTTTCGCCATAACGTGCCCCGATAGGAAGGGAGATGGGAATGGGGTGGTGAGCATCGTCATAGAGGTGACGATGTGTTGTCGCCATGCTCACGTAATTCCGGTATTCAGCAAGGAGATTCGCGGGGTGTCGAAAATCCGGGGCGACTCTGGGTGACGGTTTTCAGGTCAATGGATCACGAAAACACGCCTTCGCTCGGAAGATCGCGCTTGTCCCTTTGCGTCTCGGTCGCCTACGTTCGCCATCGATCCGGACGGACGCCTAATCCTGCCGCTGTCCGGAGCCTTCACCCTCTGACCCGTATATGGCAGGAGCGGGGGACCCACAGGTACGACTGCCTGTTCCGGTCTCCGGAACGGCTTGGGGTTAAGCCGCGTTTTCGACGCGGCCGGGCATCTCCAGTCCGCACCCGACAGCTCACCTCGTAGGCGCCGGAGAGGAATTCGTCATGCCCGCAAAGGGTAAGCACCGTCGTCCCAGCGCTTTGCGTTTCACCCGCTCCATCGCCGTCGCCGGAACCGGTGGCGCCGCACTCGCCCTGCCGCTTCTCGGTGCCACCGGAGCGAACGCCGCCACTCCGCAGGCCGCCCCGGAAAAGGCCGTCCAGTCGTATGCCGTCGCCGGCAAGACGTCTGACGGCGTGAAGGCCGACGGCGACAAGAACGGCGAGACCCGCACGTACATCGTGAAGGGCGGCGACTACCTGGCGAAGATCGCCGAGTCCGAGAACGTCGACGGTGGCTGGAAGCAGCTCTACTCCGACAACCGCGAGGCCGTGGGCGGCGACCCGTCGCTCATCCACCCCGGTCTGAAGCTCTCGGTCGACGGCAAGGCCGCCGCGACCGGTGCGCCGAAGAAGTCCTCTTCTTCCGAGGCGCCCTCTTCGGCCGCTCCGTCGGCTCCGTCCTCCAAGGCGAAGCCGTCGACGGCCGGCGAGGCCTCCGAGCGGTCCGCGCCGAAGTCCTCCTCCGGCTCGGCCACCGCGAACCAGGCCGCGGCCACCTCCGGTTACAGCTCGCCGGTGCCCGGCGGCGGCCTCGGCACCGCCTACAAGGTGGCCGGCAGCATGTGGTCCAGCGGCTACCACACCGGTGTCGACTTCGCCGTTCCGACCGGCACCTCCCTGAAGGCCGTGGGCGCGGGCACCGTCGTCTCCGCCGGCTGGGCCGGCTCGTACGGCAACCAGGTCGTCATCAAGCTGGACGACGGCCACTACGCCCAGTACGCCCACCTCTCCTCGCTGTCCGTCTCGGCCGGCCAGACCGTGAGCGGCGGCCAGCAGGTCGGCCTCTCGGGCTCCACCGGCAACTCGACCGGTCCGCACCTGCACTTCGAGATCCGCACCACGCCGAACTACGGCTCGGACCTGGACCCGGTCTCCTACCTCCGCGGCAAGGGCGTCTCCATCGGCTGACCCCCGAGGCAACCCGCCTGACACGCCGCCGAAGGCCGGACCCCGATCCCCGGGTCCGGCCTTCGGTGCGTCCGGTGTGCCGGGTGTGCCCACAGAAAGGGAGTACGGGGAGTACCGGGAGTGTTCCGTGCGTCACGTTGCCCGCCGGTCAACGTCCCCGCCCGGAGGGCTATTCCAAATGTGCCGGCGCTTTACGAGTGGCTTATCTCACCGTCCGTCAATGCCTTCCTACGGTCGCGTAGGTCACATTCGAAGGTGAATCATGTCCGGTTGTGGCAGACGATTCGAAGAATGACAGCAAGGCAGTGATCGGGTCGTACGTGGCGGTGGGGGACAGCTTCACCGAGGGCGTCGGCGACCCCGGCCCCAACGGGGCATTCGTCGGCTGGGCCGACCGATTCGCGGTACTTCTCGCCGACCGGCGTCCCGAAGGCGACTTCCGGTACGCGAATCTCGCGGTGCGCGGAAAACTGCTCGACCAGGTCGTGTCCGACCAGCTTCCGCGGGCCGTCGAACTGGCCCCCGCACTGGTCTCTTTCTGTGCGGGCGGCAACGAC
The DNA here is from genome assembly GCF_044540975.1 of Streptomyces sp. NPDC085927. NCBI lineage: Bacteria > Bacillati > Actinomycetota > Actinomycetes > Kitasatosporales > Streptomycetaceae > Streptomyces > Streptomyces sp. NPDC085927. Next base: position 18,425 of record NZ_JBITSN010000022.1, read on the forward strand.
ATCCTGCGCCCCGGCAGCGACCCGGACGAGGTGGCCGAGCGTTTCGAGCGGGCGATCGCCGCGCTCGCGGCGGTCTCCGGCACGGTTCTGGTGACGACCGGGTTCGACACCCGTGGCGTGCCCGTGCTCAGGCATCTGCGCGGCAAGATCGCCACCTACAACGGGCATGTGCGGGCCGTCGCCGACCGGTACGGCTGCCCGGTGCTCGACCTCTGGTCCCTCAGGAGCATCCAGGACCGCAGGGCCTGGGACACCGACCGGCTGCACCTGTCGCCCGAGGGGCACACGCGCGTGGCGCTCCGCGCGGGACAGACCCTCGGCCTGGACGTCCCGGCCGACCCGGAGCAGACCTGGCCCCCGCTGCCGCCCCGCGGCAGCCTCGACGTCCGGCGGGACAATGTCCAATGGGCGCGCGAGTACCTGGTGCCGTGGATAGGGCGCAGGCTGCGGGGAGAGTCGTCGGGGGACCACGTGACGGCGAAGGGCGCGCTGTCCCCGCACGACATCAAGGAGCGCATCGCCTCGGTGGCATGACGAGGGGCGGGAGGGCGCGAGGCGGGGGGAGCGGGTGCGGGCGCGGCCCGCGCCGGGGGCGTCCGCGTTCCCGGTTCGGCGGGCCCGCCCGGACAGTTCCTCCCGCTCCGGCTCCCGCTCCCGGGCCGGCGGGATCCGGACAGCGGAGCCCGCCCGCGTGGGCGAAGGCGGTGACCGCCGGCTGTTCCTTCGCCGAGAAGTGAGGGAGCACGTGCACGGCTCCGGGACGCTTTCCGGCCAGTGAGGCGTACCGGCGCCGGACCGGCCGCACATAATGGAATGTCTGACCGACTCCACCTGGAGGCAATGTGGCCGGTACCCGTTCCCAGAGCTCCGGGCTCCGTGCGCTACGGCCCGCGGCCTTCGGCGCGGAGCCCACCGGTGAGCGCATGGCGCGTATCCGCAGGTCCCCGCACTACCGGGACGGCGTGTTCCAGAACCCCGAAGGCCCCACCCGGCTCCGGCCCCCGGGCTCCTCCCGGGACCTGGCGAAGACCTACTTCGACAAGGACACCCGCTCCCACCGTGCCCCGCACGGCGCCCTGCCGGTGCATGCCACCACCCTCGCCGACCTGGCCCGCCCGCCTGCCTCCGGACTGCGCCTGACCTGGATGGGCCACTCCAGTGTGCTCGCGGAGATCGACGGGCGGAGGGTGCTGTTCGACCCCGTGTGGGGTGAGCGCTGCTCCCCGTTCCCCTTCGCCGGGCCGAAGCGGCTGCACCCGGTGCCCCTGCCGCTGGCCGCGCTCGGTCCGGTCGACGTCGTCGTGATCTCGCACGACCACTACGACCACCTGGACCTGCCCACCATCAAGGCGCTCGCCGGCACGGACACGCTGTTCGCCGTACCGCTCGGTGTGGGCGCCCATCTCGAGCACTGGGGCGTGCCCGCCGACCGGCTGCGCGAACTGGACTGGCACGAGGCGACCGGGATCGGCGGACTCACCCTCACCGCCACCCCGGCCCGCCACTTCTGCGGCCGGGGCCTGCGCAACACCCAGCACACCCTGTGGGCCTCATGGGCCGTCGCGGGCGAGGAGCACCGCGTCTACCACAGCGGCGACACCGGCTACTTCGACGGCTTCAAGGACATCGGCGCCACCCACGGCCCCTTCGACGCGACGATGATCCAGATCGGCGCGTACTCGGACTTCTGGCCCAAGGGGCACTCGGACCCGATTCCCGGGCCCGGTTCCTGGCCGGAGATCCACATGAACCCCGCGGAGGGTCTCCAGGCCCACCTCGACCTCCAGCAGGGACGGCCGGGCGGGGTCTTCCTGCCGATCCACTGGGGCACCTTCAACCTGGCGCCGCACCCGTGGGCGGAACCCGGCGAGTGGACGATGGCCGCGGCCGACGCGGTCGGGCAGCCCGCCGCCTTCCCCGTTCCGGGCCTGCCGTTCGAGCCCGCCGGGGAGCTGCCGGCCGAACCGTGGTGGCGGGGTGTGGGACACGTCCCGAGCCGCAAGTGGCCCCTGCCCGACCCCGTCACGGACTCCTCCCGCGAGGACCTGGACCTGGTGGGGGAGGAATGAGCCTTGGCCTTGATCGCTACGGTGAGTGATATGTCCGCGAAGGGCACGCAGGGCGGGGAGGTCTTCCGAGGGGCCCTCCGGTAGGGCGGCCGAGCGGAAGACCGAGGGCCGGGGAGCTTGGAGCTCCCCGGCCCTCGGTGTTTCCCGGTGACCATCTCTGACCAGGTCGGATCGAGTGATGACTGTTCTTTGACGACTGGGTGACGGGTTTATCGGTCTGTCGTACGAAGCCTCATACCAGAGCGGGACGCTGTCCGTGTGAGTTTGTCAACTGACCACCGCACGTGATGCGGTGGTGACTACGGTGAGTGTCGGTCGGGCGACGCATGGCCGACGCCCTCGGCCTTCCGACGCGCCCCCGACCGGTACGGCGACACCACGACGACACCCGTCGCCCGGCGCATCGCGCCACGGGGTCGCACCCATCAGATCGGATCAGGGAGCGGGGACCGGTACGTGCAGGCAGAAGGCGGACGAGGGAGAGGACGGGGTGGCACACCCCGCCGCTCGGGCCCGGCCGGCGGGCCGCAGGCAGCCGCGGCTGCCCCGGGCGGGCCGCCGGCCGGGGCACGCACCGGTGCCGGCAACGGGCGTCCGCCCGCCGCGCGCGGCGACGAGCCGCGCGGAACACGGAACCGGTCCCGCGCGCCCGGCGGCCGCGGCCCCACGCGTTCCCCCGGCACCCAGGACCGACGGACCAGTTCGAGGACACCCATGCCCGATCTCCGCGCTCCCGCCGGTCCGCCCTCCCGCACCGACCGGCGGGAGGGCGGACGGCACGGACGCCCGCCCGCCCGGCCCGCCCCCACGCACCCCGAGGCGCAGATACGGTCCCAGTTGCTGCGACTCGCCGTCCTGCCGCCCGTGGCGGTCGCCCTCAGCGCCAGCGCCGCCGTGCTGTTCCTCGCCCGCTCCACCGGCGTACGGCCGGGCGCGACCCTGTGGGGTGTGCTCGGTGGCGCGGTGTCGGTGACCCTCGCCGGCATCGTCATCGCCGCCGTGGCCGCCGACCGCGCGGCCCGGTCCGTGCACGACCGCGTCGAGAGCCTGCGCCGGAGCACGGCCCGGCGCGAGGCCGACCTGCGCGCCCTCGTGGACGCCCTGCGCCGTGGCGACGGCCCGCCACCGCGCACGCAGCCGGGCGGGACGCCCATGGACGCCGACGACTTCGACCGGCTCGCCGCCGACCTGTCCCGGGCCCACGACAGCGCCGTCACCGCCGTCGTCCAGGCGTCCCAGCTCTCCAGCCAGGCGGGCAGCGAGCAGAAGCTCGAAGTGTTCGTCAACCTGGCCCGGCGTCTGCAGTCCCTGGTGCACCGCGAGATCTCCATCCTCGACGAGATGGAGAACGAGATCGAGGACCCCGACCTGCTCAAGGGCCTCTTCCACGTCGACCATCTCGCCACCCGCATCCGCCGTCACGCCGAGAACCTCGCCGTGCTCGGCGGGGCCGTCTCCCGGCGGCAGTGGAGCAACCCGGTCTCCATGACCGAGGTGCTGCGCTCGGCCATCGCCGAGGTCGAGCAGTACTCACGGGTCAAGCTGGTGCCGCCGATCGACGGCACCCTGCGCGGGCACGCCGTCGCCGACGTCATCCACCTGCTCGCCGAACTCGTCGAGAACGCCACGCTGTACTCCGCGCCGCACACCCAGGTGCTGCTGCGCGCCGGACTCGTCACCTCCGGGCTCGCCGTCGAGGTCGAGGACCGCGGGCTCGGCATGCCCGTGGACGAGCAGGAACGGATGAACGCCCTGCTCGCCGACCCGGACCAGGTCAATGTCGCCAGCCTCCTGGCCGACGGGCGCATCGGCCTGTACGTGGTCTCGCAGCTCGCGCGGCGGCACGGCATCCAGGTCCGGCTCCAGAACAACATCTACGGCGGAGTCCAGGCCGTGCTCGTGGTGCCGCAGGCACTGCTCGGTGCCGAGCCCTGGTCCTCGGGGCCGGGCGCGGGCGAGAGCCGGCCGGCCGAGGGCGACGCGGGGCCGGGCCCGGGGTACGGGAACGGAGCATGGCCGCAAGAGCCGCGGGCAGGCACCGACCCGTACGCCGGCCCCGGCCCGCAGACCCGACCCGATCTGCGGACGGGACCCGATGCGGGGACGGGCCTCGCGCAGCAGACCGGCTCCGGCTCGCCGCCGGAGCCCGGGAGCGGGACGTCCCTCCCCCCGGTGTCGCCCCCCGGCGTACCGGCGGCACGGCGCCCCGACCGGGCCGGCGCCCCGGCAGCCCCGACGGGTCCCGGCGGCGTGGCGCCGCCCCTGCCGCTGCGTGGCGCCCGCGCGGTGCGGCCCAATCCGGCCGAGGCCGTGCCCGGCGTCACCCCGGACGACCGGCAGACCCTCGAGGAGAGCGGGACCGGGGCCGCACCCCTCACCCCGCGCAACCCCACCGTGCGCGGCACCATGGGCAGACCCCGACTGCCCCGCCGCCGCGCCCAGGAGCACTTGGTGCCCCAGCTCCGCGACGGTCCCACGCCGCGTCAGGACACCGAGCACGTCGTCGGGCACGACCCCCACCTGATGGCGGCCTTCCGGCGGGGCGTCAGCCTCGCCGAAACCCAGCAGCACATGGACACGGGCCACCTGGGCAGCGACGACCTGGACCGTAACGACCCGCCCCCCGACGACACGAGGCACGAGGACATGGGCCGTGTCGGGACAAGGCATGTCGACACGGACCGTGGTGACACGGCCGACGGACACAGGGCGGGCGACCACCTGGTGGGCGACTACCTGGTGGGGGGCCACATGGCATCCGTGTCCATGCTGCCGTCGTCCCCCATGGACGACCGCTTCAGTCCTCCCGTCCGTCCCACGGACACTCACCCCACGGATGCCCACCCCGTGGACACCCCCTATGCGGACGCCCACCTCATGGACCCGCACCACACGATCAAGGCTCACGCGACGGAGTCCCACACCGTGGAGTCCCACACCGCCGACGCGCGTCCCACGCGGACGGCGTCCCGGGAGGCGCGCGGCGGCCACGACGGTGTGCCCGCGCCCCGCACCGACCACCCCACCGCACGGCACGACGGGAGCGCACCCGCCGGATGAGCACGCCCGCACCCTCCACCCCCTACCGGGCCCCCGCCTCCCCGCCCGCCCCCGCCCCCAGCGCTCCCGCAGACCTTCGTACCCCAAGGAGTCGATCCACCATGGCGAGCGATGCGCCGACCACCCACGTTTCCGATCTCGACTGGCTGATGAGCGGCCTCGTGCAACGGGTGCCGCACACCTCCAGCGCCGTGCTGCTCTCCTGCGACGGACTGGTGAAGTCCGTGCACGGCCTCGACCCGGACAGCGCCGACCACATGGCGGCCCTGGCCTCCGGCCTCTACTCCCTCGGCCGCAGCGCCGGCGTCCGCTTCGGCGCGGGCGGCGACGTACGCCAGGTCGTCGTCGAGCTCGACTCGATGCTGCTGTTCGTCTCCACCGCCGGTTCCGGCACCTGCCTCGCGGTGCTGGCCGGCCGCGAGGCCGACGCGGCGGTGCTCGGTTACGAGATGGCCATGCTGGTCAAGAGCGTCCGGCCGTACCTGGTGACCGCCCCCCGGCAGCCCGCCGTCGAACCGCCGGCGATGAAGCCTTGAACGTGGCGGCGGCCGGTGACGGCCCTTGGCTGGACGACGCGGCCGGCCGGCTGGTGCGCCCCTTCACCGTCAACGACGGCCGCACCCGCCCCACCGTCGAACTCGACCTGATGTCACAGGTGATGGCCACCGGGGCCACCCCCTTCGGCTACCTCGGCCCCGAGCACGCGCAGGCACTCGAACTGTGCCGCGCGCCCCTGCCGGTCGCCGAGGTGGCCGCCCACCTCAAGCTGCCGCTGGCCGTCACCAAGGTGCTGCTGGCGGATCTCGTCGACAGCGGAGGTCTCACCACCAAGCCCCCCGTGTTCGACCACAACCCGACGGACCGGGCCCTTCTGGAGGCAGTGCTTGATGGACTACGACGACAGCTCTGACCACGGCGCCGGCGCCGACGTGTTCCCCACCGCGCTCAAGATCCTCGTGGCGGGCGGGTTCGGCGTGGGCAAGACCACCTTCGTCGGCGCGGTCAGCGAGATCGCGCCGCTCAGCACGGAGGAACTGCTCACCACGGTCAGCGCCGCCACCGACCGGCTCGACGGCATCGAGAACAAGGTCGAGACGACCGTGGCGATGGACTTCGGCCGCATCACCCTGGACCGGCAACACGTGCTCTACCTGTTCGGCACACCGGGCCAGGAACGGTTCTGGTTCATGTGGGACGAACTCTGCGAAGGCGCCCTCGGCGCGGTCATCATCGCCGACACGCGGCGCCTGGAGGAGTGCTTCGCCGCCGTCGACTTCTTCGAGCAACGCGGTCTCGGCTTCATCATCGCCGTCAACGAGTTCGACGGCGCCTTCCGCTACGACCCCCAGGAGGTACGCGCCGCTCTGGACCTGCCGGACGAGATCCCCGTCGTGTGCTGCGACGCCCGGATCTCCAGCTCGGGCGTACAGACCCTGCTGACCCTGGTCCGCCACCTCATCGCCCACGCCCCGGCCACCGCGACGGGGTACGGCGCCCACATGTGATCCCCACACACCGACACGGAGCCCGTATATGACATGTGCCCACATCCAGGGAGCCCGCCCATGAGCTACGACCCGCCACGTCCGGCCGGTCGTCTGTTGCTCACCCCCGAGGACAAGGAGGCCCCGGCCCGCACCGAGCGGCTGCGCCGGCTGGGACTGGGCGAACGCCCCGAGCCCGCACTCGACGCCTTCGCGTACGGCCTCTCCGAGTTCACGGGGGCGGCGTACGCCATGGTCAACTTCCTGGGGCAGGAAGGGCAGTTCTTCGCCGGTCTGCACACACCGGCGGTCGCGCCCGTCGTCCGCGGCGACGGCACCGGCGCACTGCTGGGCCGGTCGCTGCCCCGCGACCACGGCTTCTGCCCCCATGTGGTGGTCCGCCGCAAGGCGCTGGTCCTGGGGGACGTGAGCGACTACCCCCGGTTCGCGGGCAACCCGGTCGTGGACGAGTTCGGGGTGCGCTCCTACCTGGGTGCCCCGCTCATCGACAGCACCGGCATGGTGCTGGGCACCGTGTCCGTCTCCGACACCCGGCCGCGGGCCTGGGGGCAGGAAGGGCTCGTGGCCATCAAGGAACAGGCCGCGGATCTCGTCGTACGGATCGAACGCGGGGAGAGCGACGGACTGCCGTTCTGAATCCGCGGACGCGGTGTGCTGCCGCCGATGGGGTGAGGCGTGAAGGAAAGCTGTGGCCGCGCTTAAGAAATCCTCGATGGACCGGTGAGGGTGTCGTACGGCAGATTGCAGTGCGATCCCACCCCGTTCCCGGCCAGGGCTGCTCCGGCATGCCCGGAGCCGGGACTCACCCCGAGGAGCCGTGGCGTTGAAGGCGCTCGTCAAGGACAAGGCCGAACCCGGGCTGTGGCTCGCGGACGTCCCGGAGCCGGCCGTCGGCCCCGGCGAGGTGCTGATCAAGGTGCTGCGCACCGGCATCTGCGGCACCGACCTGCACATCCGCGCCTGGGACGGCTGGGCCCGGCAGACGATCAGCACCCCGCTGATCCTCGGGCACGAGTTCGTCGGCGAGGTCGTGGAGACCGGACGGGACGTCGACGAGATCAAGACCGGTGACCGGGTCAGCGGCGAGGGCCACCTGGTGTGCGGCAAGTGCCGCAACTGCCAGGCCGGACGCCGGCACCTGTGCCGCGCCACCGTCGGTCTCGGCGTCGGCCGCGACGGCGCGTTCGCCGAGTACGTCACCCTGCCCGCGGCCAACGTCTGGGTGCACCGCGTCCCCGTCGACCTCGACGTCGCCGCGATCTTCGACCCGTTCGGCAACGCCGTGCACACCGCCCTGTCCTTCCCGCTCGTCGGCGAGGACGTCCTGATCACCGGTGCCGGACCGATCGGCCTGATGGCCGCCGCGGTGGCCCGGCACGCCGGCGCCCGCCACGTCATGATCACCGACGTCAGCGAGGAGCGCCTGGAGCTCGCCCGCAAGATCGGGGTGAGCCTGGCGCTGAACGTGCGGGACTCGGCGATCGCCGACGGGCAGCACATCCTCGGCCTGCGCGAGGGCTTCGACATCGGCCTCGAGATGTCGGGCCGCCCCGAGGCACTGCGCGACATGATCGCCAACATGACCCACGGCGGCCGGATCGCGATGCTCGGCCTGCCGGCCGAGGAGTTCCCGGTCGACTGGTCCCGGATCGTCACCTCGATGATCACCCTCAAGGGCATCTACGGCCGTGAGATGTTCGAGACCTGGTACGCCATGTCGGTGCTCCTCGAGGGCGGCCTGGACCTCGCCCCCGTGATCACCGGCCGGTACTCCCACCGCGACTTCGAGGCGGCCTTCGAGGACGCGGCGAGCGGCCGCAGCGGGAAGATCATCCTCGACTGGACGGCGTAGCCCCCTCGGCGCCCTTCCCGGCACCCTCGCTGCCACCTCCCCGGCCCTTCCTCCCCTTCCGCGAGCACCTTCAGGAGCCTCTCCATGTTCGACTCCGTGCGCGACGACCTCCGCACCACCCTCGACGAGATCCGCGCCGCCGGACTGCACAAGCCCGAGCGCGTGATCGGCACCCCGCAGTCCGCCACCGTGAACGTCACCGCGGGCGGCCGGCCCGGTGAGGTCCTCAACTTCTGCGCCAACAACTACCTCGGCCTCGCCGACCACCCCGAGGTGCTCGCCGCCGCCCACGAGGCCCTCGACCGCTGGGGCTACGGCATGGCCTCGGTGCGCTTCATCTGCGGCACGCAGGAGGTGCACAAGGAGCTGGAGGCGCGGCTGTCGGCGTTCCTCGGCCAGGAGGACACGATCCTCTACTCGTCCTGCTTCGACGCCAACGGCGGCGTGTTCGAGACGCTGCTCGGCGCGCAGGACGCGGTGATCTCCGACGCGCTGAACCACGCGTCGATCATCGACGGCATCCGGCTGTCCAAGGCCCGCCGCTTCCGCTACGCCAACCGCGACATGGCCGACCTGGAACGCCAGTTGAAGGAGGCCGCCGAGGGCGGGGCGCGGCGCAAGCTGATCGTCACCGACGGCGTCTTCTCCATGGACGGCCATGTCGCACCGCTGGCCGAGATCTGCGACCTCGCCGACCGCCACGGCGCCATGGTCATGGTCGACGACTCGCACGCCGTGGGCTTCGTCGGAACCGGCGGACGCGGCACGCCCGAACTGCACGGGGTCATGGACCGTGTCGACATCCTCACCGGCACCCTCGGCAAGGCGCTCGGCGGTGCCTCCGGCGGTTACGTCGCCGCCCGCGCGGAGATCGTCGCCCTGCTGCGCCAGCGCTCCCGGCCGTACCTGTTCTCGAACACGCTCGCCCCGGTGATCGCCGCGGCCTCGCTGAAGGTCCTCGACCTGCTGGAGTCCGCCGACGACCTGCGGGTCCGGCTGGGCGAGAACACCGCCCTGTTCCGCCGCCGGATGACCGAGGAGGGCTTCGACATCCTCCCCGGCGACCACCCCATCGCCCCGGTGATGATCGGCGACGCGTCCCGCGCCGGACGCCTCGCGGAGCTGCTGCTGGAGCGCGGTGTGTACGTGATCGGCTTCTCCTACCCCGTGGTGCCCGAGGGACAGGCCCGGATCCGCGTCCAGCTGTCCGCCGCGCACTCCACCGAGGACGTGAACCGCGCGGTGGACGCCTTCGTGGCGGCACGGGCGGAGCTCGACGCCTGAGCGAGGCCTGACGCGCCCTGCCCGCGCGCCCTGCCCCCGTGGGCCGCCCGGGCGGGGCGCGCGGCGGCGTTTGAGAGAATCGATTCCATGATCGAGGCACGGCGGCTCCACATCCTCCGCGCGGTGGCCGACCACCGCACGGTCACGGCGGCGGCCGCCGCGCTGTACCTGACCCCGTCGGCGGTGTCCCAGCAGCTCGCCGCACTGGAGCAGGAGACCGGCCACCGGCTGGTGGAGCGCGGTGCCAAGGGCGTACGGCTGACCCCGGCCGGCGAGATCCTGCTCGGCCACACCAACGTGGTCCTCGCCCAGCTGGAGCGGGCCGCGGCCGAACTCGCCGCGTACGGTGCGGGCGCGGCCGGCACCGTCACCGTCGCCTCCTTCGCGACCGGGATCGCCCAGGTCGTCGTCCCCGCGGTGGTCCGCCTCGCCGCGACGGCACCCGGTATCCGCATCCGCGTCCAGGACGCCGAGGGCGACGCCAGCCTGCCGATGCTGCTGGACCGGCAGGTCGACGTCGCCGTGGCCGTCGAGTACCGCGGGGCGCCGCCCGCCGACGATCCCCGGCTGTCCCACGTACCGCTGTACGCGGAGCCCTTCGACGCGGTCGTCCCCGTCACCCACCGGCTGGCCGACACCGCGGAGGTACCACTCGCCGAGCTGGCCAAGGACCCGTGGATCGGCCCGTACCCCGGCAACCCCTGCCATGACGTCGTCGTCCTGGCCTGTGAGAACGCCGGATTCCAGCCCCTGCTCGAGCATTCCTCGGACGACTTCCGCGCGGTGGTGGCCCTGGCCTCGGCGGACGTGGGTGTCGCACTGGTCCCCCGTTCGGCGCTGCGCGGCATGGACCTGACCGGCGTGGTCGTCCGCCCGGTCGACGGTGTCGCGCCGACCCGCCGTGTCTTCGCCGCCGTACGCCGGGGGGCCGAGGAACACCCGCTGATCCGCCCGGTCCTGGACGCACTCGGCGAGGCCGCCGGGGAGGCGTAGGGCCCGCACCGCCGCCAGGTGATTGTCAGTGGCAGCCGCTACGTTGCCTGCCATGCCGGATGCCGAAGACGTACGACGGATCACGCTGTCCCTGCCGGACACGACGGAGAAGGTGGCCTGGAGCATGCCCACGTTCCGGGTGGCGGGAAAGATGTTCGTCACCCTGCCCGAGGACGAGACGTCCATCGCCGTGCGCTGCCCCAAGGAGGAGCGCGACGAACTGGCCCTCGCCGAGCCGGAGAAGTTCTGGATCGCGGACCACGAGGCGCAGTTCGCCTGGGTCCGGGTCCGCCTCGCCGCCCTGGAGGACGAGGACGAACTGCACGACATCCTCGCCGACTCCTGGCGCCAGGCGGCCCCGACCCAGCTGCTCGAAGCGCATCCCCGGCTCGGCCGGCCGCCCGGGGACTGAACCCCCGGGGCGTTGTCAGTGGGCCACGGCACGATCCGGGGCGGGGGGCGGCGGCCGGAGGGAGATTCCGGCCGCCGTGAACGCTCCGACGCGCTCCCGCAGCGAGCGGGCGTCGAGCCCGTGCGCGGCGACATGCTCCTCGAGCTGCCCGTACCGTCGCAGCTCCCGCCGGCCCACACCCAGTCCCAGCACCCGGTGCGGCACGTCGGACAACGCGTCGTTCGCCGCCGCCACCGACGTACCCGCCAGATACGGTTCGGCCAGGACGACATCCGTCCCGGAGGCCTCGGTGGCCCGGCGCAGGGCGGCCGCGTCGAAGGGCCGGACCGTGGTGGCGTACAGGACGGTCACGTCGAGCCCCTCCGTGGCCGCGAGCACCGCGTCCAGCACGGGACCGACGGCGACCACCACACCCGCACGGCCCTCGCGGACGGTGCGGAACCGCTCGCCGTCCACCGGCAGCGGGTGCGCGTTGGCCTGCAGGGACAGCCGCACGTACACCTTGTCGTCCCCGGCGGCCACCGCGTGCCGCACCAGGGTCTCGGCCTCGTCCGGATGCCCCGGCACGTGCACGGTCCAGCCGTCCAGGGTGTCCAGCAGCGCCACGTCGCCCGGCGCCATGTGCGTGTAGCCGCCGGCCGGCCAGTCGAAGGAGGCGGCGGCGCTCACCAGCACCGCGCCCGCGTCCTGATGGCCGAGGTCCAGCTTGACCTGCTCGAACGGCCGCTCGACGAGGAAGCTGGCGAACGTGTGCACGACGGGCCGCAGGCCGGTGAGCGCCATCCCGGCGGCGGCTCCCACCAGGAGCTGTTCCCGGATGCCGACGTTGACGACCCGGTCCGGATGCCGGCGGGCGGCCTCGGTGAAGGCGTCCGTGCCGATCTCGGCGAGGACGACGGCGACCCGGGGGTCCTCGTCCAGCAACCGGGTGACGACGGGAGCGAACCGGTCACGCATGGTTTCCACGGGAGGGGTCCTTTCAGAGGGAGGAGCCGGAAGGAGAATCCGGAAGAACGAGCCGGAAGAAGGAGCAGGAAAGGGGAAGGTCACGCGGACTTCGGCTCGACCCGGGCCACCACCACGTGCGGCCGCCCCGGATGCGGCGCGGTGAACGCCGCGTGCAGCGCCTCGTGGTCACGGCCGTCGACCGTGAGCGCGGACCAGCCGGCCGCCTCGAAGCGCGCGGCGATCCCACCGGGCCGGGCGTGACTGGCGGAGGAGTTGTCCACGACGACGGTGTGCAGCCGTGCCAGCCCGGCCGGACCGGCGAACGCGATCGCCTCGTGGTTGCTGCCCTCGTCCAGTTCGGCGTCCCCGATCAGCGCCCACACGGCGGGCCCGTCGAGTCCCTGCGCGCGCAGTCCCAGCGCCGTTCCGACCGCGATCGGCAGCCCGTGCCCCAGCGATCCGCTGCCGATCTCGACGCCCGGCACCAGCGTCCGGTCGGGGTGATGGCCGAGCGGTGAGTCGTACGAGCCGAACCCGGTCAGCCACTCCACCGGCAGGAAGCCCTTGGCGGCCAGCACGGCGTAGTACGCCATCGGCCCGTGCCCCTTCGACAGCAGGAACCTGTCCCGGTCCCGGTCGTCCATCCGCTCCGGCGAGACGCGCAGGACACGGTCGTAGAGCACCCACAGCACGTCCAGGGTGGAGGTCGCCGCCGGCCCGTGCTTCTCGTCGCCGGTCATCCTGCCCATCAGCGCGGGCAGATCCGCACGGCCGTACGCAGCCGTCGTCCCGCGGGTGTGTTCCTCGGTGATCGTCATACGGCGATCGTGCGACCTCAACCGAACTTGAGGTCAAGTGCCGCCCCCGGTGCCCCGGACAAAGGGATGCGCGATCACCGCCCTGGGTGCGGTATTGTTTCCGTGCACGTCGACGCCGGGGAATCACCAGGTCAGACGGGCAACGGGACGTGGCGCAGCTTGGTAGCGCACTTGACTGGGGGTCAAGGGGTCGCAGGTTCAAATCCTGTCGTCCCGACTTAACGAAGTCGCAGATCGAGGGGCGGTTTCGGAGCAATCCGAAACCGCCCCTCGACCGTTCCCCGGAAGCCGGCTTCACCGCAGGCCGGAAGCGGGCTTCCCGGGAATGAGGAGCCGGTCTCCGTGGTTTCCGTAGGCAACGGTGGGAGCCGCCGGGACCGGTGGCCGCTCGTTCGCCGCCGCCCCTTCTGATGTGGAGCCGCTCATGACCACAGCGCGGGATCTGCTCGTCGTCGTCATCGACACACGTTCCGGTACGTCCGTCGAGCAGGGCGATCTGTCGCTGGCGCTCGCGGGAGCGGAGCTGATCGACCTCATCGACGCCGGGGCCGCCGACCTCGACGGGGACCGGGTGGTGCCCGCAGTGGAGCCGGCCACCGACGACCTCCTGCTGCGACGGGCCGCGTCCTCGCTGGTCCGGCAGGAACCCCACGAGCCGGTCGAGGACTGGCTGTGGCGCCGCGGCCGCGACCTGGTGGCCGCGTATCTCGCGGAGCTGGAGACCACGGGTGCGGCTGCCGCCCGGTGGCGCGCCCGGAAGCCGTCGCTGAGCATCGACCCGTCGGCGCTGGCCGACTCGTCGGCGCGCCGCCACGCGAACGACCGCTGGGCGGCGCACGAACCCGTGCTCACCGCCCTCGCCACCGCCGCGGGCGTCGGCACCCGGTACGACGGCGATCCGGGCGACGGCGACCCGGGCGAGGGTTCCGAGGGCCGCGACGATCTCACGGATCTCGGCGACGACCGGATCGTGACCGTGCTGGCCGCGGTCAACGAAGCCGTCGTCGAACTGGCCGGTGTGCGGCAGCGGCGGGCCGTCGAGACGGCGGCCTTCGACAACATCTGGCGTGCCGTCTGACCCGTCCGTGAAGGAAAACGGGGCCGGTGAACGGCGCGGGACGTGACCTTCGCCGTACGACGGAGGCGCGATCCCCGCGCCGCGTCAGCTCAGGCAGCCCGCGTGCGCCAGGGCCTGCCTCAGCAGTACGCCGTGCCCGCCCGGCATCTCGCTCTGCACCGCCTCCGACAGCGCCTCCCGCGGGCTGAACCACACCAGGTCGAGGGCGTCCTGCCGGGGCCGGCAGTCACCCGTCACCGGCACGATGTAGGCGAGGGACACCGCGTGCTGACGCGGGTCGTGGTACGGCGTGACCCCGTGCGTGGGGAAGTACTCGGCGACCGTGAACGGCTGGAGCGAGGCCGGGACATGGGGCAGCGCCACCGGGCCGAGGTCCTTCTCCAGGTGGCGCAGCAGCGCGTCCCGGATGCGCTCGTGGTGCAGCACCCGGCCGGAGACCAGCGTCCGGCTGACCGTGCCGTCCGGTCCGATGCGCAGCAGCAGGCCTACGCTGGTGACTTCGCCGCTGTCGTCGACACGTACGGGGACGGACTCGACGTACAGGATCGGCATGCGGGCACGTGTCATCTCCAGTTCGTCGGAGGACAGCCATCCCGGCGTGGTTTCGGTCGTGTCAGACATTGCTTGATCATACTTTCGACGGTTCGGGCTGACGAGGACGGCCGCTCCGCGGTGGTGTCGTCCTCCACTACGGGTTCGGCCGGACCCGGCGGCGACGGGGATCCGGGATGCGTCAGGGCTTCACGGCCACCGCGCCGTACTGCGGTACGACCGGGGCGGAGCCGGGCCGGGCGCGCCACTGCGAGCAGGACACCAGGCCGGGCTCGACCGGGTTCAGCCCTTCGAGGAACGCGGCGATGTCCTCGGCGCTGCGAGCCGTGATCGGGGGAGTGGCGTTCTCGTTCCAGAACTCCATCGCGGGGATCTGGTTCTCGCCGCCGACCTCGGCGTCGTAGGTGGGGTGGGTGAGGACGAGGAAGCTGCCGGAGGGGACCCTGTCCATGATCCGGCGGACGGTTCCGCGCGCCTTCTCGGTGTCGAGGACGAAGTTGAGGATGCCCAGCATCATCACCGCGACCGGGCGGCCGAAGTCGAGGGTTCCGGCGGCCCGTTCGAGCAGGGCGTCCGGGTCGTGCACATCGGCGTCGACGTAGTCGGTGGCGCCGGCCCCGGTGCCGGCGAGCAGGGTCCGGGCGTGCAGCAGCACGGTCGGATCGTTGTCGACGTAGACGGTCCGGGAGTCGGGCGCGATCCGCTGGGCGATCTCGTGGGTGTTGTCCGCGGTGGGCAGTCCGGTGCCGACGTCGAGGAACTGCCGCACACCCCGCTCACCGGCCAGGTACGTGACGGCCCGCCCCAGGAACTCCCGGTCCGCGCGGGCGATGTCCCGGATGACGGGGATGATCGAGGCGACCCGGTCGCCGACCCGCCGGTCGACCTCGTAGTTGTCCTTGCCGCCGATCCAGTGGTTCCACACGCGTGCGTTGTGCGCCACCGAGGTGTCCGGTCGTGCCGAGCCGCGCGGCGGGGTGTGGCTCTCACCCACGTCTCTTCCCCTCCCTCTCCCTGCCCTTCCCTGCGGCCGGATCCGGCCGTCGCGGCCATTGTGCCTGCGTAGTGATCACTTTGTCCCCGGAACGGGGGAGCGGACGCGGGGCGGGAGGGGAGGGGGAACGCCAACGGCGGACGGAAGGCGCCGGGGGTTCGCCGGCGGGCTTCGTCACGCCTCGGCGGGGGTGCTCTCCGCCTGGAACATCCAGCGCTGCTTCTCCAGATCGGCGGTGACGGAGATCAGCAGGTCCTGGGTGACCGGGTCCGCCTTCTCGGTGGCGTCGACGCGCTCGCGCAGCCGTACGATCGCGGCTCCCAGCGCCTCCGCCATCAGCCGCACGACGTCCGCGTCGCGCAGCAGGCCCTCCTCGGGGACGGGCAGGGCGAAGACCTTGGCGATGGTCTCCGGGCGGCCGTCCGGCGGCACGCCGAGCGTCGCGGCCCGCTCCGCGACCGTGTCGGCCTGGGTGCGGGCGGCCGAGACCACTTCGTCCAGCTGGAGGTGGACCGAGCGGAACCTGGGACCCACGACGTTCCAGTGGGCCTGCTTGCCGATCAGTGAGAGACCGAGGAGATCCACCAGGGTCTCCTGGAGTGCCTTGCCGGCGACTCGGCGGGCCTCGTCGGGCAGGGTGCTCCGTACAACGGTCATGGGGTATCGCTCCTTCTCGAATCCTCGGGCTGTTCCGCGAACGCGCGGGTGCCCTCGTTCCTCCGGCGCAAACCCGGACCCGCCCCGTGCGGGCCCGGCCGGGCGCGGTGTGCGCGGGCGGCGGCAGGAAACGCCGTACGAGGTGCGAGGAGCCGACAGGCGAGACGGTGCTTACGGCGGTCGTTAGGTGGACATACCATCAGTCCCCGCAATGGACATGATGACGCTCTGGCACCTCACCGCCTGGGAATTCGCCGCCCTCGCCTTCGCCGCCCTGCTCGTGGGCTTCTCCAAGACCGCCGTCAGCGGGGCCAACACGGTCAGCCTCGCCATCTTCGCGGCGATGCTGCCCGCCCGCGCCTCCACCGGCGTACTGCTGCCCATCCTGATCGCCGGGGACGTGCTCGCCGTCCTCACCTACCGGCGGCACGCCCACTGGCCCACCCTGTGGCGGCTGTTCCCGGCGGTCGCGGCCGGTGTCGTCGTCGGCACCCTCTTCCTGATGTGGGCGGACGACGAGGCCGTGAGAACGTCGATCGGGGCGATCCTGCTGCTGATGGCCGCGGTGACGGTGTGGCGGCGGCGAGCGGCGGACCGGGCCGCGCAGACCGCCGTCGACGCGGAGGGAGAACCCGGCGGACGGAGCGGACGGAACGGGCCCGAGGAGGTCACCTCCCGAGCCGGCCGGATCAAGGCCCGCTCGTACGGCGTCCTCGGCGGCTTCACCACCATGGTCGCCAACGCGGGCGGGCCGGTGATGTCCCTGTACCTGCTCTCCGCCGGCTTCCGGAAGCTGAGCTTTCTGGGGACATCGGCGTTCTTCTTCCTGATCGTCAACACGTCCAAGGTGCCGTTCAGCGTGGGTCTCGGACTGATCGACGCGCAATCACTGCTGCTCGACGCGGCACTCGTACTGTTCGTCGTGCCCGGCGCGCTGCTCGGGAAATGGGCCGTGAGCCGGATCAACCAGCGGCTGTTCGAACAGCTGGTGATCGCGGCGACGGTGGTGGGCGGCGTACAACTGCTGGTGCGCTGAGCCGGGAGCCGGGTGCCGGGAGCCGGGTGCCGGGTGCCGGGTGCCGGGTGCCGGGTGCCGGGTGCCGGGTGCCGGGTGCCGGGTGCCGGGTGCCGGGAGCCGTTGCGGTGCGCGCCGGGTCTACCGACCGAGGAAGGGTCCCTGTCCTTCCGGGACGTCAGGGATCTCCGGATGGTGCCGGAACCGGCTCGGAGCCGCCGTACGGCCGACCGTCGCCGCCAGCTTGCGCAGCCGCCGCCAGTTCAGGCGCGGAGGCGGCTGGGCCACGCCGGGCCGTTTGCGCGGGACGCGGACGCGGAGCGCGCCGGGCGCGATACGGCAGTGGACGGGCGCGGACAGCAGCAGGGCCTCCCCGTCGACCCCGGCCTCGATCTCCGCACGGTCGCCCTCGATGAGGACCTCGGATGCGGTCAGATTGGTGAGCCGGCCCCGCGAGGGGTCCAGCAGCAACGCGGCGGCGTCGATCGCGCTCTCGACCTTGACGCCGAGGACCCCGAGCACACCTGTGTCCAGCCGTTCCCGTCGGCCGAGGCCGAAGGGATCGTCGGTGCGGTAGGGGTTGTTGCTGACCAGTACGGCCTGCGGATTGTCGAGCGACGTGTCCCCGACATGGGCGACCAGCCGGGCTCCCTGCTGCCCGGTGAGCAGGTCGGGCAGCATCTCCAGGCTGGTGCCGATCTTGTCGTTCCGGTACGCCGGACTCTGCACGATCGACGCGTACGCGCCGAAGGACGCGTTGTTCACGAAGGGCTGATCACCGGCGAAACCCAGATCGACGCGCAACTCCACCCCGTCGCTGAGGGCGTTCAGGCAGGCCGCCGGATCGCCGCGGTCCAGGCCCAGGTCCAGGGCGAAGTGGTTGCGGGTCCCGGCGCTGATGACCAGGAACGGGATGTCGTGCTCGGCGGCCACGGCCGCGACCAGCGCCTGCGTGCCGTCACCGCCCGCGGCGCCCAGCAGATCCGCACCGCCCGCGACGGCCTCCCGGGCCATCGCCGTCACGTCGTTCTCCTTCTCCGGATCGAGCAGGACGACCCGCGCACCCAGCCGTTCCGCCTTCTCCCGCAGGCGGTAGCGGCCCACTTTGCCGCCGCCCGACCGCGGATTCATGATGAGCACCGCCCGCCGGGGCAGCGGCATCCGCCGCTCCCGCTGCCGCTGCCCCGACTGCTCGCTCCCCGTCCCACGCAGCGCGAACCGCCCGCTCCACACGGCCAGGGCCCACAGCGCCAGCGACACCGGGAGAGCCCAGAACAGGACGACCGCGTACAGGGCGATGACGGCCGCGGGCACACACACGGCCACCAGCGCGGCCACCCAGCGCAACGGCCCCCGCAGCGTGAGCGTCCACCACAGCGCGGCTGCGCCGAGGGCGAGCCCCACCGCACCGCAGAGCAACAGCACCAGGCCCTGCAGGCCCCCGTAGAGGAGCGGGAACACCACCGCGAGCGCGGCGGCGACCAGGGCCACCCGCGCGGCCCACCGCTGGGCCCGGTAGGCCCGCCTGCTCAAGTCCACGGCCATGACTCCTCCAGTCGCCGGCGTCATCGTAGGCCGTACGGGACCATGGGGACGTCGGCTTCCGGGGCCCGGGCACGGCGCATGTCCGGCATCCGAGGGACTGCCCCGTTCCCGTACCCGCCCTGATCGCACGCCCTGGGCGTGCCGCGCGCCGCTGACACCGGGCGCACCGCGTCCGCGTACCGCCCCGGCCCCGTTGCCGGGAGCCGCCGTCCGGGCCCCCGCTCAGGAGCCCTGCTCCCGGCCGCCCGCCCGCAGCCGCGGCGCCCGCGCCCCCGCGTCCACGGGAACGCCGTCGCCCCGCTCCACCTCCGCCGCCAGGTCCCGGGCCCAGGCGACGACACCGCCGAGGTCGATCCCGTACGGACGCGGCCGCCCGGCGTCCGCCGCCCATTCCTCGGCGGAGCCCGCCCCGCGCCGCAGCAGCCGGGCTCCGCCGGTCGTGTTCCCGCGCGCCGTGTGCGTGAGCCCGACGGCGAGCTGGGCGAGCCCCCGCCACAGCTCCCGCTCCTCCTCGGGCCCCGACTTCCAGGCGTCCTCGAACACCTCGTGCGCGTGGAACGGTTTCCCCTCGTCCAGCAGGCGTTGCGCCTCGGCGACGCTCTCCAGCGGCGGCCGGACCACCCCCTCCGGCTGCCGGGGCACCCCCCGCGCCCCGTAGGGCAGTGGCTGCCCCAGCCCGTCCCGGGGCCGCGCGCTGCGCGCCCGCCCGTCACCGTCCCGGTCGCGCCGGTCGCCCGCCCGGCCCGAGGGGACGCCGTCCCTGACGCCGACGGGATCGCTGTCCTGGTCCGAGGAGGTGCTGTCCATGCTGCCCATGCCCCGATTGTCCCGCGCCCGGACCGCTTTCGGCCCGGGCGGGGCGGTGGGGTAAAGTACTGACCGCGTGATCACGCGGTTCACCGCACGTGAGCGCATCGGGACGTGGCGCAGCTTGGTAGCGCACTTGACTGGGGGTCAAGGGGTCGCAGGTTCAAATCCTGTCGTCCCGACTCGTGAGAGTCGTGGGTCAGGGCCGGTTTCGGAGGTATCCGAAACCGGCCCTTGATCATTTGTGGAGCCCGGGCGGGGCCGGCGCGGGTTCGTAAAGGTCTCCGGTGAAGGCGACGCGGCAGTCCTCGCCGACCTGCCGTGAATGCCGCTGGGTGACGACACGGGCTGTCTCGAGTCACCACCATGACGTAGGTCGTCCGTGTGCATCTGCATCGGGTGTGTTTGCCGTCGCGTCGACTGGAAAGGGGCTCTGTGATCACCAGACGTGACCATCCGGTGGATGATGACCCAAAAGCTCGGAAAGAGGAGGTTCGATGTCCTCGAAGCGACGTCGTAAGAAGAAGTCCCGCCGCAAGAACGCCGCGAACCACGGCAGCCGTCCGCAGTCCTGAGGAAGTCCTGTGGGCGTGCCGACGCATCGGGTGGGTGGCAGGTGCCACCCACCCGAACGCGTTCGCAGGCACGGTACGACCGGGTCGCCCGCGGGTCAGGAGTGCTACGGACAGGGCGCCGGCCCTGAGGGGCAGGCCGGGGGCCACAGGGTGCCCGCGCCGGTCGTGCCGCTTCCGGGCGGCCGGGAACACCCCGCCGGGTCGTGACCGTGCCGGTGCCCGTGAGGTGCCGCAGGTCATGGACGGTGCCCCGGTCACGGACCATACTGATCAGGCCCCCGACCACTCACAGAACGACTCCATGGTCAAAAACAGCACTCCCACGTCCACCGTCCCCGACACCGTATGGCTGGCGCGCGGACGCCATACGGGTCCCGAGCCCGAACTCGACGTCCGGCGCAACCTCATCGCCCTCAAGGCGGCCGGCGGCCTCGACGACTTCCTGGAGCTCGACCCCGTCGAGGCGGCCCGGTCCACCGTCCTGTACCCCCGGGACGCCTCCGCCGACCCCGGCCCGTCGGCCCGCCGCCTCTTCGAGGCCCGCTGGCGTGTGGCCGAGGACGTCACGGTGCGCGCGCAGCTGACCACGTACGATCCCCAGGCCCGCGGGGACGGGGCCGAAGGCGTCACCTGGCTCCTCGCCGCCGAGGCGGAGCGTGCGTGGGACGCCCGCTGGCCCTCACCCGCCACCATGTTCTGGCCCGACAGCAGCCAGGTCGAGTGGGACCACGACACGGTGCCGGGCGTACGCCTGCGGACGGTGAACCACCTGCCGAAGGACGACGACGAGGTGCGCCGCCGGCTGCGGGACTGCGCCCGGAACAGCTGGTTCGTCCACGTCGTGGTGCACGAGGCGATGACGCCGGACGCGCGGGGGCAGCGGCCGGTCGCGGAGTTCCTGCCGCCGAGCCTGCGGCACCGGGTGGTCGAGCACCGGGGCACACCCGAGCAGGCCCGGATCGCCGACTTCGCGCTGCAGCGGGAGCTGAAGTTGAGGATGCCGCGCGGCGGCGCCGTCGTCCTGCCCACGGTGCCGCCGGGACCGGACTACGACCCGGAGCACTTCACGGTGCGCAGCATCTTCCTGGACGGCTCGGAACCGGTCGAATTCCTCGGCAGGATCATCGAGTTCGCCGCACTGCCGCAGCCCCTGCCGGCCGAGGCCGAGCAGGCCCTGACGCGGCTGCGCCGGGGCTGGCACCTGCTCAGCCCGGAAGAGGAACTGGCCCACGCCCAGGACATGGTCGCCAGGTACGCCCACGCGCTCGACGTCATGACGGAGTCCCGTGACCTGTACCGGGAGGCGGCCGAGGCCGCGCAGGCCGCACTCGCCGAGGCGGCCCGCGGCGCCGGCGCGCCCCGGCCGCCCGTGCCGGGGCCGGCCGGCGAGGAGGGCTCGCCACTGAGCGGCTTGACGAAGGCCTTCGGCCGCTTCCGGGGCACGAACAAGTAGGCCGCGCTCCCGTCGGCGCCCGGCTCCCCGCCCGTGGGGAGCCTCTTCGCCGATTCGCCGCGTACGGCCTTGACCTGTAGTGCGCTTCAAGCTGAAGACTCCCGTTCCGTGCCCCGACGACGGGGTGCTCACGGGAGGGAAACCCCATGAAGTACCGCACCATCGGCAGCGATCCGCGGACCCGACGGGAGGTGAGCGTGCTCGCGCTCGGCGCGATGCTGTTCGGCTCCGTGACGGACGAGAAGACCTCCTTCGCCGTACTCGACCGGTACGTCGAGGCGGGCGGGAACTTCATCGACACGTCCGACAACTACGCCTTCTGGGCCGACGGCGGTCAGGGCGGGCAGAGCGAGGCGCTGCTCGGGCGCTGGCGGCGCAGCCGGGGCGTCGGCGACGAGATCGTCGTCGCGACCAAGCTGGGCGCCCGCCCGCTCGCCCCCGGCACGAGCTACCTCGACAACCCGGAGGGCCTGTCGGCGAAGGTGATCCGGGAGTCGGCCGAGCGCAGCCGGGAGCGGCTCGGCATGGACCGGCTCGACCTGCTGTACGCCCACATAGAGGACCGCGCCGTCCCGCTCCAGGAGACCGTGGAGGGCTTCGCCGGCCTCGTCGCCGAGGGCACGGTCGGACTGCTCGGCGCGAGCAATCACGCGGTGTGGCGGGTGGAGCGGGCCCGTGCCCTCGCCGCCGCGGCGGGACTGCCCGGCTACGAGGTGCTCCAGTACCAGCACAGCTACCTGCGCCCCCGCACCGACCTGCCCGAGGACCTCTTCCCCGACGGCAGCCTCGGACACGCCGGCGCCGAGCTGCTCACCTACCTGCGGGCCGAGCCCGGGCCGGCCCTGGTCGCCTACTCGCCGCTGCTGAAGGGCGCGTACGCCCGGCCGGAGCGGCTGCCCCGGGACTACGACCACCCGGGGACCCCCGCCCGGCTGAAGGCGCTGCACGAGGTCGCCCGGGAGACCGGGGCGAGCGCCGGCCAGGTGGTGCTGGCCTGGCAGCTCGGCCACGAACTGCCGATCCTGCCGCTGGCCGGGGTGTCCTCGGTGGCGCAACTGGAGGAGAACCTGGCAGCGGTGGACCTGGAACTGTCGCCGGAGCAGCGGGCCCGGCTGGACGCGGCGCACTGAGACGGCGCACCCGGGCGACGCTCAGGACCTGACCAGCAGCTGGAAGTCGAACGAGTAGCGCGAGGCACGGTAGACGTGGGTCGCGTACTCCACCGCGCGGCCCGTGTCGTCGTAGGCGGTGCGGTGCATGGTGAGCAGGGCGGCGCCCTCCTTCTCGTCCAGGCGGGACGCCTCCCCGGCGGTGGCCGAGCGGGCGCCGACGGTCTGCCGGGCACTGTGCAGAGTGATGCCCGCCGCGCGCATCATGCGGTACAGGCCGGTCGACTCCAGCCGGGCGTCGTCCAGTTCCAGCAGGCCCGACGGGAGGTAGTTGCAGAGGAGGGCGACGGGCTGGCCGTGGGTGCGGCGCAGGCGTTCGAGGAGGACCGTTTCTTCGCCCTCGGACAGGCCCAGGGCCGCCGCCACGCCGGGGGGTGCCGGGACCGTCTCGTGGCGGACGACCTGCGTACTCGGGCCCTGGCCGGCCGCCTCCAGGTCGTCGTAGAGGCTGCTGAGCTCCAGGGGGCGCCTGACCTGGCTGTGCACCACCTGGGTGCCCACCCCACGCCGCCGGACCAGCAGTCCCTTGTCGACAAGGGACTGGATGGCCTGGCGGACCGTGGGGCGGGACAGACCGAGGCGTACCGAGAGGTCGACCTCGTTGCCCAGGAGGTTGCCCGGGGCGAGGTCGCCGTGCGTGATCGCCGCCTCCAGCTGCTGGGCGAGCTGGTAGTACAGCGGCACCGGACTGCCCCGGTCCAGGGCGAAGTCCAGTGAGCTGAGCGCGGGTTCGGTCACGGAACGGGCCCGGTCACCGGTCTTCGCCATGGGCGTACCTTCCTGTTGGGTGGCGCTGTCGAGGGCAGGAGCCGCTCGGGCGGCCGAGGGTCAGGAGTTGCTCGGGAAGCCGAGGTTGATGCCTCCGTCGGACGGGTCCGGCCAGCGCGTGGTGATGACCTTGCCCTGGGTGTAGAAGGCGACGCCGTCGTTGCCGTAGATGTGGTGGCCGCCGAAGAGGGAGTCCTTCCAGCCGCCGAAGGAGTGGTAGCCGACCGGGACCGGGATCGGCACGTTGACGCCGACCATGCCCGCCTTCACCTCGAGCTGGAAGCGGCGGGCGGCGCCGCCGTCCCGGGTGAAGATCGCGGTGCCGTTGCCCCAGCGGGAGTCGTTGATCAGCGCGATGGCCTCGTCGTAGGTCTCCGCGCGGACCACGCACAGCACCGGGCCGAAGATCTCGTCCCGGTAGGCGTCCGCGGTCACCGGCACCCGGTCGAGCAGCGAGACGCCGACGAAGAAGCCGTCCTCGTGGCCGTCGACCGCCAGGCCCGTGCCGTCGAGCACGACCTCGGCGCCCTGCGCCGCCGCGCCCGCCACGTACGAGGCCACCTTGTCGCGGTGCTCGCGGGTGATCAGCGGGCCCATCTCCGAGGTGGGATCGTTGCCCGGACCGATGCGGAGCTTCTTCGCCCGCTCGGTGATCCGGCCGACCAGGTCGTCGCCGATGTCGCCGACCGCGACCACGACCGACACGGCCATGCAGCGCTCGCCGGCCGAACCGTACGCCGCGTTGATCGCCTGGTCGGCGGCCAGGTCCAGGTCGGCGTCGGGCAGGACCAGCATGTGGTTCTTGGCGCCGCCCAGCGCCTGGACGCGCTTGCCGTGCTCGGTCGCCTTCAGCTGGATGTGCCGGGCGATCGGAGTGGAGCCGACGAAGGAGACGGCCTCGATGTCGGGGTGCTCCAGGATGCGGTCCACGGCCGTCCGGTCGCCGTGCACGACGTTCAGCACACCGTCCGGCAGGCCCGCCTCGGTGGCCAGTTCCGCGAGACGGACGGAGGCCGAGGGGTCCTTCTCGGAGGGCTTCAGCACGAACGTGTTGCCGCACGCGATGGCCAGCGGGAACATCCACATCGGCACCATGGCCGGGAAGTTGAACGGCGTGATGCCGGCGACCACGCCCAGCGGCTGGCGGATCGAGGCGACGTCGACGCGGTTGGAGACCTGCGTGGACAGCTCGCCCTTCAGCTGCACGCTGATCCCGCAGGCCAGTTCCACGATCTCCATGCCCCGCGCGACCTCGCCGAGGGCGTCGGAGTGCACCTTGCCGTGCTCGGCGGTGATCAGCTCCGCGATCTCGTCGCGGTGGGCGTCCAGCAGCTCGCGGTACTTGAACAGGATCGCCGTGCGCTTGGCCAGCGACGAGGTGCCCCAGCTCTCGAAGGCGTCCTTCGCGGCGGCGACGGCGGCGTCCACCTCGGTGGTGTCCGCGAACGCGACCTGCTTCTCCTGGGCGCCGGTGGCCGGGTTCCAGACAGGGCCGAAACGGCCGGAGGCGCCTTCGACGGGCTTGCCGCCGATCCAGTGGCTGATGGTCTTCATGAGAGCGGACGACCTTTCGTGCGCGGAGAGTGCGGAGAGTGGAGAAGGGGTTCCGAAGGGACTCGCGAGGAGTCCGGGGGCCGGCCGGAAGCGGTGCGGTGGGACCGGCCGGAACGGTTCAGAGGTGCCGGCGACGGCCGGCGACCCGGGCCTCGTACCGTTCGCGCGCCAGGACGGCGGCCTCGCGGGAGGCGACCTCGGCCACCGGCACGTCCCACCAGGCCTCGGCCGGGGGAGAGGTGGGCGCCGGGTCCGTCTCGACGTACACGCACGTCGGACGCTCGGCGGTGCGGGCCTCGGCCAGGGCATGGCGCAGCTCGCGCACGGTCTTGACGCGCAGCACGTCCATGCCCAGGCTGGCCGCGTTCGCCGCGAGGTCCACGGGCAGCGGGGCACCGGTGAAGGTGCCGTCCTCGGCCCGGTACCGGTAGGCGGTGCCGAAACGCTCGCCGCCGGTCTCCTCGGACAGGCCGCCGATGGAGGCGTAACCGTGGTTCTGGATCAGCACCATCTTCACGGGCAGCCGCTCCTGGACGGCCGTGACGATCTCGGTCGGCATCATCAGATACGTGCCGTCGCCGACCAGCGCCCACACGGGCGTGCCGGGCGCGGCCTGCTGGACGCCGATCGCGGCCGGGATCTCGTAGCCCATGCAGGAGTAGCCGTACTCGAGGTGGTACTGGCGCGGGCTGCGCGCGCGCCACAGCTTGTGCAGGTCGCCGGGGAGCGAGCCGGCCGCGTTGATCACCACGTCGGTCTCGCCCACCACCGCGTCCAGCGCGCCGAGCACCTGGGTCTGGGTGGGTACGGCGTTCTCGTCGTCGGCGCGGTAGGCGGCCTCGACGACCCGCTCCCAGCGCTCCTTCCCGGCTGCGTACCCGGCCTCGTACGCCGGGTCCACGCGGTGCCCGGCCAGCGCCCCGGCCAGTGCCTCCAGACCGCTCCGCGCGTCGCACACCAGGGTGCGCGCTCCCAGCTTGTGGGCGTCGAAGCCGGTGATGTTGAGGTTGAGGAAGCGCACGTCCGGGTCGGCGAAGAGGGTGCCGGAGGCGGTGGTGAAATCGGAGTAGCGGGTGCCGACCCCGATCACCAGGTCGGCGGTGCGGGCCAGTTCGTCGCTCACCGCCGTGCCGGTGTGGCCGATGCCGCCCAGGTCGGCCGGGTGGTCGTGGCGCAGGGAGCCCTTGCCGGCCTGGGTGGAGGCGACCGGGATGCCGGTGGCGTCCACGAGGGCCCGGAGCGCCCCCTCGGCCTCACTGTGGTGGACACCGCCGCCCGCGACGATCAGCGGACGACGGGCGGCTCGTACGGCCCGGACCGCCGCCTCCAGCTCGACCGGGTCCGGAGCCGGACGCCGTACCCGCCAGACGCGGTCGGCGAAGAACTCCTCCGGCCAGTCGTACGCCTCGGCCTGCACGTCCTGCGGCAGGGCGAGGGTGACGGCGCCGGTCCCGGCCGGGTCGGCGAGCACCCGTACGGCGTTCAGCGCGGACGCGATCAGCGCCTCGGGGCGGGTGATCCGGTCGAAGTAACGGGAGACGGGACGCAGCGTGTCGTTGACGGACACGTCCGCCTCGACCGGGTGCTCCAGCTGCTGGAGCAGCGGGTCCGCCGCGTGCGAGGCGAAGTAGTCGCCGGGGAGCAGCAGCACCGGCAGCCGGTTGACGGTGGCGAGTGCCGCACCGGTGACCAGGTTGGTCGCGCCGGGGCCGATCGACGTCGTCACGGCCTGCGCCGACAGCCGGTTGAGCTGACGGGCGTGGGCGACGGCCGCGTGCACCATGGACTGCTCGTTGCGGCCCTGGTGGTACGGCATGACATCCGCGTACTCGACGAGCGCCTGCCCGACGCCCGCCACGTTTCCGTGGCCGAAGATGCCCCAGGTGCCCGCGATCAGCCGGTGCCGGACGCCGTCCCGCTCGGTGTACTGGGCGGCCAGGAACCGCACGAGTGCCTGGGCGGTCGTCAGTCGGCGGGTGGCGGCGCTCATACGGACCTCTCGGGGGCGGTGTAGAGGGGCAGGCGGGGGTCGAGGGGCTGGTCGGGCCAGGTGGAGCGGATCCAGGCGTGCTCGGGATGGTCACAGATCAGCCAGGCGCGTTCGTCCTCGGGACCCGCCATGACGTTGAGGTAGTACATGTGGTGGCCTGGCACCGCCATGGACGGCCCGTGCCAGCCGTCCGGGATGAGCACCACGTCACCGTCGCGCACCTCGGCCAGTACGTCCGTGTCCCGGCCCGGACCGGACGGGGAGACCCGCTGGTAGCCGAGGCCGGGGATGCCGTCGTGGTCCGCGAACTCGAAGTAGTAGATCTCCTCCAGCACGGACTCCTCGCCCGGCCGGTGCTCGTCGTGCTTGTGCGGAGGGAACGACGACCAGTTGCCGCCCGGGGTGATCACCTCGACCGCGATCAGCTTGTCGCACTCGAAACCCTGTCCGTCACCGCCTCCGGCGGGGGCTGCGGCCCCGAAGTTGTTGACCTGGCGGGAGCAGTTGCCGGTGCCGCGCAGCTCCACGGGGACGTCCGAGGCGGGGCCGTAGCGGGCGGGCAGCCGCCGGGTGCAGCGGGCGCCGGTGAGCGCGAACCGTCCGCCGCCCGCCGACGTGACGGTCGCGCGGGCGTCGCGCGGTACGTAGGCGAAGTCGCTGACGCCGTCGAACACGCTCGTGCGGCCGGCGAGATCGAACGTGTCGTGGCCGAAGTCGTCGGCGGAGGCGACCGTGCAGCCGCCGCTGAGCGGCAGCACGATCCACTCGCTCCCGCCGGTGTCGAAGGTGTGCGAGCCGCCCGGTGGCAGCTCCAGCACACGCAGGCCGGAATGACTCCAGCCGGCCGACTCCGGAGTGACGTCGACGAGGTACGGGCCGGCCGAGGCGCGGCCCGCGGGAAGGTGATGTGTCATGGCAGCCTTTCCGGTCACAGCAGGCTCACGGCCGTGTCCACCGCTTCCTCCACACTGCCCCCGGCCGGGTAGAGCAGTGAGCGGCCGACGACCATGCCCTGCACGGAGGGCAGCTTCAGCGCCTTGCCCCACCGCTCGTACGCCGCCTCCTGGTCGCCGACCTCCCCGCCGAGCAGGACGACGGGCAGCGTGGAGGCGCGCAGGACCTCCGCCATGTCGTCGGCGTTCTCGGTGACGGGGAGCTTCAGCCAGGTGTAGGCGGAGGTGCCGCCGAGGCCGGAGGCTATGGCGATGGAGCGGGTGACGGCCTCGGCGGACAGGTCGTTGCGGACCCTGCCGTCGACCCGGCGCGAGATGAACGGCTCCACGAACACCGGGAGCCGGCGTGCGGCCATGGCGTCGACGGCGCGGGCGGTGGACTCCAGGGTGTTCAGGGAGCCCGGGTCGTCGTAGTCGACGCGGACCAGCAGCTTGCCCGCGTCGAAGCCGAACCGCTCGATGTCCTCGGGACGGTGCCCCGTGAAGCGGTCGTCCATCTCGAAGGCCGAGCCGGCCAGACCGCCGCGGTTCATCGACCCCATGACGACCTTGTTCTCGAGCGCGCCGAGCAGCAGCAGGTCCTCCAGGATGTCGGCGGTGGCCAGCACCCCGTCGACGCCGGGCCGGGACAGCGCGACGCACAGCCGTTCCAGCAGATCGGCACGGTCGGCCATGGCCAGGGGCCGGTCGCCGATGCCGAGCGCACCCCGCGCGGGGTGGTCGGCGGCCACGATCATCAGCCGTCCGCTGTCGCCGATCAGCGGGCGGCGGGCCCGGCGGGCCGCCGCCTCGGCGACGGCCTGCGGGTTCCGGGCCCGGACCGTGGTGAGGTCACAGATGCTGAGATTCAAGGAAGGACTCCGTTCAGGACTGGCTCGGCAGGGTCGCGCCGCCCGGCGGCACGGTCCCCGCGAGGAGGTCCGCCACTTCGGCCGCAGTGGGCATGGCGGACGAACAGGCCAGGCGCGAGGCGACGAGAGCGCCGGCGGCGTTGGCATGGCGCATGGTCCGCTCCAGGTCCCAGCCCGAGAGCAGACCGTGGCAGAGCGACCCGCCGAAGGCGTCGCCCGCACCGAGGCCGTTGACCACGTCGACCGGGACCGGCGGCACTTCGGCGCGGGTGCCGTCGCGGTGCACGGCGAGCACGCCCCGGGGGCCCTGCTTGACGACGGCGAGTTCCACGCCGGCCGCCAGCAGTGCCTCGGCACAGGCCTCGGGCTCGCGCACTCCGGTGGCGACCTCGCACTCGTCGAGGTTGCCGACCGCGACCGTGGCGTGCCGCAGGGCCTGGCGGTAATAGGGGCGGGCCTCGTCGGGATCGCGCCAGAACATCGGGCGCCAGTCCAGGTCGAACACGGTGGTGCCCGCCTTGGCACGGGCCTGGAGCGCGTCGAGCGTCGCCGAGCGGCTCGGCTCCTCGCTCAGACCGGTGCCGGTGATCCAGAAGATCCCGGCCTCGCGAACGGCGGCGAGATCCAGCTCGGCGGTGTGGATCTCCAGGTCGGGAGCCTTGGGCCGGCGGTAGAAGTACAGCGGGAAGTCGTCCGGCGGGAAGATCTCGCAGAAGGTGACCGGTGTCGGGTACGCGGCGACCGGGGTGACCCACCGGTCGTCGACGCCGAAGTCCTTCAGGGCCTCGTGCAGATAGGTGCCGAAGGGGTCGTCTCCCGTACGGGTGATCACGGCCGTCGAGCGGCCGAGCCGGGCGGCGGCGACCGCGACGTTCGCGGCCGAACCACCGAGGAACTTTCCGAATGTTTCGACCTTTGTCAGCGGAACGCCGGTCTCCAGTGGGTAAAGGTCGACCCCGATGCGGCCCATGGTGATCAGGTCGAAATACTGTGGTGCGTCTGAGTCGGTCATCGAGCGAAGCTCCTCGAACTGCTGGGGATGCGGGTCCCGAGGTGCCCTGCCACGGTGGGGGCGTGGAATCCAGGGACCTGCCGCCTCTCAGGTGTAGGTCTCGGAGGGCGGCGCTGTCAATAGTTTGTACTTACATTCGGACTAGCTAGTGAACTGATGTCTTAACAAAGTATTGACAGAGTGCGCGCCAGGGGATTTGATCCCGTCCCAACACGCCAGGCGTTTCGCACGATGACACAGACTCGGACGTCCGAGGCTCCGGGGAGGATCCTCGGACCCGCCCTTTTTCCGCGTAGCACAGTGAGGTGCAGGCAAAGATGGACCGCTCTTCTCACAACCGCCCCCGCAGAATCGCGCCCTTCGTGGCAGTGGCTGCGGCGGCCGCGCTGACCCTCGCCGGCTGCTCCAGTGGTTCCGGTGGCAAGAAGGCCGAGGAAGGCGGCGACGGCGCGTCGGCCGGCAAGGCGAACACGCCGCAGATGACGGTCGCCCTCGTGACCCACCAGGCGCCCGGCGACACGTTCTGGGACATCGTCCGCAAGGGTGCCGAGGCCGCCGCGGCCAAGGACAACGTCAAGCTCATCTACTCCGCCGACCCGAACGCCGGCAACCAGGCCAACCTGGTGCAGAACGCGATCGACCAGAAGGTCGACGGCATCGCCGTCACCCTCGCCAAGCCGGACGCCCTCAAGGGCGTCCTCGGCAAGGCGGAGAAGGCGGGCATACCCGTCGTCGGCCTCAACTCCGGACTGAGCGACTGGAAGGACCTCGGCCTGCTGGAGTTCTTCGGCCAGGACGAGTCCGTGGCCGGCGAGGCCTTCGGCAAGAAGCTCAACGAGGTCGGTGCCAAGAACACCGTCTGTGTCATCCACGAGCAGGGCAACGTCGGCCTGACCCAGCGCTGCGACGGCCTGAAGAAGACCTTCGAGGGCAACACCCAGATCCTCAACGTCAACGGCACCGACATGCCGTCGGTGAAGTCGACGATCACCGCCAAGCTCAAGCAGGACTCCGCCATCGACTACGTCGCCACCCTCGGCGCTCCGTTCGCGCCGACCGCGGTGCAGTCGGTGGGCGACGCGGGCAGCAAGGCGAAGGTCGCCACCTTCGACCTCAACAAGGACCTGACCAAGGCGATCCAGGCCGGCGACATCGAGTTCGCCGTGGACCAGCAGCCCTACCTCCAGGGCTACCTCGCCATCGACGGCCTGTGGCTCTACAAGAACAACGGCAACTACAGCGGCGGAGGTGAGCAGCCGGTGCTGACCGGCCCCGCGTTCGTCGACAAGTCCAACGTCGACGCGGTCTCCGAGTACGCCGCGAAGGGCACTCGGTGATGAGCATGACCCGACAGGCTGAGCCGGCGGTGAACCCACCGCCGGCCCCCGGCCCGAAGGCGAACGACGGCCGCACCACGCTGCGCACGCCGGCCCGGAGGCTGCTGGCCCGTCCCGAGGTCGGCGTCTTCCTCGGCGTCGTGGTCGTTCTGGTGTTCTTCCTGATCGCGGCCCCGCCGATGCGGGACAGCAGCTCGATGGCGAACATCCTGTACCAGTCCTCGACCATCGGCATCATGGCCCTGCCCGTGGCGCTGCTGATGATCGGCGGCGAGGTGGACCTCTCGGCCGGTGTCGCCGTGGTCACCTCGGCCCTCACCGCGAGCATGCTCGCCTACCAGCTGTCCATGAACGTATGGGTCGGCGTCATCGTCGCCCTCGCGGTGTCCCTCGCCGTCGGCATGTTCAACGGCTGGTTCCTGATGAAGACGGGCCTGCCCAGCTTCCTGGTCACCCTCGGCACCTTCCTGATCCTCCAGGGCATCAACCTGGCCGTGACCAAGACGGTCACCGGGAACGTCGCGACCGACGACATCAGCGACATGGACGGCTTCGAGCAGGCCAAGGCCCTCTTCGCGTCCAGCTTCGAGGTGGGCGGCGTCCAGGTGAAGATCACCATCGTGTGGTGGCTCGTCTTCGCCGTCCTCGCCGCCTGGGTGCTGCTCCGTACCAAGTACGGCAACTGGATCTTCGCGGTGGGCGGCAACAAGGAGAGCGCCCGGGCCGTCGGCGTGCCGGTGAACTTCACCAAGATCTCCCTGTACATGCTGGTCGGCTTCGGCGCCTGGTTCGTCGGCATGCACCAGCTGTTCTCCTTCAACACCGTGCAGTCCGGCGAGGGCGTAGGCCAGGAGCTCATCTACATCGCCGCCGCGGTGATCGGCGGCTGCCTGATGACCGGCGGCTACGGCTCCGCGATCGGCCCGGTCTTCGGCGCCTTCATGTTCGGCATGGTGCAGCAGGGCATCGTCTACGCCGGCTGGAACCCGGACTGGTTCAAGGCATTCCTCGGCGTGATGCTCCTCGGCGCCGTCCTCATCAATCTGTGGGTCCAGCGCACGGCGACCCGGAGGTGACCGCAATGACCGACGACACGACCGGCACCCACGGTGCCGTCCTGCAGGACACCGCCCCGGACGGGGAACACCCCCTGGTCGAACTCCGCGGGGCCGGCAAGTCCTACGGCAACATCCGCGCCCTGCACGGGGTCGACCTGAGCGTCCACCCCGGCCGCGTGACCTGCGTGCTCGGCGACAACGGCGCCGGCAAGTCCACCCTCATCAAGATCATCTCCGGGCTGCACCAGCACACCGAGGGCGAATTCCTCGTCGACGGCACCCCGGTACGGTTCTCCACCCCGCGCGAGGCCCTCGACAAGGGCATCGCCACCGTCTACCAGGACCTCGCCGTCGTCCCGCTGATGCCGGTGTGGCGCAACTTCTTCCTCGGCTCCGAGATGACCAAGGGCCCCTGGCCGGTCCGCCGTCTCGACATCGAGCGGATGAAGAGGACCGCGGACGAGGAACTGCGCAACATGGGCATCGTCCTCGACGATCTCGAGCAGCCCATCGGCACCCTCTCCGGCGGCCAGCGCCAGTGCGTGGCCATCGCCCGCGCCGTCTACTTCGGCGCCCGCGTCCTCATCCTGGACGAGCCCACCGCCGCACTCGGCGTCAAGCAGTCCGGCGTGGTCCTGAAGTACATCGCGATGGCCCGCGACCGCGGTCTCGGCGTCATCTTCATCACCCACAACCCGCACCACGCCTACATGGTGGGCGACCACTTCAGTGTCCTGCGCCTGGGCACCCTGGAGCTCTCCGCCGCCCGCAGCGAGGTCTCCCTCGAGGAACTCACCAACCACATGGCCGGCGGCACCGAACTCGCGGCCCTCAAGCACGAGCTGGCACAGGTACGCGGTGTCGACGTCGAGGAGCTCCCCGAGGAGTCGGACCTCCAGGCCCCCGCAGTGGCATCCCCGGAAGGAAAGTCCTGACATGGCAGTCGCGCTCGACCGCATCAGGGTGGGCTCCGCCCCCGACTCCTGGGGCGTCTGGTTCCCCGACGACCCGCAGCAGGTGCCCTGGCAGCGCTTCCTCGACGAGGTCGCCGAGGCCGGCTACTCCTGGATCGAACTCGGCCCCTACGGCTACCTCCCCACCGACCCGGCCCGCCTGGCCGACGAGGTGAAGAAGCGGGACCTCAAGGTCTCCGCCGGCACCATCTTCTGCGGACTGCACCGCGGCCCCTCCGAGTGGGAGTCCACCTGGGAGCAGGTCAGCCGGGTCGCCTCGCTCACCCGGGCCATGGACGCCAAGCACCTCGTCGTCATCCCGTCCTTCTGGCGCGACGACAAGACCGCCGAGATCCTGGAGCCCCGGGAGCTCACCACCGAGCAGTGGGGCCACCTCGCCAAGGGCATGGAACGCCTCGGCCGGGAGGTACGGGACACCTACGGTCTCGACATCGTCGTGCACCCGCACGCCGACACCCACATCGACACCGAGGAGCACGTCGAGCGCTTCCTCGACTCCACCGACTCCTCCCTGGTCAACCTCTGCCTCGACACCGGGCACTACGCCTACTGCGGCGGCGACAGCGTCAAGCTGATCGAGACCTACGGCGAACGCATCGGCTACCTGCACCTCAAGCAGGTCGACCCGGACATCCTCGCCGACGTGGTCGCGGGCGGGATCCCGTTCGGCCCCGCCGTCCAGCGCGGCGTGATGTGCGAACCGCCCGCCGGAGTACCGGAGCTGGGGGCGGTCCTGACCGCCGCCCAGAAGCTGGACGTGGACCTGTTCGCGATCGTCGAGCAGGACATGTACCCCTGCGAGCCGGACAAGCCGCTGCCGATCGCGGTCCGCACCCGCACGTTCCTCCGCTCCTGCGGCGCCTGATCCCGGCGCCCGACCCCCCGGAAAGGGAGGCGAGAACCGTGCACGGGAACGAACCCCTGGGAATCGCCGTCATCGGCACGGGCCGCATGGGCGCGGACCACGTGCGCCGGATCGACCGGGTCGTCAGCGGCGCCCGGGTCGCCGCCGTCGCCGACACCGACGCGGAACGGGCCAAGGCGGTGGCCGCCGGCATCGACGGCTGCACCGTACACACCGACCCGGCCGCCGCGATGGCGGCGGCCGGCGTCGACGCCGTGCTCATCGCCTCCCCGGGGCCGGCCCACGAGGCCGCCCTGCTCACCGCGTTCGAGCGCGACCTGCCCGTCCTGTGCGAGAAGCCGCTCACCCCCGACGCCGCTTCCGCGCTGCGCGTCGTCGAAGCCGAACAGGCACTCGGCCACCGCCGCGTCCAGGTCGGCTTCATGCGCCGCTACGACGCCGAGTACGTCCGCCTCAAGACGCTGCTGGAGACGGGGCGGCTGGGCCGGCCCCTGATGCTGCACAACAGGCACCGCAATGTGGCAGGTCCCCCCTTCTTCACCAGCTCCATGCTGATCACCGACTCCGTCTCCCACGAAGTGGACGTCACCCGCTGGCTGCTGGGCCACGAGATCACGGCGGTCACGGTGCTCACCCCCGCCTCCTCTCCCGGGGCGCCCGACGGGCTGCGCGACCCGCAGTTCGTCGTCCTGGAGACCGACGGCGGCGCGCTCAGCGACGTCGAGATCTTCGTCAACTGCGGCTTCGGCTACCAGGTCCAGGCCGAGGTGGTCTGCGAACGCGGCACCGCACGCGTCGGCGACGACCACCACTTGGTCACCCACACGGCCGGCCGCTGGGGCGGCACCATCACCCAGGACTGGACCGAACGCTTCGCCCAGGCCTACGACGACGAGCTCCAGGCCTGGGTCGACACCACCCGCCGGGGCGAGGTCGGCGGCCCCAGCACCTGGGACGGTTACGCGGCAGCCGCCGTCTGCGAGGCCGGCGTCCGGGCCCTGGAGGAGGGCGGCCGGGTGGAGGTCGAACTGGCGGAGAAGCCCGCGCTGTACGGGTGAGAGGACGTGATGCGTGTGTGGGGGCCGCCCTTCCGGAGGGCGGCCCCCACACACGTTGCTCATGTCACCCGATTCCGGGAGCGCGTACCACCGCTCACGCCTGCCGTACCTCCTCGAGGGTGACGGGGCGGTGCTCGTGCAGGGACAGGGTGCACGCGTCGGCGATCCAGCCCGCCTCCAGGGCGTCCGCCACCGTGCACGGGGACGGCCGGGAGCCGGCCACGACCTCGGTGAAAGCGGTGAGTTCGGCGCGGTAGGCGGCGGTGAAGCGGTCCATGAAGAAGTCGTGGGGAGTGCCTGCCGGGAAGGTCACCCCGGGCTCCACCGACCGCAGCGGCAGCTTGTCCTCCAGACCGACCGCGATGGAGTCGGTGAAGCCGTGGATCTCCATGCGGACGTCGTGACCGCGGGCGTTGTGGCGGCTGTTGGAGACCACGGCGATGGTGCCGTCGTCCAGGGTGAGGATCGCCCCGGTGGTGTCGGCGTCGCCCGCCTCCTTGATGTAGTCGGCACCCCGGTTGCCGCCGACCGCGTACACCTCGGTCACCTCGCGGCCGGTCACCCAGCGGATGATGTCGAAGTCGTGCACGGAGCAGTCGCGGAAGATGCCACCGGAGGCGGCGATGTACGCGGCCGGCGGCGGCGCGGGGTCCAGCGTGGTCGAGCGCACGGTGTGGAGCTTGCCCAGCTCCCCGCCCCGCACGGCCTCCCGCGCGGCGACGAAGCCGGCGTCGAAACGGCGGTTGTAGCCGATCTGGATCGGCACGTCCCGGCCCTCGACCGCCTTCAGCACCTGCACGCCCTCGGCCATCGTGCGGGCCACCGGCTTCTCGCAGAACACGGGGACGCCCGCCTCGACACAGGCGAGGATCAGCCCCGGGTGGGCGTCGGTCGCCGCGGCGATCACCACACCGTCCACGCCGGCGGCGAGCACGGCCTCGGGGGAGTCCGCGACCTCGGCGTCGAACCGCTCGGCGGCGGCCTTCGCGGCGTCCGCGAACGGGTCGGAGACGACGAGCGACTCGACGGTGCCGAGTCCGGAGAGGGTCTCGGCGTGGAAGGCGCCGATGCGGCCGAGACCGAGGATTCCGATGCGCATGGGGGTGGTGCTCCTTGAGTGCGGGGGTGCGGGTGTTCTCTTACGTGGGGGAAGGCCGGGCGGGGTCCGTCAGTCGAGGCCGCCGAGGACGTTCTGGTCCCAGTCGATCACGGAGCCGGTCACCACGCCGGACCGGTCGGACAGCAGCAGGACCACGAAGTCGGCGATCTCGTCCGGCCGGCCGAGCCTGCCCATCGGCAGCCGGGCGGCGGCCCGCTCCTTCCAGTCGTCGCCCGCGCCGTGGAAGGTGCGCTGGGTGGCGTCCTCGCCCTCGGTGGCGGTCCAGCCGATGTTCAGTCCGTTGATCCGGATCCGGTCCCAGCGGTGGGCGTGCGCCGCGATGGGGGTCCCCCGCGCGAGCGGAGCCGAGCGTGGGGGAGGGTCAGGCCGATGAGCCCGGCCTTCGCGGCGACGTAGGGGGCCAGGAAGGGCTGCCCGCCGTGCGCCGACGAGGTGATGATGTTGACGATCGTGCCGGGTTCCTCGCGCCGCACCATGTCCGCCACGACGGCCTGCATGGCGAAGAACGGTGCCTTGAGGTTGATCGCGATGTGCTGGTCGAACAGTTCCGGGGTGGTGTCCAGCAGCGTTCCGCGCGAGGTCGGCCCCGCCGAGTCGACCAGGCAGTCGACCCGCCCGTACGCCCGCACCACCTCGGCGACGGATTCCTTGGCCTGTTCGGCGTCGGCCAGGTCGGCGCGGACGAACAGCGCCTTGCCGCCCGCGGCGGCCAGCTCCGCCACTAGGGCCTCACCGGGCGCGGGGCGGCGCCCGGTGACGGCCACCACCGCTCCCTCGCGCACCGCGGCCCGCGCGACGGCGGCACCGACACCCTGGCTGCCGCCGTTGACGAGGACGATCCTGTCGTCGAGAAGTCCCATGCCGTTCGGGGGTCCTTTCCGTTCCTGAGCCGGTCGTGCGGGGTGGTGGGGCGGGCGGGGGAGCGTGGTGTCAGCTCTCGCGCCGCTTCGTGCCGGCCCGCAGTGCCTCCCGCAGGGTCCGCACGGTCCAGCCCTCGCGCAGCGCTCGCCGGACCAGGTCCGCCTGCGAGGGCGGGGCCAGGCCGTCGACCGGCGGGTCGTTGTCGAGGTTGGTGGGGAAGGGGTAGCCCTCGGCGCTCGCCGCGATCACGTTCTCCTGCCACTGCTCGCCGGCGCCCTCGGCCCGCGCCTTGAGCAGCACCGGGTAGACGGCTGCCGTCACGGTCTCGCGGTCCACCGTCTCCATGGCCCGCCCGAACGCGGAGGACACCTGGAGCAGGTTGGCCATGCGCCGGATGTCCGTCGAGTGGTTGGCGCCGGCGGCGTGGAACAGGGCCGGGTTGAAGAAGACCGCGTCGCCCTTGGCGAGGGGCAGCTGCACGTGGTGCTCCTCGAAGTACGCCTGGAACTCGGGCAGCCGCCAGGCGAGGTAGCCGGGCCCGTACTTCTGCGAGTGCGGCAGGTACAGCGTGGGACCGGACTCGACGGGCATGTCGCAGTGCGCGACCGCGCCCTGCAGGGTGAGCACGGGGGAGAGGTGGTGCACGTGCGCCGGGTAGGCGGCGGCGACCTCGTTGGAGAGGAAACCGAGGTGGTAGTCACGGTGCACGGTCTGGGCGGCGCCGCCCGGATTGACCACGTTCACCTGGGAGGTGACCTGGTAGCCGGGGCCGAGCCAGGCCGTGGACACCAGGGCGATCACGTCGTTGGCGTAGTAGTCGGCGAAGGCCTGCGGGTCGTGGAGGGCGGCCTTCTCCAGGGCGTTCCACACCCGGTCGTTGGCGCCCGGCTTGGCGAAGTGGTCGCCGGAGGTGGCGCCCGTGGCGCGCTGCTGGGCGATCAGGGCGTCGAACACGGCGGTGGCCCGGTCCACGACCGCCGGGTCGGGGAAGGCACCCCGGACGACCACGATGCCGGGGCCGTCGGTGAGGGCGCGCACCAGCTCGGCCTGGGCCTCGCGGCGGTCCGCGAGGGCGAGCCGGCCGGCGTCGTACAACAGCACGTTCTGCTCCACGGCACAGGCGTGCGGGTAGGCGGAACGGTCCGTGGTCCGCTCGACCAGGGCACGGAACGCGTCCAGGTCGCAGTCCTGCTCGGACAGCCAGGGCCGCTGCTCGGCGGACGGCTGGACCGGGGTGGAAGCGGTGGAGAAGGACATGGTCGTCCTTTCGGGGCACGGGGGACTCGGCTCTGTCATTCTTGTCAGTACAAAGCCTTCGAACAACCAGCAGTCAGCCGTCAAAAACCCCTCAGGAGTTCCAGGAGCCGGTCATATGGGCCACCCCTTCCCCCTCAGGGAAATCGCACGTCAGGCAGGGTTGAGCGAGGCCACGGTGGACCGGGTGCTCAACGGCCGGGGCGGAGTGCGGGACAGCACCGCGCAGGAGGTGCGCCGGGCGATCGCCGACCTGGACCGGCAGCGCACCCAGGTCCGGCTGGTCGGCCGTACGTTCATGGTGGACATCGTGATGCAGTCGCCCGAACGGTTCTCCACCGCCGTGCGTGTGGCCCTGGAGGCCGAACTCCCCTCCCTGCACCCGGCCGTGGTCCGCTCCCGCTTCCACTTCCGCGAGACGGGTCCGGCGGGGGAACTGGTCGCCGCCCTCGACCGGATCGGGCGGCGCGGCTCGCAGGGGGTGATCCTCAAAGCCCCGGACGTCCCCGAGGTCACCGCCGCCGTCGGCCGGCTCGCGGCGGCGGGCATCCCGGTGGTGACGCTGGTGACCGACCTGCCCGCGAGCGCCCGTGTCGGCTACGTCGGCAGCGACAACCGGGCGGCCGGCGCGACCGCCGCGTATCTCATGGGGCAGTGGCTCGGCGACGGCCCCGGCAATGTGCTCACCAGCCTCTCCAGCGGTTTCTTCCGCAACGAGGAGGAGCGCGAGATGGGCTTCCGCAGCGCCATGCGCGCCCGGTACCCCGAGCACGCCCTCGTGGAGATCGCCGAGGGACAGGGCCTGGACACCACCCAGTACGAGCTCGTCCGGGCGGCCCTGGACCGCGACCCGGACATCCGCGCGGTCTACTCGATCGGCGGCGGCAACATCGCCACCCTGCGGGCCTTCGAGGACGCCGGGCGCGAGTGCACCGTGTTCGTCGCGCACGACCTCGACCACGACAACACCCGGCTGCTGCGCGAGCACCGCCTGTCCGCCGTGCTCCACCACGATCTGCGCCACGACCTGCGCGAGGCCTGCCACCTCGTGATGCGCGCCCACGGCGCCCTGCCGCCCGCGGGGCCCACCCTCCCCTCCGCGATCCAGGTGGTCACCCCCTACAACATGCCGCCCGGCACGATGGCCGGGTGACGGCTCACGGTGAAGGAGCCCGGCCCGGGCGTGTATCCCCGTCCGGCGGGCCGGGGCTGCCTACCGTCGTGGGCATGAGGAAACCGACCCCGGAAGGCGGGCCCGAGCGGCTGGTGACCCTCGCCGACGGCGTGTTCGCCATCGCCATCACCCTGCTCGTCCTGGACCTCTCCGTGCCGCGGGGACTGAGCCCCGAGGAGTACCACGACGCTCTGCGTGCGCTGCTGCCCAACCTGGGCGCCTACGCGATCAGCCTGGTGGTGCTGGCCGGCTTCTGGCGCGAGCACCGCGCGCTCTTCCGCACCGTCCGGCAGGTGGACGGACAGGTGATCTCGCTGACCGTGCTCGGCCTGGGCATCGCGGCACTGCTGCCGTTCCCGACCGCGCTGATCTCGGAGTACGGCGACGAGCGCGTCTCGGTGGTCATCTACTCGGCGGCGGTCGCCGCACTCGGCGGGGTCCATCTCACGCTGGCCGTCCTCCTCGCCAGACGCCCCTGGCTGCGCGGCGACGCGGCCCCGGGGCGGGACGAGGAGCTCTCCCTCGCCGATCTGGGCTCGACGGTGGCGGTGTTCCTCGCGACCATCCCACTGGCCCTGGTGGTCGGGCCCGCCGCCATGTGGTGGTGGCTGGTGCTGGTGCCGCTCAAGGTCTGGCTGGGCCGCCGGGAGAGCGCGGCCCGCTGAGACGTCAGGAGGAGGCGTCCACCGTCACCCACGCGCCGCTCTCGGCCGAGCGCACCATCGCGTCCAGTACGGCCGCGCTGCGCACGGCGTCGGTGAGTGTGGCGCCGTACGCGGTGTCCTCGGCGATGGAGCGCAGGAAGCGGTGGGCCTCGATGACCTTCAGGTCGTCGTAGCCCATCGCGTTCGCCGCGCCCGGCTGGAACGCGCCGAACTCGCCGTCGCCCGGACCGACGTGAACCGTGCTCACCGGCTGGTCCTGGTAGGCGGTGCCGCGGCTGACGCCGAGTTCGTTCATCCGCCGGAAGTCCCAGAACACGGCGCCCCTGGTGCCGTGCACCTCGAAGCCGTAGTTGTTCTGCTCGCCGACCGAGACCCGGCAGGCCTCCAGCACGCCGCGCGCGCCGGAGGCGAAGCGCAGCAGGCAGTTCACGTAGTCCTCGTTCTCCACCGGGCCGAGCTCACCGCCGGCGGCGCGGGAGTGCCCGGCCGTGGCGCCGGCCGGGCGGGCCCGCTCGGGCAGGAAGATCGCCGTGTCGGCGGTCAGCGAGGCGATGTCGCCGAGCAGGAAGCGGGCCAGGTCGGCGCCGTGCGAGGCCAGGTCGCCGAGCACGCCGCTGCCGCCGCGCTCCCGTTCGTAGCGCCAGGTCAGGGCGGACTCGGGGTGGGCGGCGTAGTCGCTGAACAGGCGGATGCGGGCATGGGTGACGGTGCCGATGTCGCCGTCGGCGATCAGTGCGCGGGCCGCCTCGACGGCGGGCGCGTTGCGGTAGTTGAAGCCGACCGCGCTGCGGACGCCGGCCTTCTCGACGGCGTCCGACACCGCGCGGGCGTCGTCGGCGGTGAGACCGACCGGCTTCTCGATCCAGATGTGCTTGCCGGCCTCGGCCATCGCGACGCCGATCTCACGGTGCAGGAAGTTCGGGGCCGTGATGCTGACCGCCCGGATCCGCGGGTCGGCGGCCACGTCGCGCCAGTCGCGGGTGGTGCGGGCGAACCCGAACTGCGCGGCGGCCTCCTCGGCCCGGCCCGGCACCTCCTCGGCGACCGTGATCAGCTCCGGGCGCAGGGCGAGCTGCGGATAGTGGTGCGGCACCCGCGCGTACGCCTGGGTGTGCACCCGCCCCATCCAGCCGAATCCGATGACGGCGACACCGAGCGTATCCACCATGAGAGCCCTTCCTCGGACCGTTCCGTACCCGGACCGTTCCCTGTTCCGTCCATCCTTGTCCAGACAAACCTTGAGTGTGGACGGGTGAGGGTGTCAAGGAGTGGATCAGATGCGCAGCACTTGTCCGCAATGGAGCGAACGAAATTGTTGACTATTCTGTTTGGATAGGCTTAGGGTCACCAGGCACCCACTCAGGGGGAGAGCGACGATGCCCGACCAAGGCCGCCCGAGCAGCGGAGAGCAGGCCAAGCAGCATGCCATCGCCCAGCTGCGGCAGGCGATCCTGCAGGGCGACATGGCACCGGCCCAGCGGCTGGTGGAGAACGAACTCGCCGAGCGGTTCGAGGTGACCCGGGCCAGCATCCGGGCCGCGCTCATCGACCTGGAGGCCCAGGGCCTGGTCGA
Organism: Streptomyces sp. NPDC085927; assembly: GCF_044540975.1. Classification (NCBI taxonomy): domain Bacteria; kingdom Bacillati; phylum Actinomycetota; class Actinomycetes; order Kitasatosporales; family Streptomycetaceae; genus Streptomyces; species Streptomyces sp. NPDC085927. Next base: position 60,278 of record NZ_JBITSN010000022.1, read on the forward strand.
GCGGATCCGCAACCGCGGCTCACGGGTGCGGGTGGTGACCGTGGAGGAGGCGGTCGCCATCACCGAATGCCGGATGGTGCTCGAAGGGCTGTGCGCCGCCAAGACCGCCGCCACGGCCGACGACGCGCAACTGGACCGGCTCACCGCACTGGGCACGGCGATGACCAAGGCCGTGGCCGACGGCGAGCCCCTCACCTACTCCCAGCTCAACCAGGAACTCCACACCCGCATCCAGGAGTTCTCAGGACAACGGACGGCCGTGGCCCTGCTGGACCGCCTCAACGGCCAACTGGTCCGCCACCGTTTCCAGCTGGCGCTCAGACCGGGACGCTCGCAGCACTCCCTGGTCGAGCATCTGGCCATGATCGAAGCGATCAGGGCCAGGGACCCCGAGGCGGCCGAGGCGGCCGTCCGCGCCCACCTCACCAGCGTGATCGAGGCACTGCGCGGCTGACCGGACCGTCCCCGAGTCCCCGTCCAAGCCCTTGGAGGTCCCCGAGGGCCCCGCCGCTCGGCGACATCGCCCACCTCGGACACGTGCAGCTCTTCACCCCGGACCCGGACGCCGGCGTCGCCTTCTCCACCGACTGCCTGGGCCTCACGGTCAACGGCCGGGACGGCGACACGGTCCGGCTGCGCACCTTCGAGGACTACGAGCACCACGGCCTGGTGCCGACCACCCGCGAGCGGCCCGGCCCCGGCCGGCTCGCGCCCTGCGGACCTTCAGCGAACAGGCCCTGCACCGCCGGGTCCGGGCGGGCGAGGAGGCGGGCGGATCCGGCCGCTGGACCGAGGACGAACCGGGCCTCGGCAAGCTGTACGTCACGACCGACCCGGACGGCCACGAACACGTCCTGTACCGGGGGAGCGAGCACTACCGCGCCCCCGGCGAACTGAAACCCGCGCCGAAGAACCAGCCGCAGGCCAACCCGGCCGGGGCGTGGGCGTCCGGCGGCTCGACCACGTCAACCGGCTGCACCGCCTCGCCGCCGACGTCCTCGCCGACGCGGAGTTCCAGCAGCGGATCCTCGGGGCACGCCCCACCGAGCAGCTCCGGCCCGACGACGGCAGGATCGCGGCCCGCCGGCCGACGTACACGCACACGTCGTACGACGTCGTCCACGCCGAGGACTGGACGGGTTCGAACAGACGGCTGCACCACATCGCCTTCGCCACCGACACCCGCGAGGACATCCCGCGCGCCGCCGATCTCGCCATCGACACCGGTGTGTTCATCGAGACGGGAGCCCACAAGCACGCGATCCAGCAGACGTTCTTCCTCTACGTCCACGAACCGGACCGCAAACACGTCGAGTTGTGCAACCTGCTCACCCGCCTGGTGCTCGCGCCCGACTGGCCGCCGATCACCTGGACGGAGGCCGAGCGGGCCGAGGGCCGGGCGTGAGGACTGCGGACCATCGCCTCCTTCCACACGCACGGCACCCCACCGGCCGACACCGACGGCGTGGCACGGGGTGCCGACGCGGCCGCCGGGCGCGGGGAACGGGGAGTGCCGGTGGCACCGAAGGCGTGGCGTGAGCCCACGGAGAGCGCGGCCGGGCCGGGAGTCACGCCGCCCGAGCCGCGGTCGTAGGCCCCCGCACCCTCCGTCCCCGAGCCGCCTTCCGGATGCGGTAGTGTTGACCTGCGTGATCACGCGGTACGCCGCGCGGAACGCATCGGGACGTGGCGCAGCTTGGTAGCGCACTTGACTGGGGGTCAAGGGGTCGCAGGTTCAAATCCTGTCGTCCCGACTCGTGAGAGTCGCAGGTCAGAGGTCGTATCGGAGGAATCCGACACGGCCTCTCGACCGTTTTGGGTGCGGTCACGTCCGGTAGTGGTCGTCGATGGGGAGGCGTGCCTCGTCGAACAGGGCCGGGCCGTGCTGCTCCACTGTCGGCCGGGCGCCCGACTCCGGGTCGAGTCCGACGAGTTGCTCGGTGGACAGGGCGTAGACGACTCGGCCGGGACCGGACCGGACGATGCTCCCGGCACAATGGTGCACGGCCGGTAGCTGGTGTACATGGTGGTGCGTGCGGCGGTGGTGGCGTCGAGCTCGCGGGCGGCTCAGTGGGCAGCTTCAGTTCGGGGTGGGCGCTGATGTCGTCGCGCCGCACCGTGTTGTGGGCCTCGGCGAGAATCGTGCCGTCGGGGCCGGCAGCGAGCCGTACGGTGCGTCGCCCGGGGTGAGGGCGTGGGTGGCGACGGCGATCGCGCGCCGCAGAAGTTTCTCGTCGGCGGTCGTGATCACGACGGCGCGCTCCAGTGCGTGGCCACGGCGGTGAGTGCCCGCCAGGCCTCGTGGGGGCGGCGGGTCTCCTCCGGATCTCCGTGGTAGGGGTCGAGGACGACGGTGTCGGCGCCCAGTCGGCGAAGCTGCTCGAGGTCGTCGAGGATCTGCTCGAGGGTGCCGACGCCCGGAGGCCGTTCGGGGTCGTCGACGGGGGCGGTGGTCACCCGCAGCGCGATGCGGGGCGCGACGGCCCGCAACGAGTGGTTCGTCATGGCCGAGCGCAGCCGGGGAATGCCGACCCGCAGCGGATGCCAGGCGTCGCCGAACCGTACGGCGCGCCGGAGCGCGGCCTCGCTGTTGCCGCCGACCCAGACGGGGATCGCGGGGGTGCCGTCCCCGGTCTCCGCGTGCCAGGTGTCGCGCAGGGTGGCCAGGTGCTCGTCGGTCAGTCTGCCGCGCGCGGAGAAGGGCACGCCGAGCGCCTCGTACTCCTGGCGTGACCAGCCGACGCCCACGCCCAGCACGAACCGGCCGCCGCTGATGTGGTGGAGGTTCGTGGCCATGCGCGCCACCAGCAGGGGATGCCGGAGAGGCAGGAGGAGCACGGTCGTGCCCAGTCGCAGCCGGGTGGTGACGCCGGCCAGCCAGGACAGCGCGGTGAACGGTTCGTAGAACGGCTCCGGGTACCGCTCGGCCACGTCCGGGGTGACGGCCACGTGATCCGACATCATGAGGAGGTCGAAGCCGAGCCCCTCCACGATCCGTGCCCACTCGCGAAGGACGCCGGGATCGGTCCCGGGCCCGAAGTTCGGTACGTTGACGCCCAGTTTCATGCCTCGAAGGTATACCGGTGATCTGGCATAACGGAACCGAATTCTCCCTGTTCTGGCCGCGATCCCCCGTGAATCTGCCGGTAGGATCGCGATATGGCCGTTAACCTTGACGATGTCGACTGGGCGATCCTGGAGCTGTTGCAACAGGAGGCGCGGATCTCCCTCAGCGAGCTGGGCCGACGGGTGGGCCTGAGCTCCTCGGCCACCACGGAACGGGTGCGGCAACTGGAGGCGCAGGGCGTCGTCACCGGCTACCACGCGGTGGTCGACCTGGCGAAGGTCGGCTACCCCGTGCTCGCCCTCGTCCGCCTGAAGTACCCGGGCAACCGCCATCAGCCGTTGCGTCAACTGCTCGCCGGACGACGGGAGATCCTGGAGTGTCTGCGCACCACCGGTGACGACTGCTACACCCTGAAGGTGGCGGCGACCTCCATGGAGCATCTGGAGACGCTCATGGACGAGCTGGCCGGCCTCGGCAGCACGACGACCAGTGTGGTCTACAGCCAGACGATGCCTTTTCGGGGGCCCGTCAGGCCGTGACCGGTGGCGGACCGGCGGCCGGTGGGCGGGCGACCGCCCCGGGACGGTCCCGGACGTGGCGTGGGCCGGGAGGCGGTCACCCTCCCCCGAAGGTGACCGACTCCCGGCCGCTCCCCCGGCGCCGGACAGTGGTCGTGGCGTCCGTGTTCAGCGGACCGGTGCCGTTACCAGCACATGACCGCGGTCTCGCCCGAACCCCGTGCGGAGTACAGGCGGATCCGGACGAAATAGCGGCGGCCCTTGACGAGCCGGACCGCGAGGGTCGCGTTGTGCGGGGTTCCCCCGTCGTCGTACCCGGCGAGGTAGCGGGGCTCCCCGGCCCGTTCCTCGAACAGCACGACGACCAGGTCGCCGTCGCCGAAGGTGCCCACCGTGTAGTCGCGGGTCTCCACCGGATCGATGTGGAAGTCGGCCTGTTCGCCGGGGCCCAGACCGAGCGGCACCGAACGGAACGGCACCAGTGCGGGCGGGCCGGGCCGTTCGGCCGGCGGGTACCAGCCGAGGGCGAACTCCTTGTCCGCCGCGGACAGCGTGCCGGGCGGATGGACGCCCCCGCGGAACTGCTCCGGTTCCAGTATCAGACCCGGCGCGAAGGCGTACCCCATGATCGAATCGGCGTCCCAGACGGGGCCGTTGACCTCGTTCGCGTCCAGCTTGCGCAGGATGTTGTGGTGCGTCCGTTCCCGGCTCCAGTGGTTGGGCGGGCCCGCCAGCTCGGTGTACACGGCCTCGTCGTCCCAGTGGAGCCCCGCGCAGGGGCTCTGGTGCTCGTGCAGCATGCCCAGGGCGTGGCCGATCTGGTGCAGGGCCGTCGCACGCTCCCCGGGCTCGGTCAGGTCCCAGCCGAAGTTCATGGTGCGGTCGTGCAGACCCGCCAGGAGTGCCTCCTTGCCGACGGCCGACCAGGAGCCGCCGCCGGACTGGAAGCCGATGCGCAGCTCCGCCTCCGAGCGGTCGTGGACCTCGGTGAAGGCGAGTCCGATCCCGAGGCCCTGCCACTCGGCGAAGCACTCGCGCACCACGTCCCGCTGCGTCTTGGTGCCGCCCCACGGCACCCACCGGGTCCGGCCGGTTCCCGGTACGGGAATGACCGACCCCTCGGCGTCGCCGCGGAAGAAGCAGTAGTGCAGCACGGTGCCGTTGACCCACATCCGCCGCCCGGCGGTCAGCGCGCCGAGCCGCTCGGCGGCGAGCCCCGGCGCGAAGGCGGGGGCCGGCTGCCGCGTCAGCGAGCAGTAGCGAGGGGTCATGGGGGAGAGGGTGCCCCACGGGCGGCCCTCGGCGCCTGAGTCGGGGTCTACTCAACTCGCCCTGTATCAGGGGTGAGTATTCCCGCTCCTGATGATGTGACGACTTCGCCGGGGAACACGACCACGCCGTTCCGGCCCCACGGGAGGGAGGAGACGCCGTCCATGAGGGACGTGGTGGCACTGGAGCCCTCGCCGCTCTGGCCCTTCACCGGCAGGGAGGGCGAACTGCAACTGGTCCGCCGGTCGTTGGCCGGGTCCCGGCGTGGCCTCGTGGTGAGCGGACCGCCGGGCCGGGGCAAGACCCGGCTCGTCACCGAGGCCGTCCGCGGCACCGACTGCGCCCGGGTCGCCGGAATCCCGCAGGCCCACCGGATGCCGTTCGCCGCCTTCGCCCCTCTGCTGCCCGAATCGGTCACCCTGCACCGCGCGCTCCGGCTCCTGTCCGGATTACGGACCCTGCTGGTCGACGACGCCCACCTGCTCGACGACTCCTCCGCCGCCCTGGTCCATCAACTCGCCGTGCGGTCGGACACCCGGCTGCTGATCGTCGTCACCGACGGAGCTCCCGTACCCGCCGCGGTGTCCCGGCTGTGGGCCGGCGAGCTGCTGCCCCGCCTGCCCCTGGGGCCGCTGCCCCGCGAGGAGACCGCACAACTGGTCACGGTGGGCGCGGGCCGGGCCCCGGAGCCTCTCACCGTCAACCGGCTGCACCGCCTCGCCGGCGGCGACCTGCGGCTGCTGCGCGAACTCCTGGGGGCACTACGGGGACACGAGGGCCTCGCCCCCGTACCGGGCACGGACGAATGGGCCTGGCGGGGCCCGGTACCGCTCACACCGGCCGTCCGCGAGCACACCGCCCACCTGCTCACCCGCACGGACCCCGTCGAACGCGAGACGCTGGACCGCCTGGCCTTCGCCGAACCCCTGCCGGTGAACCTGGACGACCCGACGGGCCCGCAGGACCCGATCGACCCGGTCGGCCGCCCGGCGGGCCCCGCCCCCCTCGACCTCGCCGCCCTCGAACGCCTGGAGGACGACGGCCTGGTCCACGTCGACGGCCAGGGCGCCGTCCGTCTCGCCCACCCCCTGCACGGCCCCGTCCTGCGGGCCGCGGCCGGCAGACTGCGGGCGCGCCGGCTGGCCCGCGCACCCGAGGAGTACGGACCCGCCCTGGACGCCGAGGCCGCCGCCCTCACCGCGCTGATCGGACAGGCCGACGTCCGGACCGTCCCGGCGCCCGTGGGGGACTGGCTGGTGGCGGAGGGTGTCCCGGTGCCCGCCGGGTACGCGGCACTGCGGGCCCGGTACGCGCGGCTGCGGGGCGAAGTGCGGGAGGCCGCCGCATGGGCCCGCGAGGGACTGCGCACGACGGCCTCCACATCCTCCGGCCCCGCCGGAGCCGAAGCCGGAACCGGAACCGGATCCGGGGCGGCTGCCGAAGCCGGAGCCGAACTCGCCCTCGCCGAGGCCCAGTCGGCCGCCCTCACGAGCGGCCGGCACCCCGCCCACGCCCCGCACGACCCCTATGACGCCGTCCGCCTGGGCACCCCCGAACGGGCCGCCGGGCGGCTCACCGGTGTCTTCGCCGCCCACGCCGACGCCCTCACGCACGCCGACGGTCCCGCCCTGGACCGCGCGGCCGGCGAACTGGAGCGGCGCGGCTTCCTGCTGTTCGCGGCCGAGGCGTACGCCCAGGCCGCCGCCGCCCACCGCGACCCGGGCGCCGCCCGCACCGCGCGCACGCGTGCCGTCGACCTCGCCCGTCGCTGCCAGGGCGCCCGCACCCCGGCACTCGCCGGTCTGGTCCTGGGCGAACTCACCGCACGGCAACGGCAGATCGTCACCCTCGCCGCCACCGGACTCAGTAACCGGCAGATCGCCGAACGCCTCACCCTGTCGGTCCGCACCGTCGGCAACCACCTGTACAGCGCCTACACCCGCCTCGGCGCGAGCGACCGCACCGCCCTGCCCCGGCTGACCGACTCCCGGGCGGCCGACTCCCGGCGGACCGAACTCCGGCCGGCCGAACTCCGGGAGGCGCAGCCCGCCTGACCCCTCGTGTTCCGGGCCCGGGGGCCGTCCGCTCGGCTCAGGCCGCGCCGAACGCCGAGAACGCCCACCCGGTGGCCCGGTGCATCGCGTCGTCCGGCAGCGAGGCCCGCGCGTCACGCAGGGCCTCCGCCAGGGACAGCCCCGCGTCGAGCCCCTTGTGCAGCGCGAGCATCAGCGGCACCACCGCCGCGTCGTTCACGGGCGCGCTGCACGCCACCACACCCGCCGTGCCGAGCGGCAGCAACGCCGTGACCAGGCCCAGGAGTTCGTCGGCGCCCACACTGGCGAACCGCGCGGTGTCGCAGCAGGACAGGATGATCCGGTACGGGCTGCGGTCGAGCCGCTCGAAGTCGTGCACGATCAGCGGCCCGTCGGCCATCCGCAGCGAGGAGAACAGCGGACCGTCCGCGCGGAACTCGCCGTGCGCGGCGATGTGCGCCAGCTCGGCCCCGTCCAGTTCCTCCAGCACCCGCTCCACCCTCGCCCCGTCCTCCTCCAGGACCCTCGCCCCGCCGTACCGGCCGGCGAGCTCCGGCACCTCCGCACCGCCCGTCGCCAGCCCGGGGCCGCGCACCAGCACCTGGCGGCCCCCGGACGGCGGCGCGGTCTCCCGCGCGCGCAGCCAGCCGCTCGCCGACGGCGACACACTGAGCACCCGGTCCCGCAGCGACGGCAGCAGCGCCCACGGCACCCGGTGCAGCCGCCCCGGCGGTACGACCACCAGCGGGCCGGTGCCCAGATGCGCCGCCGCCGGACCCAGCAACAGCTCCTCCAGACGCCGGCCCGCGGCCTCCACCACCGGCAGCCGCGCCTGGGCCCCCGGATGGGCGAGGCGCCGCAGCCCGGCCTGCACATGCTCGGCCTCGGTCTCCGCCGCGGCCAGGAGACCCGCCTCGAACCGCCGTACCCGCCCCTGCCCGCACAGCAGCACCTGCACCCGCCCGTCGAGCACGGCGAGTTCCACCAGTTGGACGTCACCGCTGTCGCTCAGCCGCCGCAGCAGCCTGCCCACGTCGAACCGGCCCCCGACGTCGAACCGGCCCCGGCCGTCGGCCGCCGTGCCACGCATGTGCAGGGTGCGGGAGCGGATCTCCCGTTCCAGACGCCGCTGTTCCCGCTCCAGCGCCGGCACGGCCCTGCCGTCCATCCGGGCCTCCTCCGCGCGGGCGGCGATCTCCCGGTAGGCGGTCATGCCGCGGAGCAGCGCCGGGTCGGCAGGCGGCCGGGTGGGCGGCGTGGACAGCGCGGTGGCCCGCCAGCGTTCGCTCCACACCAGCAGCCGCCGCGGCCCGCCCGAGACCAGGCTCGCCCGCTGGGCCAGGGCGGCCAGCTCCGCGCCCTGCGCGGTGGCACGCGCCCGCAGCTCCGACGCGCCCAGCGTCATCCGGTGGTCGTCGAGCACGTCGAGCCCTCGACGGCAGGCCTCCAGGACACCCCGAGCGGACCCGGCCGCCTGCGCCCGCAGCGCCTGCGCGGCCCAGCCCGTCAGCCGCGCGAGCGGAGGCCCGCTGCGTCTGCTGCGGGCGGCGACCGCGAGATGCCGCTCGGCGTCCGCCGTCCAGCCGAGGTCCAGCGCGATCCGGCCCGCGAGCAGCGAGGCCTCCGGCGCGGCCGGCGCGCCCAGCGCGGCCAGCCGGTCGGCCACCGCCGCCGCCTCCGCGACCAGCCGCCCCGAACCGCGCCCGGCCGCGTGCCGCGCCTCGATCAGCACCAGCCGCGCGTGCGTCTCCCACCAGGTGCGCCGCTGCCCCGCGAACAGCCGTACGGCGAGCGCCGCGCGGGCGATCGCCGTCTGCGGGTCGTCCGCCAGCCGGGCGGCCCGCGCGGCGGCCAGCAGCAGCTCCGCCTTGCGGGTGGACTGGCCGCCGATCCCGTCGAGCGTCTTGACCGCCGCGTCCGCCCCCGCCAGCGCCTCGGACGGCAGTCCCGCCGCCATCAGCACCTCGCAGCGCCGGATGTCGAGCATGAACGTCGGCGTGCCGAGCTTGGCGTAGCGCTCCTCCGCCTCGTCGAGCAGCCTGAGCGCCACCGGGACGTCACCGGAGCGGAACGCGGCAAGACCCCGGCTCTCCACGGCGTCCGCCTTGTCGTGCTCCTGGCCCGTGGTGTCCCACAGCGCCTCCGCCGCGGTGAAGTCGGCGTTCGCCTGCTTCACCGCACCCAGCGCCAGATGCACCGTCGCGCGCAGGGTCAGGGCGCGCGCCGTCCAGATCACGTCGTCCGCCTGCCGCAGCACGGTGATGGCCCGCCGCACGTCCTCCAGCGCCTCCTTGTGATGCCCCAGCACCCACCACGAGTAGGCACGCCGGAACAGCACCCGCGCGCGGGTGTGCCCGGTACCGCGCTCGACGCCACGCCCCAGGGCGTCCAGGCCCTGCCGGGTGCGCCCCGCGTGCACCAACGCCACCCCGAGGGTGCCCAGGACGTCCGCCTCCCGCTCGGCCGAGTCCGCGCGCGCCGCCCAGTCCCGGGCCCGCCGCAGATGGGTCAGGGCCAGCCGCATGTCGCCGAAGTCCCGCTGCCAGATGCCGATCACCTGGTGGGCGACGGACGCGTGCAGCGGCGAGGGACGGTCGCCCAGCACCTTTTCCGCCTTCGCCAGGGCTTGGCCCGGGTCGGCGAACACCATCGGCAGCAATTCCAGCACCGATTCGCTTCCCGCTGTCACCTCATGGATGGTAGTGCTCCGCAACCGTGCCTCACAGGTGCGATGTTGTATCAAACGGCCGCCCCACGACTCTGATTCACGACGCGCCTTTCGCCGACGGCCCGGCCGGACACCGGCACCACCCGACACCAGCACCGTCCTACGACATCACCGCTCTACGACAGCTTCCGCGGCCCCGGCCGCCATCGCCCCGGTGGAGGACACGCCATGGCACCACAGCGATTCCGTGAGCAGTACGACCAGATCCAGCGCTCCATGCCCGACGTCCCCCTGGCGGTCGGCCCGGACGACGCGGGGGAGTTCCTCTACGAGAAGGGCGTCGTGCTCGCCCGCGACGGCGAGGAGGCGCGCCTCGTCGAGGACACCGTGCGGCAGCACTTCACCACGTTCGCGGGCCTGACCGCCGATCACGTGCGCCGGACGAGCCCGGAGACCAACCGCTCGGGCATCACCCGCATCCAGGTCGCCGACCCCGGGCAGGGTGACGGCAGCGGCGACCCCGCCGTCGCGGGCGCCCTGCGCGCCCTGCGGGCGCCGGAGGGCCGCACCGGCCGCCGGCTGGTCAGCCGCAACCACGTGGTGTCGATCGCGGTCAACGCCTGCCCCGGCGACGAGCCCGTGCCCGTGGAGGCCGGCGCGCAGCCCAACCCGGCCCTCGCCGACGGCGCCCACACCCCGGACGGCGCCGTCGGGGTACTCGTCATCGACACCGGCCTCATGAACGACTACCGCTCCTACCCGCTCCTCGCCCACACCCGGGGCGACGCCCAGGTCGAGGAGTGCGGGGACGACGGCATCCTGAAGCAGTACTGCGGCCACGGCACGTTCATCGCGGGGCTCGTCGCGGCCGTCGCCCCCAACACCGACATCACCGTCCGCGGCACCCTGAACGACGCCGGTGCCATCCTGGAGTCCGAGTTCGGCGAGAAGCTGTTCGAAGCCGTCGACCAGGACGGCTGGCCCGACATCCTCAGCCTCTCCGCCGGCACCTCCAACGGCCGCACCGACGGACTGCTCGGCGTCGACGCCTTCATGCAGGAACTCCGGCAGCAGCGCACCCTGCTCGTCGCATGCGCCGGCAACAACTCCAGCGCCTCCCCGTTCTGGCCCGCCGCCTACGCCGACCTCCCCGGCTTCGAGAACGCCGTCCTGTCGATCGGCGCCCTGCGCGGCGACGGCGAGTTCGGCGCCTGCTTCAGCAACCACGGCGCCTGGGTGAAGGCCTACGCTCCCGGCGAGCGCCTCACCAGCGCGCTCACCGGCTTCGACACCCCCGTGCCGTACGTGTACCAGCACTCCACCTACGACGCCTGCCGCTACGGCTTCGGCTACGCCTGCACCTGCCGGCACCCCCGGCACACCGGCGTCCTGAGCGAGGAGGGCGGCTCCGGCAAGCCGGACCAGGTGATGTTCGAGGGCCTCGCCCAGTGGAGCGGCACCTCGTTCGCCACGCCTGTCGCCGTCGGCATGATCGCCGCCCACATGACCGCGCGGGCCGAGACCGACCCGCGCGCGGCCCGGCAGCAGCTGATGGACGCGAACAGCGAGGTCGCCGAGGTGCGCGGGGCGAACGTACCGGCGCTCATTCCGGCCACCTGGCGTCCCACGCCGGTCACGCTCCCCTCCGCCCGGGCATGAGGTCCGGAACCGTTCCCTCCGCGGCGTACGATGACTTGCCGTACACGAGGGGTGGGACCGTGGAGCGTACTGATGTCGGCGCGTTGGTCCAGTCCGCCGCCGGCGGTGACGCGGCGGCCTGGAAGTCGATCGTGGAGGGTCTGGGCCCCCTGGTGTGGTCCGTGGTGCGCTCCTACCGGCTCTCCGAGGCGGACGCGCACGAGGTCTGCCAGACGGTGTGGTTCCGCTTCGCCCAGAACCTGGGGCGGATCCGGGAACCGGAGAAGACGGGCGCCTGGCTGGCCAGTACGGCGCGGCACGAGTGCCTGAAGGTGCTCAGGAACGCGCGCCGGCTGACCCTGACGGACGACCCGCAGCTCCTGGACCGGGTCAGCGAGGAAGACACACCGGAGCAGTCGCTGCTGGAGGCGGAGGAAGCCGCCGCCCAGAGCGAACGGGTACGGCGGATGTGGCAGGAGTTCGAGGAACTCGGCGACCGGTGCAGGCAGTTGCTGCGCGTGCTGATCGCCTCGCCGCCGCCGAGCTATCAGGAGGTGTCCGCCGCGCTCGGTATCGCGGTGGGCAGTATCGGGCCCCTGCGCCAGCGCTGTCTGCGCCGGCTGCGGGCCCGGCTCGAGGAACGGGGGGCGATGTGAACGGCATGGACGGTACGGACCGTACGCGCGAGGGAATGGACGACGGCCTCGACGACGGCGCGTTCGACGAGCAGGCCGGCCTCGACGCCGACCTGCTGGAGGAGGAACTCCGGCAGGCCGCCGCAGTCCTGGACCCATTGCCGCCGGCGCTGCTGCAGATCGCCGTGGACGCCTACGCCCTGCACGACCTGGACGCCAAGGTGGCCGAGCTGACCTTCGACTCGCTGGTCGACGCCATCCCGGTCAGAGGGACCGAGGACCCGCCGCGGATGCTCACCTTCAGCGCGGGCGAGGTGACCGTGGACGTCGAGGTGACCGCGCACGGCCTCATGGGGCAGCTGATGCCGCCCCAGCCGGCCCGGATCGAGGTGCTGGGCGGACCTCGGCCGGGCTCCTCCCTCACCGCCGACGACATGGGCCGTTTCACCGGTGCCACCCCGCCCTCCGGCCCGTTCGCCCTGCGCCTGCGGACCGGCGGGGACGTGGTCGAGACGGAGTGGCTGCGGACCTGACCCGTGCCCCGGGCCGGGCGTGGCGCGACGCGCCACGCCCGGGTGACGGGAAAGAGCACCCGGTCAGCGCGACACGGCCTCCACCAGGGTCCGGAGAGCCGAGGCGAGGTCCCGCAGGCCCGGGCCCGCGGGACCGCCCGGCTCGGTCATGTACGTGTCCCTGCGGATCTCCACCATCAGCGCCGTCACCTCCGCCCGCTTCCCGTAGAACTCCAGCGGCACGTACGTCCCGGCGAACGGGCTGTCCAGTCCCGTCTCCCCGCAGGGCGCGAACGCCTCGCGGGCCGCCTCGAGCAGACCGGGCGGTGTGTGGAACGCGTCGGTGCCCAGGCAGACCGGCGGGCGCGGGCCCGCGCCGTGGAGTTCGTAGGGCAGGGGCGCGGTGGGGTAGGAGTGGACGTCGATGATCACGGCCCGCCCGGTGGCCGCCAGACGGTCCGCCACCGCCCGGGTCATGGCCTGCGCGTACGGACGGAAGTACCGCTCGATCAGCGGCCCGTGGTCGAACCCGTCGGGCCGCAGCGCCTCCTTGTGCGTGGTCCGGGTGTAGACCGCGCCCATCCCGGACGCCAGCATCTCCTCCCGCTCGTCCGGGAAGCGCTCGGGGTCGATCACCAGCCGGGACAGCCCGTTCACGAACCGCCACGGAGTGATCCCGGCCGCCTCGGCGGCAGCCTCGGCGATCGCGGCGGTGTGCGCGTCGGTGATGTGGTCCAGCTCCCGCTCCAGCTCCGCGTCGCCCAGCACGATCCCGGACCGCACCTCGGCCGGTATCTCCCGTGAGGAGTGCGGCACATGAAGAATCACGGGGGAGTCCCCGGCCCCGGGAAGAAGACTGAAGGACTGCGGGGCGTGCGGGACCTGCGGTACCGGCGGGACATCGGTCATACGACTGCTCCAAGTGCGTTGTCAGTGGTGCGCGACAGGATCAAGGTGCCACACGCCACTGACAACGCTGCCTGCGCACCGAGACCGAGGACCGCCCATGCCGCTCGCCAACGACCGGATCACCGCCCACCCGTTCCTCCGGTCCCTGTACCAGGACGGTTACTACCCCGACCACGTCGTCGACCGCGGCCGCGCCGTCCTGCTCGCCCTGTGCGCGCGGATCGAGGCGGACCGTCCCGCCGGCCTGCCCGCTCTCCATGTCCTCACCCATGCCGCGACCGAGGAGTTCAACGATCTGGAGGCCGCGTTCGAGGAGGCGGGCAGCATGATCGAGACGGTGGGCCGCGAGGCGATAGCCGAGGACTTCTGGTTCGTCGCCCAGGCCTACGGGTTCACGGACGCCGACGTGGAGGAGCTGATCGCCCCACGCGAATGGTGACCCCGGAGCCGGAGCCGGAGCCGGAGCCGGAGCCGGAGCCGTGTCGGGGGCGAGCACGCCCGGACACGGCTCCGCCCCGGCCGGGCGTACTGCCGGCCGGGGCGGAACGGGAAGCCCCCGAGGGTTGGCCTCAAGGGCTGCCCGGTGGCGTCAGCTCAGGGACGCCAGCGCCTCGTTCCACGTGGTGGACGGACGCATGACCGCGGCCGCCTTGGCCGGGTCGGGCTGGTAGTAGCCGCCGATCTCGGCCGGCTCGCCCTGCACGGCGATCAGCTCGTCGACGATCTTCTGCTCGTTCGCGGCGAGCGTCTCGGCCAGCGGGGCGAAGGCCTTCGCCAGGTCCGCGTCCTCGCTCTGCCCGGCCAGCTCCTGCGCCCAGTACAGGGACAGGTAGAAGTGGCTGCCGCGGTTGTCGATGCCGCCGAGGCGACGGCTCGGGGACTTGTCCTCGTTGAGGAAGGTCGCCGTGGCGCGGTCGAGTGCGTCGGCGAGGACCTTGGCGCGGGCGTTGCCCGTGGTTTCCGCGAACTGCTCCAGGGAGGGCACCAGGGCGAAGAACTCGCCCAGGGAGTCCCAGCGCAGGTAGTTCTCCTTGACCAGCTGCTGCACGTGCTTGGGCGCGGAACCGCCCGCACCCGTCTCGAACAGGCCGCCGCCCGCCATCAGCGGGACGACCGACAGCATCTTGGCGCTGGTGCCCAGCTCCAGGATCGGGAACAGGTCGGTCAGGTAGTCGCGCAGCACGTTGCCGGTGACCGAGATGGTGTCCTCGCCGCGGCGGATGCGCTCCACCGACAGCTTGGTGGCCTCGACCGGGTTCAGGACGCGGATGTCCAGGCCCTCGGTGTCGTGCTCGGCCAGGTACTGCTCGACCTTGGCGATCAGGTTGGCGTCGTGGGCGCGGGTCTCGTCCAGCCAGAACACGGCCGGGGAGCCGGTGGCGCGGGCGCGGGTGACGGCCAGCTTGACCCAGTCGCGGATCGGCGCGTCCTTGGTCTGGCAGGCACGGAAGATGTCACCGGCGGAGACGGCCTGCTCCAGGACGGCGTTGCCGGCCCGGTCGACCAGGCGGACGGTGCCGGTGACCGGGATCTCGAAGGTCTTGTCGTGGCTGCCGTACTCCTCGGCCTTCTGCGCCATCAGGCCGACGTTCGGGACCGAGCCCATCGTGGACGGGTCGAAGGCGCCGTTGGCACGGCAGTCCTCGATCACGGCCTGGTAGACGCCGGAGTAGCTGGAGTCCGGCAGCACCGCGAGGGTGTCGGCCTCCTCGCCGTCGGGGCCCCACATGTGGCCGGAGGTGCGGATCATGGCCGGCATGGAGGCGTCCACGATGACGTCCGAGGGGACGTGCAGGTTGGTGATGCCCTTGTCGGAGTCGACCATCGCCAGCGCCGGGCCCTCGGCGAGCTCGGCGTCGAAGGACGCCTTGATCTCCGCGCCCCCGGGCAGGCCCTCGAGGCCCTTGTAGATGCCGCCCAGGCCGTCGTTCGGGCTGAGCCCGGCCGCGGCGAGCTGCTCGCCGTACTGCGCGAACGTCTTCGGGAAGAAGGCGCGCACCACGTGGCCGAAGACGATCGGGTCGGAGACCTTCATCATCGTGGCCTTCAGGTGCACGGAGAACAGCACGCCCTCCTGCTTGGCGCGGGCGACCTGCGCGGTGAGGAACTCGCGCAGCGCGGCGACCCGCATCACGGAGGCGTCGACGACCTCGTCCTTCAGGACGGGTACGGACTCGCGCAGCACCGTGGTGGTGCCGTCGTCGCCGACCAGCTCGATGCGCAGCGCGCCGTCCTCGGCGATCACCGTGGACTTCTCGGTGGAGCGGAAGTCGTTCTCGCCCATCGTCGCCACATTGGTCTTGGACTCGCCGCTCCAGGCGCCCATGCGGTGCGGGTGGTTCTTGGCGTAGTTCTTGACCGAGGCGGGGGCGCGGCGGTCGGAGTTGCCCTCACGCAGGACCGGGTTCACGGCGGAACCCTTGATCTTGTCGTAGCGGGCGCGGATCTCCCGCTCCTCGTCGGTCTTCGGGTCGTCCGGGTAGTCCGGCAGCGCGTAGCCCTGGCCCTGGAGCTCGGCGACCGCGGCCTTGAGCTGCGGGATCGACGCCGAGACGTTCGGCAGCTTGATGATGTTGGCCGCGGGGGTCTTCGCCAGCTCACCGAGCTCGGCGAGGGCGTCCGGGATGCGCTGGTCCTCGGTGAGGTACTCCGGGAACACGGCGATGATGCGTCCGGCCAGCGAGATGTCACGCGTCTCCACGGGGACACCGGCCTGGGAGGCGTACGCCCGGACCACCGGCAGGAAGGAATACGTCGCCAGGGCCGGGGCCTCGTCAGTGTGCGTATAGATGATGGTCGAGTCAGTCACCGGGTGCTCCGCTCCACGTCTGCAACATTGCTCGACATCAAGATATCCCGTACGCGTCCTGAGCTCGACAGGGGTCCGGACCGCATGGGGGCCGACCGTGCCGGACCCCATGGGTTTCGGACTCCGGCGGCGGCCGTCCCGCCCGCCCGCCGCGGGCCGCGGCGGGCTCCGCGGCCCGGTCCGTCCGCCGTACGTCAGACCGGGCGGAACGCCGTCATGTCGCCCGGCTCCGGCTCGGTGCCGCGCTGCTGCGGGAACACCACCGAGCCCTGCTGCAACGCCACCGTCCGCGCGGGCGACGGGATGCGGATGCCCTCCTCGCGGTAGCGCCGGTGCAGGCGCTTGATGAACTCGTGCTTGATCCGGTACTGGTCGCTGAACTCGCCGACGCCCAGGATCACGGTGAACCCGATGCGGGAGTCGCCGAAGGTGTGGAAACGCACCGCCGGCTCGTGCTCCGGGAGCGCGCCGGTGATCTCCGTCATCACCTCGGTGACGACCTCCTTGGTGACCCGCTCGACCTGCTCCAGGTCGCTGTCGTACGACACCCCGGCCTGCACCAGGATGGTCAGCTCCTGCTCGGGGCGCATGAAGTTGGTCATGTTCGTCTTCGCGAGCTGCCCGTTGGGGATGACCACCAGGTTGTTGGAGAGCTCGCGGACCGTCGTCTGACGCCAGTTGATGTCCTCGACATAGCCCTCCTCGCCGCTGCTCAGCCGGATGTAGTCACCGGGCTGGACGGTCTTGGAGGCGAGGATGTGGATGCCCGCGAACAGGTTGGCGAGCGTGTCCTGGAGTGCCAGCGCGACCGCCAGGCCACCGACGCCGAGAGCGGTGAGCATCGGGGCGATGGAGATGCCCAGGGTCTGGAGCACCACCAGGAAGCCGATCGCCAGGACCAGGATCCGGGTGATGTTCATGAAGATCGTGGCCGAGCCGGCGACGCCGGACCGGGCCTGGGTCACCGACTGCACCAGGCCGGCCACCACCCGCGACACCGACAGCGTCGCCGCGAAGATGACCAGCACCGTCAGCACCTGGTTGACGTTGTGCTGCACGGTCCGGGTCAGGGGCAGCGCGGCCGCCGCGGACGCGGCGCCGCCCGCGAGGGCCGCCCACGGCGCGATCATGCGCAGGGCGTCCACGGCGACGTCGTCGCCGCGCCACTGGGTCCGGTCCGCGTGCCGGCCCAGCCAGCGCAGCAGCATGCGCAGCAGGAACGCCGCGACCAGGCCCGCGACGATCGCGATACCGGCGAACAGCACGTCGTTCATGGTGAGCGCGCGCGTCATCGCTCACCTCCGGCGAGGGCCCGTGCCGTGGGGCGTATGTGATGTCGTGTCACGTCTCGTCACCTGTTCGCATTCGGGGGTGCCCGGGAGGGTGCGGCCCGGGAGGGTGTGCCGTGCCGAACCGGCCGGCCGGCGGCCGGCACGATCGCTCATCCTGCCGTATCCGGCAGGGCAGTTCGTACCACGCCGTGGCCGGGAGGCGCCCTGCCGCCACCCTGGTCAGATCACCTTCAGCCGCACCAGCGCGCCCAGTGTCAGCGCGCCGGGCAGCAACGGCAGCCACACCGTGACGACCCGGAACGCCAGCACCACCGCGGTGGCCACCGCGGCCGCCCCGCCCACCGCGACCAGCGCCACGACCAGGGCGGCCTCCACCGAACCGAGCCCGCCCGGCGTGGGCACCAGCGCGACCGCGACGGTCGCCGCGAGATACGCCACCGCCATGTGCGCGATCGGCACCGACAGCCCCAGCGCCCGCCCCACCAGGATCAGCGCCGCCGCCTGCAGCGCCGGGAACGCGAGGGCACCGCCCCACAGCGCCAGTGCCCTCGACGGCCGGGTGTGCACCGACCGGGCCTCGCCGAGTGCCGTCCGCAGGAAGGAGACCACGGCCGTCCGCACCCGCCGTACGAGCGCGAGCACGGCCACCGCGACCACCAGCACCGTGCCGAGCGCGAGCAGCAGGGGGCCCGACGCGCCCTCGGGCAGCAGGGATCCGGGGCGCAGCACGTCCGGGAACACGACGAGCAGCACACCCAGCAGGGCCACCCGGCCGACGGACTCCGCCAGCAGGTACAGCGCGAGGGCGGCCGAGGAGCGGGTCAGGGACAGCCCGCACACCGTCATGAACCGCAGGTTGACCGCGCTCGCGCCCAGCCCCGTCGGCAGCAGATGGTTGGCCGCGCCCGCCGCGAACTGCGTGGCCAGCAGTCGCCGCGCGGGGAGCCGTTCGAGGACCGCGCCCTGCCGGGTGCACGCGGCGGCCACCCAGGTCAGACAGGTCGCGCCGGCCGCGGCCAGCAGCCAGGGCCACCGCGCGGTGCCCAGATGGACGAAGCCGTCGGCGAGCACCGATCGCTGCCGCACCGCGAGCACGGTCACGAGCAGCAGGGGAAGTACGTACAGGATCCTGCGGAGGGTCCGCGTCACATCGGAGAAGTCTTTCCGCCCCGCGCCAACTGCGGGTGGCGGCAGGCCGGACGGCGGCTTACGGCCGGGCAGCGACTGCTGGAGCGTCATACGGACCTCACATGACCCGAACGGATGGCGAGCCTTGACCTCGACAATGCTTGAGGTTCTACCTTCTCCGGCATGAGCATGGAGACCACCGCCTGGACCCAGTTGCACAGCGTCATGAACGCCGAGGAGGAACGCCGCCCCTTCGCGCGGGAAACGCTACGCCGCATCGCGGGCTTCGCCCGCCCGCACCGCCGCCGCATGACCCTCTTCGTCCTGCTCGGAGCCGCCACCGCGCTGCTCGCCGTCGCCACCCCCGTACTGGCCGGACGCGTCGTCGACACCATCGTCTCCGACGGCGACTCGGCCACGGTCGTCCGGCTGGCCCTGCTCATCGCGCTGATCGCGGTGGTGGAGGCGGCCCTCGGCATCCTCGGCCGGAGGCTGTCGGCCTCCCTCGGCGAGGAACTCATCCTCGATCTGCGGACCGCCGTCTTCGACCACGTGCAGCGGATGCCGGTCGCGTTCTTCACCCGCACCCGTACGGGCGCGCTCGTCTCCCGTCTCAACAACGACGTGATCGGCGCCCAGCGGGCCTTCAGCAACACCCTGTCCACCGTGGTCGGCAACGTCGTCACGCTGGTGCTCGCCCTGGCCGTGATGCTCACCCTGTCCTGGCGGATCACCCTGCTCGCCCTGGTGCTGCTGCCGGTGTTCGTGATCCCCGCCCGGCGCATGGGCCGCCGCATGGCCGGGATGCAGCGCGAGGCCGCCGCCCTGAACGCGGCCATGGGCACCCGGATGACCGAGCGCTTCTCGGCACCCGGCGCCACCCTGGTCAAACTCTTCGGCCGCCCGCAGGAGGAGTCGGAGGAGTTCGCGGTGCGCGCCCGCCGGGTCCGGGACATCGGCGTACGGACGGCCACCGCCCAGACCGTGTTCATCACCGCGCTCACCCTCGTCTCCGCCCTCGCCCTGGCCCTCGTCTACGGCATCGGCGGCCACCTCGCCCTGCGCGGTTCCCTGGAGCCCGGCGCGGTCGTGTCCCTGGCCCTGCTGCTGACCCGCCTGTACGCGCCGCTGACCTCCCTCGCCGGGGCGCGGGTGGAGGTGATGAGCGCACTGGTCAGCTTCGAGCGGGTCTTCGAGGTGCTGGACCTGAAGCCGCTCATCGAGGAGAAGCCGGACGCCCGCGCCGTCCCCGAGGGCCCGGTCTCCGTGGAGTTCGACGACGTCCGCTTCGGCTACCCGTCCGCCGACAAGGTCTCCCTCGCCTCCCTGGAGGAGGTCGCCGCCCTGGACACGCACGGCGGCACCGAGGTTCTGCACGGCATCTCCTTCCGCGCCGAACCCGGGCAGACCGTGGCCCTCGTCGGCTCCTCCGGCGCCGGCAAGTCGACCATCGCGCAGCTGCTGCCGCGCCTCTACGACGTCGACTCGGGCGCGGTGCGGGTGGGCGGCGTCGACGTCCGGGACCTGACCGCGGGGTCGCTGCGCGACACCCTCGGCATGGTCACCCAGGACGGCCACCTCTTCCACGACACCGTCCGTGCCAACCTGCTGCTGGCCGCACCCGCCGCGAGCGAGCCCGAGCTGTGGGACGCGCTGCGCCGCGCCCGCCTGGACGACCTCGTACGCTCCCTGCCCGACGGCCTGGACACGGTGGTAGGGGAGCGCGGCTACCGGTTCTCCGGCGGTGAGCGCCAGCGCATGACCATCGCCCGGCTGCTCCTCGCCCGGCAGCGGGTCGTCCTCCTCGACGAGGCCACCGCCCACCTGGACAACACCTCCGAGGCGGCCGTCCAGGAGGCACTCACGGAGGCCCTGGAGGGCAGGACGGCCATCGTCATCGCGCACCGGCTGTCCACCGTCCGGGCCGCGGACCGGATCCTGGTCGTCGAGGCCGGCCGGATCGTGGAACGGGGCACGCACGAGGAGCTCCTGGCGGCCGGCGGCCGCTACGCCGAACTGCACCGCACCCAGTTCGCCCGCCGGCCCGCGGACGACGACCGGAACGACGACCGGGATACGGCGGTGGCGGCGGTGTAGAACAGGCCCGCCGTCCCGTACGGGACACGCGAGAGCGCCGCCGCGGACCCGGGCCCGGGGCCGCGGCGGCGGCCGCCGCCCCCCCCCCCGCGCCTTCCGCGCCCCGCCGCCCCCAACCGGGCCCCCGCGCGCCGCGCCCGGCACCCCGCCCCCCCGGGGGCC